>CAYUXB010000305.1:0-4450 GCA_964448525.1 uncultured Acidimicrobiaceae bacterium
ATGATCTCCTGGAACGGCATCTTGGAGAGCATCTGGATCGGTTCGAACGCCGCGGTCATGCCGTAGGTGACGTGCGGGTCGAAGAACACCGCGTCGTCGGCGGCGATGATGAAGTCGACCTCGCCCAGGAGGTAGAAGGCGCCGCCGCACGCCATGCCCTGCACCGCCGCGATCACCGGCTTCCACAGGTCGCAGGCCTTGGGGCCGACGTCGCGGCCGGGATCGTCGTACATCCACGGGGTCGGGTAGTCCGGGAAGTCGCCCGCGGCCATCGACGCGTTGTTCTCGTCGGAGACCGCCTCGGCCCGGTCGATGCCGGTGCAGAAGGCGTCGCCCTCGCCGGTCAGCACGATGCAGCGCACCTCGTCGTCGTAGCGGAACCCCGTCCACACCTCGCGCAGCTCGGCCTGCATCTGCTTGTTGACGGCGTTGCGCACGGCCGGCCGGTCGAGCGACACCCAGGCGATGCCGTCGTCCTTGGTCACCGACAGCGTCTCGTAGCTGGTCATGGCGCGAGCTTAGGGGCGGGCCGCTGCAGAATCTGATTCACCGTCAGAATCACGAAGCCGCCCTCCCGTTTGACGCGAACTCGGCACTACGCTGAGGGTGAGTGGGGTTCTCACCCCGGTACCGCCACCGTTCGCACGGCCACCTGGGAGGGCACCGACCGATGGATCTGGGTCTCAGCGACGAGCAGGAACAGCTCGTCGACTCGTTCACCAACCTGCTGGCCAAGGCCTCGACGCCCGAGCACGTGCGGGCCGCGGAGCCGAGCGGCGTCGATGCTGCGCTGTGGCGCACGCTGCTCGACACCGGCGCCGTGACCATGGGCGTCGCCGAGACGCACGGCGGCTGGGGGGCCTCGCTCGAGGACCTCGCGCTCGTCGCCGAGCTGCTCGGCCGGGCCGTCGCTCCGGCACCGGTGCTCGAGGCGCAGGTCGCGGTCCGGCTGCTGGCGTCGATCGGTTCGCCCGCCGCGCTCGACGCGCTCGGTCCCGCGCTCGCCGGCGAGCGGCTGGTCACCCTCGCCGTTCGCCCGCCACGGGGCGGTGTTGCCGCGCTGACGCCCGCCGGTGCGGTCTGCGATGCGGTGATCGTGCTCGACGACGGGCGCCTCGTCCTCGTCCCGGTGTCCGACCGCACTCGCCGACCCGTCGCCAACCTGGCGGCCGCGCCACTGGCCGACATCGACGTCGCCGGGGCACTCACCAGCGGTGACGCTGTCGAGCTGGCGGCCGGCGTCGAGGCGACCGAGCGGTTCGAGGCGGCGCTGGACGAGTGGCTGGTGCTCACGGCTGCCGCCCTCGTCGGCATCGGCAGCGCCGCGCTCGACCTGGGCTGCGCCTACGCCGCCGAGCGCCGGGCCTTCGGCGCACCGATCGGCACGTTCCAGGGCGTGTCCCACCCGCTGGCCGACGACGCCACCCACCTCGACGGTGCCCGGCTGCTCGCCCAGAAGTCGGCCTGGGCGCTCGACGTCGACGACGATCGCGGGCGCGAGCTGGCGGCCATGTCCTTCGCCTTCGCCTCGCGCACCGCCGAGACCGCGACCTACGACGCCGTCCACGTCCACGGGGGATACGGGTTCATGCTCGAGTACGACGTGCAGCTCCACTACCGCCGGGCCCGGGGGTGGGCGCGGGTGTGGGGCGACGCCGAAGCGGCCGACGCCCGCGCCGCGGACGCCCGCTACGTCCCGGCGCGCCACACGACCACGGGAGCACGCTGATGGACTTCGCCGTCGACGCCGGGACCGAGGCCTTCCGCACCGAGGTGCGCGCCTTCCTCGCCGAGCACCTGCCGCCCGAGGTCGAGGACCGCCTGTACGCCACGGGCGAATCCCACGACGACGAGTTCGCCCGCGCCCTCGGCGAGCGGGGCTGGATCGCCTCGGAGTGGGGGCCGGAGGAGCGCCCCCTCGACCCCGTTCTCGCCCACGTGCTGGAGGCGGAGCTCGCCCGGGCAGAGGCACCGTTCTACGCCGTGTCCACCGGGGCGATGGTCGGCCGGGTGGTGGCGGCCGGCGGCTCGGCGGAACTGCAGGCCGAGATCCTGCCCCGGGTGGCCTCCGGCGAGGTGACCATCGCCCTCGGCATGACCGAGCCCGAAGCGGGCTCCGACGTCGCCGCCGTGCAGACCCGGGCCCGCCCGGTCGAGGGCGGATGGGTGATCGACGGGCAGAAGATGTTCACCACCAACGGCCACGTCGCCGACCACGTGTTCCTGCTCGTGCGCACCGACCCGGACAGCCGGCGGCACCGCGGGCTCACCACGTTCCTGGTGCCGCTCGACCGGCCGGGCGTCGAGGTGCAGGCCGTGCGCACCATCTCGGGCGAGCGCACCAACATCACCTACTACGCCGACGTCTTCGTCGAGGACCGCTGGCGCATCAGCGAGGTGGGCGACGGGTGGCGGTCGCTGATGCTCGCCCTCCAGGACGAGCACTCGGCGCCGTTCAGCCCGCACCTCACCCGCTTGCTGGAGGCGACCGAGGAGTGGGCGGCCGAGCCCGGCGTCGACGGCACCGTGCCGCTCGACAGCCCGGACGTCCGCCGGCGGCTGGCCCGGGCGGCGACCGAGCTGGAGGTCGCGCAGCTGCTCGAGGCCCGCACCACGTGGATGGAGGCCAACGGCGAGGTGCCGCTGGCGGAGGGGCCGATGAGCAAGCTGTTCAGCACCGAGGCGATCGTCCGCAACGCCGAGGACCTGAGCGCCCTCGTGGGGCCGGACGCCCTGCGCAGCCGCACCGACCCGACCGCCGTCGCCGGCGGGCGCATCGAGCACGCCCTGCGCTTCTCGCTCGGCACCACCATCTACGCCGGCACGAGCGAGGTGCAGCGCAACATCATCGCCCAGCACCGCTGCGGCCTCCCGCGGTCATGATCGGCCCCGATGAGGTCGAGGCCGGTCCCCTCGACGGCGTCAAGGTGGTCGAGCTCGGCGTGTGGGTGGCCGGGCCGGGAGCGGGCGGCATCCTCGCCGACTGGGGCGCGGACGTGATCAAGATCGAGCCGCCGACCGGCGACCCGGCCCGCTCCTTCCAGCGGATGCTCGGCGGCGACCTCGACGTGAACCCGGTGTTCGAGCTCGACAACCGGGGCAAGCGCGGCATCGCCCTCGACCTGTCGAGCGAGCGGGGCGTCGAGGTGGCCGACAGGCTGCTCGCCGAGGCCGACGTGTTCCTCACCAACGTGCGGCCCGCCGCGCTCGATCGTCTCGGGCTGGGGCCGGAGGCCGCCCGCGAGCGCCACCCGCACCTGATCTACGCCCTCATCACCGGGTACGGCACCGCGGGACCCGAGGCGGATCGCCCCGCCTACGACATCGCCGCCTTCTGGGCCCGGGCCGGCATCGCCGAGTCGCTGCGGGCGCCAGGCGGCCCGCTGCCGTTCCAGCGCGGCGGCATGGGCGACCACTCGGTGGCGATGACCGGGGCCGCCATGGTCAGCGCCGCCCTCGTGGGGCGGGCCCGCACCGGCCAGGGCCAGGTCGTGTCGACCTCGCTGCTGCGCCAGGGCGCCTACACCCTCGGCTTCGACGTGAACGTGGCGCTCATGTGGGGCCGCACGCTGGCGATCGGGCAGCGCGAGACCATGCACAGCCCCACGGTGAACAACTACACCGCCGGCGACGGCCGGGCGTTCTGGATCGTCGGGCTGGAGGGCGAGCGCCACTGGCCCGCGCTGGCGCGGGCCGTCGGGCGCCCGGAGTGGCTGACCGACGAGCGCTTCGCCGACCCGAGGAGCCGGGCGATCAACTCGCGCGAGCTGATCGGCGAGCTCGACGCCATCTTCGCCACCCGCCCGCTCGCGGAGTGGGCCGACGCGTTCGAGGCCGAGCCCGACGTCTTCTGGAGCCCGGTCAACACGGTCGAGGACCTGCTCGCGGACGAGCAGTTCCTCGCCGCCGGCTCGGTGGTGAACGTGCCCGACGAGACGGGCGGGTGGTCGATGCTGGCCACGCCGGCGGACTTCGACGGCGCACCACCGTCGCCGCGGTGGCGGGCGCCCCGCCTGGGCGAGCACACCCGCGAGGTGCTGGCCGAGCTCGACCTCGACGACGCGGCCATCGACGCGCTGGTGAGCGACGGGGTGGCGGTCACGTGAGCGTGCGAAGCGAGCGAACCATGAGCACAGCGCTCTGTTCGGCCCGAAGGGCCGATCGCTCATCGCGCGCATCCCGAAGGGTGCGCCGATGAGCGTGCTCGAGCGCGATCCCGAGGCCACGGCCGCCACGCTCGCCCGCTGGCTGGGGGAGGTGGCGGGCGTCGAGCGACCGACGGTCACCGACGTCACGATCCCCGGCTCGACCGGATGGTCGAACGAGACCGTGCTGTTCGACGCCACGTGGGACGGTCGACCCCGCCCGCTGGTGGCGCGCATCGCGCCGTCGGGACACCAGGTGTTCCCCGACGAGACGTTCCTGCGGCAGCACGCGGTGATGCGCGCCC
>CAYUXB010000306.1:0-4440 GCA_964448525.1 uncultured Acidimicrobiaceae bacterium
GGCCAACACCAAGGCGCTCATCTTCAACGTCAAGGGCGAGGACCTGCTCTTCCTCGACCACCCGAACACCGAGCTCGGCCCCGACCAGCCGGCCCGCTACGCGCGCCTCGGCCTGCCCTGCGGGCCGTTCGGCTCGGTGGCGTTCTTCGCTCCGCCGGTGCGCGACGACCCCAACGCCAGCCCCGACGTCGCCTCCCGCCAGCGCGACGTCACCTCGTTCTTCTGGACGATCGAGGAGTTCTGCCGCCAGGAGCTGCTGCCCTTCCTGTTCGCGGACGCCGAGGACGACCGCCAGCAGTACACGATGGTCGTCCACAACGTGGTGGCGCAGCTCAAGCGCAGCGCCGAGCCGGTGGGCGACGGCGCGGTCAGCATCGACGGCCAGGTGGTGCGCACGTTCGACGACCTCGTCGAGCTCATCGAGGACAAGGTCGACCTCGACGGCCACGACCAGTGGGCCGGGCGGGCGATCGGCGCGGGCACGGTCAACGCGTTCCTGCGGCGGCTGCACGGCTCCCGGGGCCACATGCGGCACCTCATCCGGGCCGACGTCCCCCGGCCCGAGACCCACCGCGTGGACTTCGACCGGGCCCAGGTGACCGTCGTCGACATGCACAACCTCAACGACCGGGCCAAGCGCTTCGTCGTCGGCGTGGTGCTGGGCCAGGCGTTCCGCCGCAAGGAGCAGTCGGGCCAGGCCCGGCCCCTCCAGTTCGTCGTGCTCGACGAGCTCAACAAGTACGCGCCCCGCGAGGGGTCGAGCCCGATCAAGGAGATCCTGCTCGACGTCGCCGAGCGGGGTCGTTCGCTCGGCATCATCCTGGTCGGCGCGCAGCAGACCGCCAGCGAGGTCGAGCGGCGCATCGTCGCCAACTCGGCGGTGCGGGTGGTGGGCCGGCTCGACTCGGCGGAAGCCTCACGCGGCGAGTACGGCTTCCTGCCGCCGGTGCAGCGCCAGCGGGCCACGATCGTCAAGCCCGGCACGATGATCGTCTCCCAGCCCGAGCTGCCGATCCCGCTCGTGGTGCAGTTCCCGTTCCCGGCGTGGGCGACCCGCGCCAGCGAGGCCGGGCACCTCCCCGCGGCGAGCGGGGCCGGGGTCGGGGGCAACGGCCACGGCCGCGGCACGGACGGGTCCGACGGCACCGCTGGCACCGCCGGCGACGAGGCCGGCGCCTCGGACGCAGGCGCCGACGACCCGTTCGCCGGGTTCCCGTCGGCATGAGCGCCGAGGCCGGACCGGTATGAGGCTGCTGCACACCTCGGACTGGCACGTCGGCAAGGCGATCCGCGGCCGCTCGCGGGCGGCCGAGCACCAGGCGGTGCTCGGCGAGATCGCCGGCGTGGCCGAGCGCGAGTCGGTCGACCTGGTGGTCGTCGCCGGCGACCTGTTCGACACCGCCGCCCCGACGCCCGAGGCCGAGCGCATCGTCTACCGGGCGCTGCTCGACCTCGCCGCGGGCGGTCGGCCGGTGATCGTCGTCGCCGGCAACCACGATTCGGCCCAGCGCCTCGGCGCGGTCGCGCCCTTGTCGGAGGCGAGCGGCATCCACGTCGCCTCCGCCATCCGCCCTCCCGGCGACGGCGGGGTGGTCGAGGTCGAAGCGGGGGGCGAGGTGGCGCAGGTCGCGTTGCTGCCGTTCCCGTCCCAGCGCTATGTCGTCACGGCTGACCTGCTGCTGTCGGGCGACGCCGCGGACGCCCACGCGGCCTACGCGGACCGGGTCGTGCGCATCCTGCGGATGCTGACCTCGGGCTTCCGGGCCGACACGGTCAACCTGGTCGTCGGCCACCTCATGGTCATGGGCGGCGCGATGGGCGGCGGCGAGCGGGGCGCCCACACGGTGTTCGACTACTGGGTGCCGGCCACCGCCTTCCCCGGGGCCGCGCAGTACGTGGCGCTCGGGCACCTGCACCGGGCCCAGCAGCTCCCCGGCCCCGCCCCGCTGCACTACTGCGGTTCGCCCCTCCAGCTCGACTTCGGCGAGACGGCCAACGATCCGCAGGTCAACGTCGTGGACGTTCGCCCGGGGCTCCCGGCGGAGGTGCGCGCGGTCCCGCTCCGGCAGGGACGGCGGCTGCGGACGATCCGCGGCACGCTGGTCGACGTGCTGGCGGCGGCGCAGGCGGCCGGCGCGGCCACGGGTGAGGAGGAGACCCTCGGCGACGGGACCCTCGGCGATGCCGACGCCGGCCTCCGTGACCACCTGCGCATCGTGCTCGACGAGCCCGCACGGGCCGGGTTGGCCGACGAGGTGCGCGAACGGGTGCCCGACGCCGTCGAGGTCGTGCTCGCGCCCCGCGAGGACGACGAGCGCCGCCGCGTCGCCGACCCCGACCGCCTCCGCCGCACGCCCCACGACCTGCTCGCCGAGTACCTGGCCGACCGCGACATCGACGACGACCGCCTGCTCGCGCTGTTCGACGACCTGGTCGACGAGGTCGTGTCCGAGCCCGCGGAGGCCGCGCCGTGAGGCCGGTCCGGCTGGAGGTGGAGGGGTTCACCACCTTCCGGGCGCCGACGGTCGTGGACTTCACAGGTGCCGACCTGTTCGCTCTCGTCGGCCCGACCGGCTCCGGCAAGACGAGCGTCATCGACGCCCTCACGTTCGCGCTCTACGGCTCGGTGCCCCGCCTCGACGACCGCCGGGCCGTCGCCCCGGTCGTCAGCCAGAACCTGACCGAGGCCCGGGTGCGCCTCGACTTCACGGTCGACGGCGACGCCTACAGCGCTGTGCGCGTGGTGCGTGCCACCAGGTCCGGGGGCGCGACCACGAAGGAGGCGCGCCTCCAGCGCGGCGACGAGGTGCTCGCCGGGGCCGCGGACGAGGTGACCGACGCCGTCACCGCTCTGCTCGGGCTCACGTTCGAGCACTTCACCACCTGCGTCTCGCTGCCCCAGGGCCAGTTCGCCCGCTTCCTCCACGACAAGCCCCGCAGCCGCCAGGACCTGCTGGTGCGCCTGCTCGACCTCGGCCTGTACGACCGCGTCGCCACGGCCGCCCGCCAGCGTGGGGCCGTCGCCCGCAACCGGGCCGAGGTGGCGGCCGGCCAGCTCGACGGCCTCGGCGAGGTGACGCCCGAGGTGCGGGCCGAGGCCGTCGCCAAGGTCGGGATGCTCGCCGCACTGGTCGAGCGGCTGGCGGCCGAACGCCCCCGCCTCGAGGAGCTCGACGCCGCGGCGACCCGAGCTCAGGCCCGGGTCGACGAGATCGCCGGCCAGGCGGCGCTGCTCGACCGGCTGGTCGCGCCGGCGGGGGTGGCCGAGCTGGCGTCCGAGCTGGCGGCCGCGGAGGAGGCCCGCGTCCGCTGCGCCGAGCTGGACGAGGAGGCGGTCGCTGCGGTGGCGGACGCCGAGCAGGCCCTGGCCGCGCTCCCGGACCGACGGGCGCTCGATGCCCGGCGCGACGACCACGCCCGGCGGGTCGAGCTGGTGGCCACCGCTGAGCGGGGCGCGCAGGCCGAGGCCGATGCGACCGCGGCGGTGACGCAGGCCGAGGCCGTCCTCGCCGAGGCGCGCGCGGGTCAGTCGGCCGCCCGGACGCGCCGCGAGCAGGTGCAGGTGGCGCTGCGGGCGCACGCGCTCGTCGCCGACCTCGTCGCCGGCGAGCCGTGCCCGGTGTGCGGCCAGCACGTCGCCGAGTTGCCCCGCCACGAGCCGCCGGACGATCTGGCCCGCGCCGACAGGGCGCTCGCCGATGCGGACGCCGCGGTCACCGCCGCAACCGACGCCCTCAGCAAGGCCCGGACCCACCAGGCCCGGGTCGACGAGAAGCTCGTCCGGGTGCGGGCCGACCTGGTCGCCGTCGACGAGCGGCTGGCCGACGGTCCCGACCTCGAGCGCGTCGAGCAGGACCTCGCCCGGGTGAGCACGGCGGAGAACGCCCTCGACAAGGCCCGCCAGGCCGAGCGCGACGCCCGCAAGGCGGTCGCCGCGGTGGCCCGCCAGCTCCAGGCCCTCACCGCCCGGGAGGCCGAGGCCCGTCGGGCGTTCGACGGCGCCCGCGACACCGTCGCGGCCCTCGCGCCCCCACCGGCCGAGCGACGCGACCTGGCCGAGGACTGGGCGCAGCTCGTGGCGTGGGGCAAGGACCGGGCACCCGCGCTGGCCGACCAGCTCGCCGAGCACCGGCGGGCGATGGAGGCGGCGCGGGCCGACGCGGCCGCGCTCGTCACCGAGCTGGCGGCCGCTGCCCGGCAGGCCGGTGTCGCCGAGGGCCGGGCCGCCGCCTGGCCAGGCGAGGCCGTGGCCGCGGCCCACGCCCGGGCGGAGGAGGCCGTCACCCGCATCGATGAGCAGCTCGCCCGGGTCGAGCAGCTGCGCACCGACCAGCGGGACGCCACCACCCAGCAGCAGGTGGCCGATGCGCTCGCCGGGCACCTGGCCGCCAACCGGTTCGAGAAGTGGCTGCTCGACGAGGCGCTCCACCAGCTGGTGGC
>CAYUXB010000307.1:0-2812 GCA_964448525.1 uncultured Acidimicrobiaceae bacterium
GCCCGATCATCAGCATCCTGCCGATCCTGCTGCTCGGCATCCTGTTCGGCCTGGCGATGGACTACGAGGTCTTCCTGGTCTCGCGCATCCGGGAGGACTACGTCCACAACGGCGACGCCCTCGACGGGATCGTGCAAGGGGTCCGCCACAGCGCCCGGGTGATCGTGGCCGCCGGGCTGATCATGGTCGCGGTGTTCGCCGCCTTCGTCCTCAGCTCCGACCCCAACGTGAAGATGATCGGGTTCGCGCTGGCGGTCGGTGTGCTCGCCGACGCCTTCGTGGTGCGGATGACGATCGTGCCCGCCGTGCTGGCCCTGCTCGGCGACCGCGCCTGGCGCATCCCCCGCTGGCTCGACCGCGTGATCCCCAACGTCGACATCGAAGGCGAAAGCCTCTCCGCCCAACTGGCGGCCGAAGCCGACGCCGCAGCTGCCGCGAGCGCTGCGGACAGCAGCGCCGGTGGTGTCGACGACCCGGCGCTCGTGCGGAGCGGGCACCGATGACCACCCGGTCGATCGTCACCCGGTCCGGACCGATGACCACCCGGTCGACCGTCACCGGGTCCGGTCCCTCGGCTTCGTCCGCCCCTGGAGGCCCCCGATGATCCTGCTCACGCTCGACACCTCGTCCGAGAGCGAGGCCGCGGTGCCCGTGGCGCTCGACCTGGCCCGACGCTTCGACGAGCCGTTGCGCCTCCTGCTCGTCGTCGACGGACAACTGCGCCACCAGTTCGCGGAGCTCGGTCGCCACCGGCAGGCCTCTGTGGACGAGGTCGCGCAGGACTACCTGGCGGGGATCGTCGAGAGCGCCGGATCGACCGGCGCTCCGTCGATCGAGGTCGGCTTCCGCCACGCGGTCGACGCCGCCACCGGCATCGTCGAGGCGGCGGAGCAGCCCGAGGTCGCCCTGGTGGTGATGGCGACCCACGGTCGGTCGGGTATCAGCCGCCTCCTGACGGGCTCGGTCACCGCGGCGGTCATCCGCTCGTCACCGGTCCCTGTCGTGGTCGTGCCGGCGCACCCGAGGCCGGCACCCTGATCGCTCGCCGTCGTGGGCTTCCCCCGGTCCACGGCGGCGAGCGGTCCCCCAAAGTCGTGCTGCCCTGCCGGGCGTGGCGGTCAGCGCAGCCGCACCACGCGGAGGACGTCGGCGGCCGGGTCGGGGTCGCCCGGGTAGGCGCCGATGACGACGACCACGTCGCCGGTGCCGGCGATGCCCGTCGCCATGGCCTGCTCGGTGGCGAACCACACCATCTCGTCGGTGGTCGACCACTTCGGCCCGCACACGGAGGTCACGCCCCAGGTGAGCGACAGCTCCCGCACCGTGCGCTCGGACGGGCTGACCGCCAGCACCGGCACGGTGGGCCGGAAGCGGGCCACGGCGCGGGCCGTGTTGCCCGACGGCGTGCAACAGACGATGGCCGCCGCGCCGACGTTGCTGGCTGCCCGCCACGCCCCCTCGCTCGTGGCGTCGGTGATGCGGGCCGTGGTCGACAGCGGGCGGGAGCGCCGCAGCTTGCCCAGCTTGGCGCCCCACTGCAGGTAGTCGGCCTCGCGCTCCGCCCGCTCGACGACGGAGGCCATGACGGCCACCGCCTCGGCCGGCTCGGCACCGACGGCCGTCTCGGCCGACAGCATCACGGCATCGGTGCCGTCGAACACGGCGTTGGCGACGTCGGAGACCTCGGCGCGGGTGGGGTAGGCGGCGGTGATCATCGATTCGAGCATCTGGGTCGCCGTGATGACCGGGCGCCCGGCAGCTATGGCGGCGCGCACCAGGTGCTTCTGCACGTGGGGGATGTCCTCGATCGGCAGGCGGATGCCCAGGTCGCCGCGGGCGACCATGATGGCGTCGGCCACCGCCAGGATCTCGTCGGCCTCGGTGACCGCGGAGGCGGTCTCGATCTTGGCGACGACCTGGGGGCGGTCGTCGCCAAGCGCGTCGATGAGCCGCTGCACGTCGGCCGCGGAGTGCACGAACGAGGCCGCCACCGCGTCGGCGCCCGCCTGGCTGGCGGCGACGGCGAGTTCGAGGTCGCGGGCGGTGGGGCCGGCGATGCCGCCGACGCCGTCGGGCAGGTGGATGCCGGGACGACCCTGCAGTCGCCCGCCGCGGCGGACCACGGCATGGGCCGACTGCCCCTCGTCGCCGGCGGTCTCGGCCACCTCGAGCACCACGGCCCCGTCGCCGCCCATGACGCGGTCGCCGACCTCGAGGCCGAGGCGGTCGAGGTCGAGGCCGATGGTGCGCCGATCGCTCGCTGCAGCTCCGCACCGCAGCTCGATGCGGTCGCCCGGAAACACCTCGACGCCGCCGTCGGGAAAGGCGGCCATGCGCAGCTTGGGTCCGGGGAGGTCGACCAGCACGCCGATCGACCGATCCTCGTCGGAGGCCACGCTGCGGATCCGGTGGACGAGGGCGAGCTGGGTCGCCGGCTCGCCGTGGGAGAGGTTGATGCGGATGACGTCGGCACCCGCCGCGATCACCTTGCGCAACACCGGCTCGTCCCACGAAGCCGGCCCGATGGACGCAACGATCTTGGTACGCCGCACGTGCCTGTCCTTCCCTGCAATCGATCGCCGAACGCGCGTGTCACGCCCGGATGTCCTGCCCGCCGCCGCCCAGCGTTTCGACCCCCTGCACGGTACCGACGTCACATCTGGTTCGGACAGCGGTTTGCGAATCGGCGACGGGACGTCTGCCTGACGTGCTCTTCCCGTTGGGAACATAGGCTGGTAGGCGTGTCCGCTCTCCCGACACCGCCATCCTCTCCGTCCTCGTCACCCTCTTCTCCGTCGTCGTCGCCTTCCTC
>CAYUXB010000307.1:2912-4400 GCA_964448525.1 uncultured Acidimicrobiaceae bacterium
CGTCGTCGTCGCCCTCCTCTCCGTCGCTGTCCTCCGCTTCCTCGTCGCCCACCGCTGGGGATCCGTCTGCGCCGCCCGGAACTCCCGCGAACCCCGAGGTCTCGGCGACCCGTGTGACCTCGACGGCGCCGACCCAGACGGGCTACACCCTGCTCGGCCTGCTGTCGTTCGGCCGCGAGCTGTCGGGCTACGAGCTCAAGCGCTGGGCCGACAACCTGCGCTTCTTCTGGTCGGCGCCGGCGATGAGCCAGGTGTACCGGGAGGTCGAGCGACTGGCCGCCGCCGGTCTGGTCACGCAGCGCCGCGTGGTGCGCGACGGGGCCCGGTCGACGAAGGTCTACCGGCTGACCCCGGAGGGCGAGCAGGTGGTGCGGGCCTGGCTGGCCACGCCCCCCGACCCGCCGGTGCTGCGCCACCCGGTGGCGCTGCGGGTGTTCTTCGGGCACCTGCTCGACCCGGGCGAGCTGCGGGCGGCGGTCGAGGCGCACCGGGCATGGTGCGACGAGATGCTCGACCAGCTCGGTCAGGTGCGTGAGGGCCTCGGCGACGAGGAGCGCTGGCGCTACGTCGCCCAGGTGGCCGAGTGGGGCCTCGACTACTACCGGGGCGAGCGCGCCGCCGCCGACGGCGTCGAGCGATCCATGACGCAACGCGCGGATGACGGTACGAACATGCGTTCGTAGACTCGGGGCGTGGGCTTCAACAACCCCGACGTCCCCTGGAGCGAGATCGAGCGCACGCTGTCCGACCGCCGGCCGGGCGGCGACCCGCGCGCCTGGTGGACCACCGGGGGCGCGTGGGCCCGGCGTGAGCGCCGGCCCACCGACGTGCCCGACGGCGCCAACGGCGGCGACAGCCCGGCGTGGTCGTCCCACCGTCCGGCCTACGAACCGCCGGCCCGTCTCGAGCGACGCTCCGCTGCCACCCCCTACGCCGAGCTGCACTGCCACTCGAACTTCAGCTTCCTCGACGGGGCCAGCCACCCCGAGGAGCTGGCGGAGGAAGCCGCCCGCCTGGGCCTCGAGGCCCTCGCCCTCACCGACCACGACGGGTTCTACGGGGTGGTCCGCTTCGCCGAGGCCGCCCGGGCGGTGGGGATGCCCACCGTCTTCGGCGCCGAGCTGTCGCTCGGGCTGACCCGCCCGCAGAACGGCAAGGCCGACCCGGAGGGCGACCACCTGCTGGTGCTGGCCCGCGACCCCGAGGGCTACGCCCGGCTGGCGTCCACCCTCAGCACCGGGCATTTGGCGGGCCGCGAGAAGGGGCGGCCCGACTACTCGGGTGTCGACTGGGCCGCGGCCCACGGCGGCCATTGGCTGGTGCTCACCGGCTGTCGCAAGGGGGCGGTGCCCCGGGCTCTCGTCGACGGAGGCCCGGCGGCCGCCGCTCGCGAGCTCGGCCGCCTCGTCGACACGTTCGGGGCCGGCAACGTGGCCGTCGAGCTCTGCGACCACGGCGACCCGCTCGACTCCGCCCGCAACGACGCGC
>CAYUXB010000308.1:0-4367 GCA_964448525.1 uncultured Acidimicrobiaceae bacterium
TACAACCGCTGGTACGAGCGCGACCACTTCTACGCCGGCTGCATGAACGGCCCGTTCTTCTTCGCCGGCCGGCGGTGGGTGTGCACCCGCGACTTGAAGGACGTGCGCATCGGCAGCGCCGAGCCGCTGTTCGGCGACGACCGGGCCGGCTCGTATCTGGCGCTGTACTGGACGCCCAAGGGCCGCTTCCGCGACAACGCCGACTGGTCGACCCGTCAGGTGCACTGGTTGCACGCCAACGGTCGCATGTTCGGTGAGCGCGACCACGTGCACACGCTGCTCTACCTCTACAAGGGTGTGACCGCCCGCGATGCCGACGGGGTGCCGCCCGAGCTGGCGCTCGACCATCCGTTCCGCGGTCTGGGCGCGGTGATCGTCGAGCCCCGCGGCGACGAGCCGGCGCCCCGGCCGACCCTGCCCGCGGACGGACCGGTGTCTCTGGTGCTGAGCTTCCGCGGCGTGCCCCTGCCACCCGACGCCCCGGTGACCCAGCCGGGCACCGACGGCGCCGATCGGCGCGAGATGCAGCTCTGGTTCGCCGAAGCGGAACCGTCCGCCTGGTGGGCCGCGGTGGGCGACTACGCCGACTCGGTCGCCGGGTCGGGCAGCGGCACCGTGCGGTGGGCGTCGCCGTTCATCCCCACCGTCCCCGGCACCGACCGCTACACCGACCAGCTCTGGTAGCCGCGGTCGGCGCGGCTACGTCGCCACCCAGCAGCCCTCCAGGTGGTCGTCGACCACGCCCGCGGACTGCATCAGTGCGTAGGCCACGACCGGGCCCACGAAGCGGAAGCCCCGGGCCTTGAGCGCCTTGGCCAGGCGCTTCGACGTGGGGGTCGAACTGGGGATCTGCCCCGTCCCGGTGAACCGGCCCGGCGGCCGATCGTCGACGCCCGCGGCCGGGGTGAACGAGAAGAGCAGGTCGACCAGCGTCTCGCCCTGGGCGTGCATCGCCACGAGGGCCCGGGCGTTGGCCACGGCGGCGTCGACCTTCGCCCGGTTGCGGACGATGCCGGCATCCGCCATGAGCCGCGCCACGTCGGCGTCGCCGTAGCCGGCCACCACGACGGGGTCGAACCCGTCGAACGCGGCGAAGAACGCGGGCCGCTTGCGCAGGATGGTGAGCCACGACAGGCCCGACTGGAAGAACTCGAGGCACAACAGCCCGAAGAGGGCGTGCTCGTCGCGCAGGGGACGACCCCACTCGTCGTCGTGGTAGGCGACGTAGAGCGGGTCGCCCGCGCCCCAGGCGCAACGGGCACGCCCGTCGCCCCCCAGGACGAGCCCCGAGCCGGGTTCGGGCGCAGGGACGGCATCGGTGTCGGTGTTGGTCATCGGAGGGTGCATGGTAGCTGTGGAGGTGTTCGCCATGCCTCGAACCGTATCGAGGGTGTGTGACACTCAAGGTCAACCACGGGCATTGCCGGTGAAGCTCCACGCCGCCAGCCGGACGCTGGGCACGTGCATCGTGAGCCCACGCTCGCTCACGAGCTGGGCGTCGGCGCCGAGCCCGAGCACCCGCCCCGGGCCGAAGCCCGCGGCGACGGACTGCGTGTAGCGCAGGTTCTGCACCGGCCGCGTGACCCGCCCCTCCTCGATGAGGAACAGCCCGTTGCGGGTCAGGCCGGTGACCACCTGGGTCTTCGGGTCGAGCACGCGGTTGTACCAGAGGTCGCTCACCAGCAGCCCACGCTCCACGCCGGCCACCAGGGCGTCCGGGGTCTGCGCACCGCCGCCGAGGAACAGATCTGTGGCGATCCCCCCGACGGCGTCGGAACCCACGGCGTGGCCGGTCGGAGCGGCGGCGGCCAGTCGGGCCGACCGGCGATCGTGCGTGAGGCCCACCGATGCGCCCGCCCGCACCAGGTCGTGACGCCGCTTGGGCGTGCCCTCGGCGTCGAAGGGGTCGCCGAGGGCACGGGGATCGGTGGCGTCGTCCCAGAGGTCGACGGACTCGTCCCACTGCATCTCGCCGAGGTGCACGATGGAGGTCCCCTCGGCGTGCCCCTTGCCGTTGAAGCCGAGCAGCACCGGGAACAGCAGGGCGGCGGAGACGGCCCGGGGCTCGAACACGACCTCGAAGTCGCCTGGCAGCAACTCGACCGGGTCGAGACCGGACCAGGCCTTCGCCGCGGCCCGGGCGCCGATCGCCGCCCCGTCGAGGTCGCCCATCCGCGCCGAGACCGCCTGCGCGCACCCGTCCGCAGGATCATCGCTCCGGCCGGTGACCCGGTGGATGCCGTCGACCGCCGCGACCGTGCGCCGCGCGCCGGCCCGCTGCCCCGTCGTGGAGGCCAGCGCGTGTGCCACCGCCTGCATCGAGCAGTAGCCGGCAGCGCCGGCGTCCGCACCCGGACCCCCCTCTCGCCCCGCCTGCGAAGCGGCCACGAACGCGGCGACGACATCGGCCCGATCGTCGGGTGTGGCGGCAGCGGTGCGGGGGTCCCAGTGGTCCACGTCCGCGACCGGGGCCGGCGGGGCGAACCCGGCGAAGTCCGGATCGACGGGCCGCAGCGCGGCAGCGGCAAGCGCCCGCTCGACCATGGCCGCGATCCCGGCGTCGTCCGTGCGATTGGTCGTCGCCTTGGCCACCCGGCCGTCGAGGGCCACGGCGAGCCGCACACCGCGCGCGTCCTCGCTGGTGTTCTGGTGGATGCGACCGTTCGCGAACCGCGTGAGCGCGATGGTGCCGACCTCGGCGCTCGCGACCCCGTCCGCCCGTCCCCCCAGCCGCGCCAGGACGCGTTCGCACAGGCGGGCGGCGGCGTCCGGGTCGGCGCCGGCGGCCGGCATCTCGTCGGAGGTGGCGTCGGCCATCGGCCCCGGACGGTAGCCAAAAAGCGTCGGGAAGCGGGGAGGGACCGGTTACCCTGCCCTCCCCTCCACCCAGCGAGGTCGGACGTGCGCACCACCAGCGGCAACGGAAGGAACATCGAGGTCGTCGCCTTCGACGGCGACGACACCCTGTGGCACAGCGAGAGCCACTTCGTCGACGCGCACCACCGCTTCTGCGAGCTGCTGGCGCCCTACGTCGACGACGTACCCCGCATCGACGACCAGGTCGTCGCCACCGAGCGCCGCAACCTGGCGCTGTACGGCTACGGGTCCAAGGCGTTCACGCTGTCACTGATCGAGACCGCCATCACGCTCACCGAGGGCCGCATCACCAGCCGCGAGATCAGCGCCATCCTGGAGCTCGGCAAGCGCCTGCTCGACCACCCGATCGAGCTGCTCGACGGCGTGCCCGAGGTCGTCGAGCAGGTGGCGGCCAGCGGCCGGCGGCTGATCATCGTCACGAAGGGCGACCTGTTCCACCAGGAGGCCAAGGTCGCCGGCTCCGGGTTGGCCGACCGCTTCGACCGGGTGGAGATCGTCTCGGAGAAGGACGTCCCCACCTACCGGCGCGTCATCGCCGCCGCCGGCGTCGAGCCCGAGCGCTTCTTCATGATCGGCAACTCGGTGCGCTCCGACGTGTTGCCGGTGGTCGAGCTGGGCGGCCACGCCGCCCACCTGCCCTACACCTACACGTGGGAGGTCGAGAACGTGCCCGGGGCCAACGGCGCCGACCACGGATACCACGAGCTCACCTCGATCCGCGACCTGCCCGACCTGGTCGAGCGCGTCGCCGCCGGGGGCGACTGACCGACCGGCTCCGACCAGATCTCAGTGCACGCCGACGCGCACGTCGCGGAAGCGGCACGGCACCGCGTGGTGCCCGGTGTGGCCCACCTGCAGCGGCTGGCCCTTGCCGCAGTGGGGCACGCCCCACACCGTCCAGACGTCCGGCCCGCCCACCGCGTCGAGCGACGACCAGAACGTCGGGCCGATGCCCGTGTAGGTCGGGTTGCGCACCATGCGCCCGACGACGCCGTCCTTGATCTCCCACCCGATCTCGCAGCCGAACTGGAAGTTCAGCCGCTTGTCGTCGATCGACCACGACCGGTTCGTCTGCATGAAGATGCCGTCCTCGGTGCCCGCGATCATCTCCTCGAGCGACGAGTCGCCCGGGAGCAGGCCGACGTTGGTCATCCGCACCATCGGCAGCCGGGCGGGGCCGTCGGCCCGCACCATGCCGCCCGAGGTCAAGCCCACGAGCGGCGCCGAGTCACGCCCCGAGAGCACGCCCACCCACTGGCCGTCGCGCACGATGTCGACCTGCTGGGCCGGCACGCCCTCGTCGTCGAACCCGAAGCTTCCCATCGCCCCGGGCAACGTCGCGTCGGCGGTGATGTTCATGAGATCGCTGCCGAAGCGCAACCGACCGAGCCGCCCCGGGTCGAGCCACGAGGTGCCGGCGAAGGCGGCCTCCCAACCGAGGATGCGGTCGAGCTCGACCGCGTGGCCCACCGACTCGTGGATCTGCAACG
>CAYUXB010000309.1:0-4344 GCA_964448525.1 uncultured Acidimicrobiaceae bacterium
AGTCGTCCAGTGGGCCACCGGCAACATCGGCACGCGGACGCTGAAGGCGGTGATCCTGACGACCGCCGACCTCCCCCAGGTGATCGCCGACCTGGGCTGAGCGCGGCAGAGACCGCACAGCGACCGTCGTCCCCATCCGCGCCGCCGCCGGCGGTCGACGTTCTGACCCTCGACGAGCGGGGCCGACGCCGGCCGTTGCGTCACGGCCGGCGTCGGTGCCCGGTCACTCCGCGGGCAGCGCCAAGGTCTTGAGCTCGAGGTACTCGACGAGGCCCGGGACGCCCATCTCGCGGCCGATGCCCGACTGCTTGTAGCCGCCGAACGGGGCATCGGCGCCGTACCACATGCCACCGTTCACGCTCACCGTGCCGGTGCGGATGCGGCGGCCCACGGCGGTGGCACGCTCCTCGTCGGTGCCGAAGACGGTGCCCGACAGGCCGAACGACGAGTTGTTCGCGATGGCGACGGCCTCGTCGTCGTCGCTGTAGGGCAGCACGACGAGGACCGGACCGAACACCTCTTCCTGGGCGAGCGTCGCGTCGGGGCCGAGCCCTGCGACGAGCGTCGGCTCGTAGAAGTAGCCGTTCGGCAGGCCCTCGGGGACCTTGCCGCCGGTGACCACGGTGCCGCCCTCGGCGATGGCGCCCTGGACGTAGCCGTCGACCTTCTGGCGCTGCATCTCGCTGATGAGCGGACCCATCATGTTCGAGGCGTCGGCCGGGTCGCCCACCGCCACGCCGGCCATCATCGACGCCGTCAGCTCGACGATCTCGTCGTGCGCCGACGCGGGCACGAGCAGGCGGCTCGTGATCGCGCAGCCCTGGCCCGCGTGCGAGGTGATCGTGAAGGCGGCCATCATCGCCGCGAGGTCGAGCGGGGCGTCGTCGAGCACGATGCAGGCCGACTTGCCGCCGAGCTCGAGGAACACCTTCTTCACGGTGGCGCTGGCGTCGGCCATGATGCGCCGGCCGGCTGCGGTCGAGCCGGTGAAGCTGACCATGTCGACCAGCGGGCTGCGCACCATCGCCTCGCCGACCGAGACCTCGGACGACGTGAGGATGTTGATGACACCGGCGGGGATGTCGGTGTCCTCGGCGATGACACGGCCGAGCGCGGCGGTGATCCACGGGCACTGCGGCGGTGCCTTGAGCACGACGGTGCACCCGGCGGCCAGGGCCGGCACGAGCTTCGCCAGGCTGATCTGGACCGGATAGTTGTAGGGCACGATGGCGGCGACGACGCCGACCGGCTCCTTCTCGACCCAACGGGTGCTCACTCGGCCCATGGTCTCGGCGGTGCCGAGGTCTTCGGTCCACTCGAACTTCTCGAGCAGGTCGGCGTAGTAGTTGATCATGCCGACGGGCGTGTCGAGCCCCGGGCCCTGGGTGAGCATGTGGGGCAAGCCGTTGTCGGCGATCAGCAGCGTGCGCAGGTCGTCGGAGCGTGCGACGAGGGCCTCGTGCAACTGGCGCAGGCACCGGGTGCGGAACTCGCGGTCGGTCGCCCACGACGTCGTGTCGAACGTGCGCCGGGCGACCGCGATGGCACGCTCGGCGTCGCCGACGGTCGCGTCGGCGGCGGTGCCGAGCACCTCGCCGGTCGCAGGGTTGAGGGTCTCGTAGGCTCGGCCCGCCTCAGCCGGGCCGAGCTCACCGTCGATCAGCAGGCGTTCTTCGTGCCACATGTCACGGAAACTAGCTTCTCGGAATCGGAGAGAGCAAGTACCAGATCGTCGTGAACCGACCCCGGACCGCGAGCGTCAGATCGCCGGGTGGACGTCGGCCTCGATCGCCGACGCGCCGCTGTCCGGGACGCGTGGCTGACGCCACACCTCGACCGGGAACGACACCGTGACGAGCGAGGCGAACAGCCACAGCAGGCGCTTGCCGTCGTCGGGCAGGGCGTCCATGCCGAACTGCTCGAGGTAGGACGTCGCCGATTCCAGCCGGGGGAAGGCGACGTCGTAGAAGGTCTGCAGCTCGTCCATCGAGCTGGCGAGGCGCTTCTCGTAGCGCTCGCGCTCGGTCGGGAGCGCCCAGTCCGCGTAGGGCTCGAGGTCGGCGAAGTCGGCGGGAAGCAGGGTGGTCATCTCGGTGGTTCCTCCGCTCACGACACGGCCGAGATCTCGACCGGTGTCGTGGTGGCCTGGCGTTCCTGGTGGTCGCGCACGTAGCCGCGCGCCGTGTCGTGCAGGTGGCGCAGCAGCACCTCCTGGTCGTTGAGCGGGAACTCGGTCACCGCCCGCGACTCGATCATCGTCTGGGTCGCCTCCAGGGTGTTGCCGTCCTGCAGGGCGTACTCCTTGAACGTCACCACCGCGAGCTCCTGCTGGAGCCGCTCGTACGCGTTCTTCGGCGGCACGAAGTAGAGCGTGCCCTCGAAGATGTGCGTGTTGTGGGAGGTCGGCCAGTAGTGGTACGTGAGGTACCAGTTCGGCTTCCACACGAGAAGCATGAAGTTCGGGAAGAACACGAACGTGTCGACGCCCCAGGCCGGGTGCTTGGCCGGGTTGAGACCGACGGGCAGTTCGTCGATGCCGATGTCGGGCGCGTCCCACGGGCCGAACAGGCCGCTGCGGAGCTTCTGCTCGATCGGCTTGACCATCGACGGGTCCTTCGGCGGGGACATGCCGCCCCACGACGACACCATCGAGTGGGGGCCGTCGACGCCGTAGGCCAGGGCCTCGTAGCCGACGCCCTGCAGCTTGCGGGACTCGTCGGCCACCGCCTGCTTCGCGTGCAGGACGGGTGCGTGGTAGAACTCCGCGAACGCGTCGATGAACAGCTTCCAGTTGGCACCGATCTCGGCGCGGTAGCGGTGCACCTCGGTCATCTCGTGGAACGGGTAGCCGGCGATGCCGGCGCCGATCTCGCCCATGTAGTCCTGGAGCGACGTCGTGTCGGCATCGTCGAGGTTCACGAAGATGAACCCCTCCCACACCTCGCAGCGCACCGGCACGAGGCCGAAGGCGTCCTTGTCGAGGTCGAAGAACTCGTCCTCCTGCTGCACGAAGGTGAGCGCGCCGTCGATGCCGTAGCGCCAGCCGTGGTACTTGCAGGTGAACTGCCGGCAGGAACCGCTGACCTCTTCACGGGGGTAGTCGTTCCACACCAATTTGTTGCCGCGGTGGCGGCAGATGTTGTGGAACGCGCGGACCTCGCCGGCCGCGCCGCGCACGATGATGACCGAGGTGCGGGCAACATCGAGCTCCCGCGTGAAGTAGTTGCCCTTCTTCGGCACCTGCTCGACCCGCCCCACGTTCAGCCACGTGCGACGGAAGATGGCATCACGTTCGAGCTCGTAGTGCTCCGGCGAGATCGAGTCCTCGTACGAGACGGGCTCGGTGCCGATGCCGAAGTGCTGCGTCCATGAGCCTTCAGCAGGCTTGGTGAAGTGCGCCATGCGCGTGGTCCTCCCGTCGGGGTGAGAGCCCCGGCGATAGCTCTGATCTCCGATGATGAGAAGCCTATTCTCGTTTCAGGTCAGCGTCCAGCTCTACACCGAAAGAACGCATGGCCATCGCGAGCAGGTCGTAGGCGCCGACGGTGAACACCAGGTCCATCAGCTGCTGCTCGTCGAGCTCGCCCGCCAACAGCTGCCAGGTCGTGTCTGCGATCCTCGCGTCGCCCACCAGTTCGTCGACCGCACGGAGCAGCGCGGCGTCGGACGGGGACCAGCCGGGGGCGTCGGGCCCCTCGGCGACCCGGGCGATCTCGTCGGGGCCGATGCCGACGTCGGCGGCGATCACGACGTGCTGGGCCCACTCGTACGCCGCCTGGCGGAGCGCGGCGACGCGCAGCACGAGCAGCTCCCGCTGGCGCAGCGACAGCGTCGTGGCGAACAGCACGTGGCCGTTGAACGCGTGGTACGCCCGGGTGAGAGCCGGGTGGTGGGCCAGCGTGCCGAGGATGTTCAGCCCCTTCGGCCGGTCGCTGCGGCGCTCGGGCAACGGGTGCCGCGGGTCGGGCGGCACGAGCGCGGCGAGCGCGTCCCGCATCGTGTCCGGCCACTCGCCGGGGGGCAACGGCCGGATGCGCGGCCCGTCGGGTGCTCCGCTGTGCATAGAACGCTGAATCTACCCAGGAAAGAATGCCGTTTCCATCAAGCGGGAGCGGGATCGGCGTCGAGGTTCTCGTCGAGGTCGACGGCCGCCGCGGCGAACTGGGCGTTGTAGAGCCGTGCGTACGCGCCGTCGCGGGCGAGGAGGTTCTCGTGGTGGCCCTGCTCGACGATCTGCCCGGCCTCCATGACGAGGATCACGTCCGCGTCGCGGATGGTCGAGAGCCGGTGAGCGATGACGAAGCTCGTGCGCTGGGACCGCAGCGCCGCCATCGCCTGCTGGAT
>CAYUXB010000310.1:0-4333 GCA_964448525.1 uncultured Acidimicrobiaceae bacterium
GACACGACGAGGCGCAGGTTTGCCTGGATGAGACCGCTCTTGGCGTCGTCGCCGTCGTCGGCCAGCCATTGGAGCCGGCGGGCCTCCTCGGGTGGCAGGTCGCCGATGGCACCGGCGGCGTCGAGCTCCGCGAGCTGAACAGATGCCTCGACGCCGGCCTCGATGCGCTTGGCCAGCGAGACCTCCTCGGCGGCGACGAGCAGCGGCACGCGGCCGATCTCGCGCAGGTACATCCGCACCGGGTCGGACGTGCCGCCGCCTCCGCGTTCCGTGGCCTGCGCGGCGTTGATGCGGGTGCGACGACGCAGGGTGGCCGAACGGCGACGGACGTGGGCGGCCCGGTTGCGGGCAGCCTCGGGCGAGAGCGTGACCACGGAGCCGTCGTCGACCACGAAGTCGGCCCCGGGCAGATCCGGCGACGGGATGACGTCGTCGAGGTCGAGATCGCGGGTCTCTTCGATCTCGATGCCCGCCGCCCGGCAGCGCCGGTAGATCTCGTCGAGCACATCGGGCGTCATCTCGATGTGCTCGAAGGCGCGGACGAGGTCGTGCTGGGTGAGACGGCCGGTGCCGCGTGCACTCTCGACGAGCTTGGCCAGCTCGGCCTCAGCCGACCCGTTCCATGTGTCGAGCGTCGATGGCACGTCGGTCATCCCCCGTCTCCAACCCTCTCTGCGAGCCAGGCTAGCAATCGGTCGGCCGAATCGGCCGCCGTTTGCGTGTTGCGCAGGCCGTCCATCACCCGGGTCAGCGTCGCCAGATCCGTGAGCGCCTGCGTACCATCCGTGTCGGTAGCTCCCACGAGACGCACCGCGGAGATCTGCCGTCGGGCAACCTCCATGTGCAACAGCCGTACGGCGTCGAACGCCTCGGACATCGGCTCGGCGACGAGCAGTTGCGCCAGCAGGTCCGCGACCTCCGGCGAAGCGGTGGCCAGTGCATCGGCATGGGTGTCGGCGTCGAGCAGTGCCCGGAACGCTCCGAGGTGGACCGGATCGTCGAACAGGGCGACGTCGAGCCAGGGTGCCACGGCCTCGGGATCGTGCACTGCGTGGCGCAGCACCTCCAGCGCGGGACCGTCGCGGCGTGGCGCCGGCGGGCCTTCCTGGCGCCGAGGACGAACGGCCGAACCGCCACCCGCGGCGCCGGGTCCGCCGCCGACGACCACCTCGGCCAGCTCGTCGTCGGGACGGTTCTCGACCGCGCGGCCACCCCGCTCATCGGTGGGCCACGGCGCCTCGTCCCGCCGGGCACCGGCGTCCCGCTGCTCCCGGCCATGCTGTGAACCCCGTGTGCCCCGTGCGCCACGGCGGGCCCGGGGCTCCTCCACCGGACGGCGCGGGCGGGATCGCACCTCGTCCAACAGCTTGCGCAGCCGATCGGGGTCGACCCGACAGCGCGAGGACACGTCCATCACGTACTGGTCGCGCACGAGGTCGGTCGGGTGCTCGGCGACGATCTCGATCGCGCGCTCTGCCGCCCGGGCCCGGCCCTCGTTGCTTGCCAGATCGGCGGCGGCGAACGCCCGGTCCAGCCGGAACCGCAGGAACGGCGTCGCCCCCTCCACCGCCGCGGCCAGGCGCTCGGGGTCGGTGCCGGCGACATCCGCGGGGTCCTGGCCGGGGGGCAGATCGGCCACGGCGACCTCGAGGTCGTGCTCACGTTCCCATCTGTAGAAGCGCTCTGCCGCGGCCTGACCGGCGCCGTCGGCGTCGAAGGCGAGCACGAGGCGCTGGGCCGCGAACCGGGTGAGCAGCCGCACGTGGTCGTCGGTCAGCGCGGTGCCGCACGTCGCCACCGCGAGGGGCACCCCGGCCCGGTGGAACCCGATCACGTCGGTGTAGCCCTCGCAGATGACGGCGGTGCCGGCCGTGACGATCGATGTCTTCGAACGGTCGAGGCCGTAGAGGACCTTGGACTTGTTGTACAGCGGCGTCTCGGTCGTGTTCTTGTACTTGCCCTGGTTTCCGGGCCCCTCTCCCCCGGGCAGGATGCGCCCGCCGAAGCTGATCGGGTCGCCCCGGTCGTCGTAGATCGGGAACAGGATGCGGGCCCGGAAGTGGTCGTTGAGCCGGCCCTTGCTGTTCTCGCGGGCGAGGCCCGTGCCCTCCGCCAGGTCCTTGTCGAGCCGGAGCGCCTTGGCAAGCGCATCCCAGGCGTCGGGCGCCCACCCGATCTGGAAGTCGCGCACGACGGTGCCGTCGAGCCCCCGCTCCCGCAGGTAGCGGCGGGCGGCGCCGGCATCCGGGCCGGACAGCAGGCGCTCGTGGTACCAGGCCACCGCCCGCGCCATCGTGTCGACGAGCTTGGCCCGGCGCTTGCGCCCCTCCCCCTCGCTGCGATCGGTGTAGCGCAGCGTGATGCTGGTCTTGCCGGCCAGCCGCTCGACGGCCGTGGGGAAGTCGACCTGCTCCTTCTGCATGACGAAGTCGAAGACATCGCCCTTGGCCTGGCAACCAAAGCAGTAGAAGACGTTCTCGTTGGGATTGACCGAGAACGACGGGGTCTTCTCGGTGTGGAACGGGCACAGGCCGCTCCACTGCCGGCCGACGCGCCGCAGAGGCGTGTACTCGGTGACGATCTGCACGATGTCGGACGCAGCCCGTACCGCAGCGACGTCCTCGTCGTGGATGCCCATCGGCCCGGGAGGTTACCGGCGGGCGCTCGAGCTGGGTGCTTCTTGGCTGCCGTGATGCTCGCCTGCTGGTGCTGCTGTTCGCCTTCGTCCGGTCGCCGCCCGTCCGGTCCGCCAGCTCCCTGGCGGCCCGGACGGGCGTCAACGACCTATCCGTCGATCAATCGTCCTGGGGTGGACCGACCGCCTCGGGCGAGTCGGTCGTCGCGCCGTTCGCCCCCGGGACGGCGGGGCCGCCGGTGTCCGTCGGACCGTCGACGACCGTCGGAAGCCCGTCACCACCGACCGCCACCGGATCACCCTCGGACGAGCGGGCATCCCTGCGGATGGACAACCAGATCGAGACACCGAGAACCACCGCGATGACCCCGAGGCTGAGCGCTGTGGGGATGTGGTACCACTCGGCGACGATCATCTTCACACCGACGTAGGCGAGGATGACCGCCAGGCCCTGCTGCAGCAGGGAGAACTTCTCCCGCAGGTCGGCCAGCAGGAAGTAGAGGGCGCGCAGGCCGAGGATGGCGAAGGCGTTCGAGCTGAACACGATGAACTGCTCGCGGCTGACCGCCAGGATCGCCGGGATCGAGTCGACGGCGAACACCACGTCGCTCGTCTCGATGACGATGAGCACAGCGAACAGCGGCGTGGCCAGCAGCTTCTTGCCGTGCCGCACGAACAGCTTCTGCCCGTCGTACTCGGTGGTCGACGGTATGACCCGGCGGACCAGCTTGAGCACCGGGTTGTTCTCGGGATGGACCTCGTCGTCGTCGCTGTGACGCACCATTCGCGCCGCGGTGATGAGCAGGAAGGCCCCGAACACGAACAACATCCACTCGAACCGCTCGAGCAGCGCGACGCCGGCGAAGATGAAGATGAAGCGCAGGACGAGCGCCCCGAAGATGCCCCAGAACAGCACTCGGAACTGGTACTTCCGCGGCACCGCGAAGTAGCTCATGATCAGCGCCCACACGAAGACGTTGTCGACGCTGAGGCTCTTCTCGATCAAGTAGCCCGAGATGTACTCGGTGGCCGCCTGACTACCGTGCCAAGCGGCCATCACACCGGTGAAGGCGATGCCGATGCCGATCCACACCGCCGACTCGATGGCCGCTTCCTTGGTGGTGGGTGCATGCGGCTTGCGGTGCACGACCAGCAGGTCGATCATCAGCAAGAGGGTGACGAACGCCAGGAACGCCACCCAGATCCAGGGAGCGACCTCGAAGCTGGCGAAGTTGTCGTCCGAACCGGACGATTCGGACGCCAGGACGGCGAGGGACGACAGGGACACCAGTTGCTACCTCCGGCTGTGTGCCACGGGGACTTCCAGCCGAAGGTCTTGCCCGCCACCGGGGCCGAACCCACCGGGCCGCGAAGCGGCAGGAGCCGCCCGGTGGCCGTACTGACGATGAGTCACGTTGAGGGCTACTCCCCTTCGGTCCGACGGAGTGTATCCAGCGTCAGGACACGCTCCGAACCGGACAACGTGGAGATCTCGCCTGGACCGCGTCCTAGCGGTTCGCGGCCACGATGGCCTGCGCGGCGGCGAGCCGGGCCACCGGGACGCGGAACGGGGAGCACGACACGTAGTCGAGGCCGACCCGCTGGAAGAACGCGATCGACTCGGGGTCGCCCCCGTGCTCGCCGCACACGCCCATCTTGAGCGACCGGTCCGCACGCCGACCCCGTTCGACCGCGGTC
>CAYUXB010000311.1:0-4195 GCA_964448525.1 uncultured Acidimicrobiaceae bacterium
CGCCGGTCTCGAACCAGGGCGCGGCCAGCTCGGCGAACCGCATCATCAGCACCGCGCCGATCGCGAAGTTCGGCGCGATCAGGCAGTTGCTGCGGCTGAACCGGGCACGCAGCCGCTCGCAGTCGTCGTCCGTGAAGCCCGACGTGCCGACCACCGCGTGCACGCCGTTGTCGGCCGCCCAGGCCAGGTTCTGGCGGGAGGCGTCGAGGACGGTGAAGTCGACGACCACCTCCGCCCCGGCCTCGAGCAACGCCGAGGGATCGGGGGCGATGTGCAGGTCGGGGACGTCGACCCCGGTCACGTGCCGCAGATCGAGGCCCGAGTGGTGGGGATCGATCGCCCCGACCAGCTCGAGGTCGGGATCGGCGGCGACGGCGCGGCACACCGTGCTGCCCATCCGCCCACCTGCACCGAAGACTCCCACACGCACCGTCATCGGAATCGCACACTAGTGCCCGATCGACGGACAACCGCACTCCGTGCCCGGGTTCACGGAACGTGAAGCGGTGGGGCCGCAGGCGGGCGGGCGAAATCCCGTAGGCGGTCCTGGCCGGGACCGCTATCGTGTCCGGCGATGTAACGACCACGGCCTTCCCAGCGCGTCCGTTCCCCCGTCGACCCTGGAGTCCGTGTGTCCACTTCCCTCGCCACCCTCACCGTTCGCGACCTCGACATCGCCGCGGGTCCCCGCGTGCTGCTCACCGGCGTCGACCTCGTCCTCGCGCCAGGTGCTCGCGTCGGGCTCGTCGGTCCCAACGGGTCGGGCAAGTCGACGCTGCTGCGCGTGCTCGCGGGGCAGCGCCCCGCCGAGGGCGGCCACCTGCGCCTCGCCCCGCCCACCGCCACGGTCGGCTACCTGCCCCAGGAGCCCGATCCCCGCCCGGGTGAGACCGTGCGCGCCATGCTCGCCCGACGCACCGGCGTGGCCGCGGCCTCGACCGCCCTCGACGAGGCCACCGCCGCGCTCGGCGACACGTCCCCGCACGGGGCTGCCGATCCCGCCGACCGGTACACGCACGCGCTCGACCGGTGGATGGCGCTCGGGGGCGCCGACCTCGACGCCCGGACCGGCGCAGTGGCCGACGAGCTGGGGCTCGACGCCGCCAGCCTCGACAGGGAGACGAGCCAGCTCTCCGGCGGCCAGGCGGCTCGCGCCCAGCTCGCTGCGCTGCTGCTGGCCCGGTTCGACGTGTTCCTGCTCGACGAGCCCACCAACGACCTCGACCTCGACGGCCTCGACCGCCTGGAGCGGTTCGTCCTCGGGCTCGCCGCCCCGGTGACCGTCGTGTCGCACGACCGAGCGTTCCTCGAACGCACGGTCACCGCCGTGGCCGAGATCGACGAGCACGCCCACACCCTCACCCGTTACGAGGGCGGCTGGCTCGCCTACCTCGACGAGCGCGCCCTCGCCCGCCGGCACGCGGAGCAGGACTACAAGGTCTACCTCGAGCGGCGGGACTCGCTCACCGAGCGAGGTCGTACGCAGCGCCAGTGGGCCAACCAGGGCCAGCGGGCGGCGAAGCGCTCGGGCGAGACCGACAAGTTCATCCGCCACCGCAACATCCAGAGCTCCCAGCACGTCGCGGCCAAGGCCAAGATCACCGACAAGGCACTCGCCCGCCTGGAGGCGATCGACAAGCCCTGGGAAGGCTGGGACCTGCGTCTCAGCATCGCGGACGCGGGACGCAGCGGCGACGTCGTGTTCCGGCTCGCCGACGCGGTGGTCGAACGACCCGGCCGCGACGGCGAGCCCGGATTCACCCTCGGACCGGTGTCGCTCGAGGTGGCGGGCGGTAACCGGCTCGCCGTGGTCGGGCGCAACGGGTCCGGCAAGTCGACGCTGCTCGGGGCGCTGCTCGGCCGCCTTCCCCTCGCCTCGGGCGCCCACTGGCGCGGCCCGAGCGTGGTCGTCGGCGAGATCAGCCAGGCCCGCGACCTGTTCGCGGGCGCGACGACGCTGCTCGCCGGGTTCCACGAGGCGACCGGCGTGGTCGAACGGTCCGAGGCCCGCTCGACCCTCGCGAAGTTCGGCCTGTCGGCCGAGCACGTCGAGCGTCCGGTCGCCTCACTCTCCCCCGGCGAGCGCACCCGGGCCACCCTGGCGGTGCTGCAGACACGGGGCGTGAACGTGCTCGTCCTCGACGAGCCCACCAACCACCTCGACCTCGAGGCCGTGGAGCAACTGGAGCAGGCCATCGACGGGTTCGCCGGCACGCTCGTGCTCGTCACCCACGACCGTCGCCTGCTCGACGCGGTCGGCATCGACCGGGTGGTCGAGGTCGAGGCCGGCCAGGTGCGCGAGCGCCCCTGACCGCAACCGGCCGATGGCCGGTCCGCGCGGCCTGGCGGCGCGATGTCGGCGCCCGCCGCCGCGAGGTCGAGGTCATGGGTTCCGACGGAACGAGGGCGAGGTCATGGGTTCCGGATCCGGAACCCATGACCTCGCCCCGTCTCAGACGGAACTCATCGCCTCGCCGGTTCGGGGACGAGGACCGGTCCGGGGGGCGTGAGGCCGCGACCGGTAGTCAGGACAGGACGGCGTCGTCGACGTGGCCGACGACCGCGAGCGCCCGGGAGCTGCCGAAGACGCGGGTCGCCACGGCGGCCACGTCGTCGGCGGTGACCGCCCGGATGCGGGCGAGCTGGTCGTCGACCGGCACGATCTCGTCCCGGGCCATCAGGCTGCGACCGAGCCGGGCCATGCGCGACGCGGAATCCTCGAGCCCGAGCAGCAACGATCCCTCGATGCAACCCTTGGCCACCGCCAGCTCGTTCTCCGTGACGCCCGAGGCCACCAGCTTGGCGACCTCGTCGTCGACGACGCTCAGCAGCTCGCCGACGCGGGACGGAGCCGTGCCGGCGTAGATGCCGGCACTACCGGCATCGGCGTAGGTCGACGCCCACGAGTAGACCGAGTAGCAGAGCCCGCGCTCTTCGCGGACCTGCTGGAACAGGCGGCTCGACATGCCACCGCCCAGGATCTGGTTGGCCACCATGAGCGCGTAGCGGTCGTCGTCGTGGTGGTCGACCCCCCGCCAGCCCATGGCGATGTGCACCTGCTCGGTGGGATCGTCGAGCACCACGCGGGGCTCGACGTCGACCCCGGGCAGGTCGCGCACGGGCCGCTCGCCGCCCTCGAGCCGGCCGAGCGTGCCGGCGAACGCGTCGACCGTCTCGTCGTGGTCGAGGTCGCCGGCGGCCACCACCACCAGGTTGCTCGGGCGGTACCAGCGGCCGAAGAACTCGGCGATCTGGTCGCGGGTGGCGGCCTCGACCGTCTCGCGGCTGCCGAGCACCTCGCGCCCCAGCGGGTGGCCGGGGAACAGGGCCTCGGCCAGCAACGTGTGCACGTGATCCTCGGGCATGTCGAGGTTCATCAGGATCTCTTCGAGGATGACGTGCCGCTCGGCGTCGACCTCGTGCGGCCGGAAGACCGGGTCGGTCAGCACGTCGCCCAGGATGTCGATCCCGAGTTGTGCCCGCGCCGCGGGCAGACGCGTGTAGTACGCCGTGTGCTCGCGGTTGGTGAACGCGTTCATCTCGCCGCCGACCGCGTCGATGTCCTCTGCGATCTGCCGGGCCGATCTGGTGGTCGTGCCCTTGAACAGCAGGTGCTCGAGGAAGTGCGACGCGCCCGAGAGCGCCTCGGGCTCGTCACGCCCGCCGACACCGACCCAGACGCCGAGGGACACCGACCGGGCCTCCGGCATCCGCTCGGTGACGAGTCGGATGCCGTTGGCCAGTCGGGTCTCCCGGACCTCGTCGGTCGGTGCGGCGGACGTCATGACGGGTTCTGGACGGCTCAGCGACGCTGGCGGCGGCGGCGGTCGCCACCGCGCCCACGGTCGCTGCGGTCGCCACGGCCCTCGTTGGGGGCCGCGGTGACGGGACCGAGGTCGCCCAGGTCGCCGCGCAGCTCGTCGTCGAAGCTGTCCTCGAAGCTGACCGTCTCGGCGGCCGAGCTGCTGGGCTCCGACGAGGAGCCGCCACGCTCGGAGCGTCCGCCCCGGTCGCCGCGGTCGCGTCGCTCACCGCGATCGCTCTCGCCCTCGGCGGGCGGGGGCGCCGACGCCAGGCTCAACGACACCTTGCCGCCGGGATCGACGTCGTCGACCCGCACCTCGACCTCGTCGCCGAGGTCGAAGACGTCCTCGACCTTGTCGATGCGCTTACCGCCCCCGATCTTGGAGATGTG
>CAYUXB010000312.1:0-4171 GCA_964448525.1 uncultured Acidimicrobiaceae bacterium
AGCATCGGCCGGGTCGCCGCCGTGCGCGCGGGGGTCGGACAGCGGCCCGATCACATCGAGGAACTCGATGACCGAGCCGGGCCAGCCGTGCGTGAGCAGCAGCGGGAGTGCGTCCTGCTCGGGCGACTGCACGTGGAGGAAGTGGATGCCGAGGCCGTCGACGGTCGTGCGGAACTGCGGGAAGGCGTTGACCCGGTCGGCGAGCCCGAAGTCGTAGCCGTCGGCCCAGTAGGCGCACAGATCGCGCACGTACGCGAGGGGCACGCCCTGCGACCAGTCCTCGACGGTCTCGGCCTCGGGCCAGCGCGTGCGGTCCAACCGGTCGCGCAGGTCCGCGACGTCGTCGTCGGCGATGCGGACCTCGAACGGATCGACGGGCGTCATGGCGCCATCGTGCCATGACGCCCGGGGCGATGACTCAGCCCTGGTACGGCGGCAGTGGCGGGGGAGGCGGGGGCGGTGGAAGTTCCGGTGCCGGCGGGATCTCGGGTATGGGCGGCAGCTCGTAGCTCTCGGGGTCCGGCATCGACTCGAGCTCCTCGTACATGGCGTCCAACTCGGCGAGCTCCGCGTCGAGCTCGGCGTCGGACATGCCGCCGGACGGCGGAGGAGGAGGCGAGAACTCGGGCTCGGGGTACGGCGGGGCGGTGCCCATGTCGCCGAGCTCGTCGTAGATGGCGTCGAGCTCTGCCGGCGCGTCGAGCGCCAGGTCGCCGTCGAGTCCGGGCATCGGCATCGGTGCGGACGGGATGCCGAGCAGGAGGTCACGGAGCTCGTCGGTCATGTCCGCGGCGTCCACCGGGATGTCGACGGCGATCGATGTGTCGCCGTGGTCCCAGAACTCGGTCGTCTCGACGATCACGGGCCCCTCGCCCAGGACGTCGACGGCGCGGACCACGCCCGCCTCCACCAGCGCATCAGCGATTCGATCGGAGTCGCGCCGCACCTCGATGCGGCGGATGTCGCCATCGGGCTCGACCCACACCTCGATCGGGATCGGCATCTCCTCGAGGGGACGAACGTCGGCGCCCGCGGGCAGATCACCGTCAGGCCGTGCCAGGCGCAGCAGATCCGCCAGGGGGACGCCGCCCTCCAGCCCGTGCACGGTCGTACCGTCGATCTCGTCGGTGCCGAGGTCGTGGATGTCGTCGGCCCCGGCGACGAGGTCGAAGTACGCGGTCGGGTCGGTGCGCTGGCCCGCCATCACACACGCCGCCCACGCGGGATCGATGTTCTCGATCTGGGAGACGTCGACCGAGATCCAGCCGGACGTGACGGCGTCGGCCGTGGGGCTGGACGCGAACGGCGAGGAGGGTGACAACGAGCCCTCGGCCTGCATGGCCCGGATGACCGGGGCATGCGTGTAGAGCATCCGCTCATTGGTAACCGTCTCGATGTACAGGTCCTCGCGGGCGACGCCGCCGGGGATCGGGCCGTCGGGGACGGCCGGTTCGACGTCGACGAGGATGTGGGTCCGCTCGCCGTCGAACTCGCCGGTGGCCGCAGGCCCCTCCCACACGGTCGCGCCGTTCCGTGCGGTGGTCGACACCGAGAACCGGTACGGCTGGCGAGCGGAGGAGTCAGCGGCCTCGGTGAGGAAGTGGGACGTCGGGGCGAACTCGACCCCGGACGCAGCACGGTCGTCGCCCTCGGTGCCGCAGCCGATGAGGGCCACCGACACGAACGATGCTGCTGTGGCCCCGCGCGCCACTCTCCTCGCGATGGTCGTCAACTGCCGTCCTCCCGCACCTCGCCGGCGCCCAGCTTGTCATAGTCCCGATCGCGACACGGAACGTGCTGGTGGTGGGGTCCGTGCGGCGGGCAGTCAGGCGTCGTCGAACACCGCCAGCGTCGTCGCGTCGAGGTGGGCGGGATCGGCGATCACCTCGTACGCCGTGATGCGCCCACGCACGATCGTCACGCGGAGGACGACACGCAGGCGGCCGGCCGGCGCGACCACGATGCCCGGGGTGCCACCGACCAGCGCGACCTGGGCGTGGCGGGCGAGGCCGGCGAACGCCCGGGACTCCTCGGCGACCGCCCGAGCGCCTCGGACCGTGGGCGCCGAGCCGGTCGGGAGCGCGGCCGCGTCGGCGCGACGCACCACGTCCGGGGCGAGCAGGCGGAGCAGGGTCTCGAGGTCGCCGTTGCGCGTGGCGGCCAGGAACGCGTGCACGACGGCGCGGTGCTCCGCCCGGTCGGGCGGGTCGGGCTGCGTGCCCGTCTGGCCGCGGACACGCTCCCGAGCGCGGCTGGCCAGCTTCTTCGTCGCGACGGGCGAGCGGTCGACGACCTCGGCGATCTCCTCGAACGGCACCGCGAACACGTCGTGCAGCACGAACGCGACCCGCTGGGCAGGGGACAGGCGGTCGAGGACGACGAGCAGGGCGAGGCCGACCGACTCGGCCATCACCGCCTCGTCCTCGGGCGACCGCCCGCCGTCCGGCGGTGGGGACGTGCCACCGCCGGCGTCGGGGAGGGTGTCGGCGGGGGGCAGGGGGTGCTCGGCGCGGCGCCGGCGCGTGCGCAGCACGTCGAGGCACTCCCGGGCGGTCACGGTCGTCAGCCAGCCATCGAGGTTCCCGATCGACGAGAGGTCCGCTCGATCGGCACGGATCCAGACCTGCTGGATGGCGTCATCGGCCTCGTCGAGCGATCCCAGCATCCGGAACGCCACCTGGCGAAGGTGGCCGCGCGACGCCTCGAAGCGCTCGGTCAGGGCGGATTGCTGGCTCATGAGGTCACCTTTTCGGCCCGGCGTTCGTCAAGGGGGCGACCAACCACACCGCAACGCAGATCGAAGAGGAGACACCGATGACTCTACAGATGGCCCTCGCGGCGACCACCGCCTCGACCGACCGCGCCTGAGGGGAGACGCGCCATGTCCACGGCCTACGTCGTCGTCACCGTCCTGGCCATCGCGGCCAACGGCGCCATCGCCGTCGCCGACCTGGTCCGCGCCGAGTTCGTGCTCACCAACTCCGCCGGGGTGGGCGTGCCCGCCGCCTGGCTCACACCCCTCGGCCTGCTCAAGGCTGCGGGCGCTGCCGGGCTGGCGCTCGGGCTCGCCGGGGTTCCCGTCGTCGGGACGGCGGCCGCGCTCGGCCTCACCCTCTTCTTCGTGGGGGCGATCGTGACCCACCTCCGAGCCGGCGACCACGCGCTGGCCTTCCCGCTCGCGTTCCTGGCGCTCGCGGTCGGGTCCCTCGTCCTGTCTGTGGCGAGCTGAGCCGGCGGAGCTCGGGGTCAGCCGCCGAGCTGGTCGCCGCCGTCGCGGAGCAGCTCGGCGAGCACGGTCGCATCGCTGATGTCGACGCGACGGCTGGCGGTCAACAGCGTGATCGGGCCTCGGCCGGCCAGGTCGCGCAGGTGGTCGAGCGCGGCGGCGGGTTCGCCGTCGGCCAGCTCGGCGCGATAGCGGCGGGCGAACTCCTCGAAGCGCTGCGGGTCGTGCCCGTACCAACGCCGCAGCTCGGCCGACGGGGCCACCGCCTTGCACCACTCGTCGAGCGCCGCGTCGTCGCGGCGGAGGCCCCGGGGCCACAGCCGATCGACCAGGACGCGGGTGCCGTCGCCCGGGTCGGGGCTGTCGTAGGCACGGCGCACCCGCACATCGGACGTCATCCTGGCCATCGTGCCACCGACGCCGCCCCGCTCGCCGCCGCAGCCGACAATGACGACGACGGCGGCGACGGCGGCGACAGGTCCGTCGAGGCCGAGCCGGCGCGGCTGGCGTGGAAGTCAGGAGCGCAGGCGGTCGACGACGAAGTCGATGCAGCGGGTCAGGGCCTCGACGTCGTCCGGGTCGATCGCCGGGTACAGCGCGACGCGCAGCTGGTTGCGGCCCAGCTTGCGGTAGCTCTCCGTGTCGAGGATGAAGTTGTCGCGCAGCACCTTGCTGACCGTCTTGGCGTCGACGGAGTCGTCGAGGTCGATCGTCGCGACCACGTGGCTGCGGATGGCGGGATCGGTGACGAACGGCGTGGCGTAGTCGCTGGCCTCGGCCCACCCGTAGATGATCTCGGCCGACCGGTCGCAGCGGCCGGCCGAGAACGGCAGGCCGCCGTTGTGCAGGATCCACTCGATCTGCTGCACCGCCAGGTGGATCGTCGCCAACGCCGGGGTGTTGTAGGTCTGGTCCTTGCGGCTGTTGTCGAGGGCGATGCCGAGG
>CAYUXB010000313.1:0-4159 GCA_964448525.1 uncultured Acidimicrobiaceae bacterium
CGTCACCAACATGCTGCGGGCGCACGGCGTCGTCGGGCGGTTCGTGGAGTTCTACGGGCCGGGCGTCGCCAACGTGCCGCTGGAGAACCGGGCGACGATCGGCAACATGTCGCCGGAGTACGGCTCGACCATCACGGTCTTCCCCATCGACGACGAGACGTTGCGCTACCTGCGCTTCACCGGCCGGAGCGACAGCCAGGTCGACCTCGTCGAGGCCTACGCCAAGGCCCAGGGCCTGTGGCACGACCCGGGCGCCGAGCCGATCTTCACCGAGACGTTGGAGCTCGACCTCGCGACCGTCGAACCCTCGATCGCCGGCCCGTCCCGCCCGCAGGACCGCGTCCTGCTGCGCGAGGCCAAGCAGCAGTTCGCGTTCGACCTCGTCGGCTCGCTGCCCGACGCGTCGGATGCCACGCCGGTGAAGATCGGGCCGACCTACGACGACGCCGCGGCCGCCTCGTTCCCCGCCAGCGACCCGCCGTCCGCCGCCCGCACCGGGTGCCCGCCGGGCGCGCCGCCCTCGACCGACCAGGCGCCCACCGTCGGCGACGAACAGGTGGTCGACCGCCCCCGCCGGGAGGTCACCGTCCGGCTCGACGCCACCTCCGGCGTGGACGCCGAGGTCGAGGTCACCCTCGACCACGGGCACGTCGCGCTCGCCGCCATCACGAGCTGCACCAACACGTCGAACCCGCAGGTGATGGTCGCCGCCGGCCTCGTCGCCCGCAAGGCCGCCGAGCGGGGGCTCACCCGCCGCCCATGGGTGAAGACGTCGCTCGCGCCCGGTTCCAAGGTGGTCGTCGACTACCTGGAGCGGGCGGGGCTGCTCCCCGATCTGGCCAAGCTCGGCTTCGACGTCGTCGGCTTCGGGTGCACCACCTGCATCGGCAACTCCGGGCCCGTGCCGCCGCCCATCGCCGCCGCGGCCCAGGACGAGGGCCTCGCCCTGGTGTCGGTGCTGTCCGGCAACCGCAACTTCGAGGGGCGCATCAACCCCGACGTGCGGATGAACTACCTGGCGTCGCCGCCGCTCGTCGTCGCGTATGCCCTGGCAGGGACGATGGACCTCGACCTGGTCACCGAGCCGCTCGCCACCGACCCCGACGGCGAGCCGGTGTACCTGCGCGACCTGTGGCCCACCTCGGCCGAGGTCAACGCCGTGGTGGAGAGCGCGCTGGAGTCGTCGATGTTCCGCGAGGCGTACGGCCGCGTGTACGACGGCGACGAGCTGTGGCGTGGCCTGCCGGTCGAGACCGGCGGAGCGTACGAGTGGTCCGACACCTCCACGTACGTGCGCCGCCCGCCGTACTTCGACGGCATGCCGGCCCAGCCCGCGCCGCTCACCGACATCGAGGGCGCCCGGGCGCTCGCCATGCTCGGCGACAGCGTGACGACCGACCACATCTCCCCCGCCGGCGCCATCCACCCGGACAGCCCGGCCGGGCGGTGGCTGCTCGACCAGGGCGTGGAGCGGGGAGACTTCAACTCCTACGGCTCACGGCGCGGCAACCACGAGGTGATGATCCGAGGCACGTTCGCCAACGTGCGCATCCGCAACCAGTTGGCGCCCGGCACCGAGGGCGGCGTCGCCGTCCACCAACCGTCCGGCGAGCAGATGTCGATCTACGAGGCCGCCGAGCGCTACCGGGCCGAGGGCGTGCCCCTCGTGGTGCTGGCAGGCAAGGAGTACGGCTCCGGCTCGTCGCGCGACTGGGCGGCGAAGGGCACGGCGCTGCTCGGTGTGCGGGCGGTGGTGGCCGAGAGCTTCGAGCGCATCCACCGGTCGAACCTCCTCGGCATGGGCGTGCTGCCGCTGCAACTGGCGGACGAGGCGACCCTCGACTCGCTCGGCGTCGACGCGGGCCTGGTCGGCACGGCGACCTTCGCCATCCGAGGCATCGCCGGGGTCGATCCGGCGGCGCTGCTGGGGGCCCGGCTGGAGGTCGAGGTCACCGGTGACGACGGCTCCACCGTCACGCTCCCGGTCGTGGCGCGCATCGACACGCCCAAGGAGGCCGCGTACTACGAGCACGGCGGCATCCTCCACTACGTGCTCCGCCGGCACCTAGCGAGTGTGTGACGACTGGCGGTTGCCGGTCCCGGCCGCTCAGGGAAGCAGGTGAGGCGCGAGGGCGCGGAACGCTCGGCCACGGTGGCTGAGCGCGTGCTTGTCGGCGTCGGTCATCTCGGCGAACGTCCGGCCGTCGCCCTCGACGGGCACCATGATCGGGTCGTAGCCGAACCCGCCCTCCCCTCGCGGTCCCGACGCGACGACGCCCTCGACCACGCCGCGCACCACGTACTCGCGGGGCGCGGCGCCCGGCCACACCACCGCGGCGGCGCACACGTAGCGGCAGCCCCGCCCGTCGTGCGGGACGGCGGCCAGCTCGCGCAGCACGCGGGGGATCCAGTCCCCCTCCTCGGTCCAGCGGGCCGAGTGCACCCCGGGGGCCCCGCCGAGCGCGTCGATCTCGATGCCGGAGTCGTCGGCGACGGCGAGCTCGCCCGTGCCCGCCGCGAGAGCCCGGGCCTTGATCAGCGCGTTCTCCTCGAACGTGGTGCCCGTCTCCTCCACGCCGGGATCCTGCGCCTCGACCCGCCAGGCATCGCCGAGGATCTGCTGGATCTCGGCGGCCTTGTGGGCGTTGCCGGTGGCCAGCCGGACGCGGGCGCCGGTCACCGCGGCGTCGGGGGGACGGCCACCGTCTGCTGCTGCAGGGCGATGATCTGGCCGATGCCCTTCTCGCCGAGGGCGAGCATGCTGTCGAGCTCGCTGCGGGAGTACGCCTGGCGCTCCGCGGTGCCCTGCACCTCGACGTAGCGACCCTCGGACGTCATCACGAGGTTCATGTCCACGTCGGCCGTGCTGTCCTCGACGTAGGGCAGGTCGAGCAGCGGTTCGCCACCCACCACGCCCACCGAGATGGCCGCGCAGAACGCGGTGAGCGGGTGGTGCGCGATCGTGCCCTGCTGCACCAGCCGGGCGAGGGCGTCGTGCAGCGCCACGTAGCCGCCGCAGATGGCCGCGGTGCGGGTGCCGCCGTCGGCCTGGAGCACGTCGCAGTCGACGATGACCTGCCGCTCCCCGAGGAGCTGCATGTCGCACACCGCTCGCAGCGACCTACCGATGAGGCGCTGGATCTCCTGGGTGCGCCCCGAGGGCTTGCCGTCCTTCACCTCACGACGGATCCGCTCCGGCGAGGCCCCGGGCAGCATCGAGTACTCGGCCGTCACCCAGCCCTTGCCCCGACCCTTCATCCAGCGGGGCACGTCCTCGTCGACCGAGGCGGTGCACAGCACCCGGGTCTCGCCGAAGCTCACGAGGCACGAGCCGGAGGCCATGCGGGTGAAGTCCCGCTCGAAGGAGATGGGGCGCAGCTCGTCGGTGGCCCGTCCGTCGGGCCGGGCATCGGTGGTCGTCATGCCGGCATCCTCGCAGCCGAGGCCGTTCCCCGGCGATCTTCCGAGCTCAGGTCGGTCGCGCCGCCCGAGAGCGGGCGGGACCGCCTGCGGTCGCAGCACTACCCTCGCCGCCATGGCCGACCTCACCCTGTGGCACAACCAGCGCTGCTCGAAGAGCCGCGGCGCGAAGGATATCCTCGACGACGCCGGCGCCACCTACACCGAGCGCCGGTACCTGGAGGAGCCGCCCACCGCCGCCGAGCTCGACCAGGTGCTCACGGCGCTCGACAAGCAGCCCTGGGAGATCGCCCGGACCGGCGAGGCCGTCGCCAAGGAGCTCGGCCTGAAGGACCTGCCCAAGGAGCGGGACCGCTGGATCGAGGTCATGGTGGCGAACCCGGTGCTCATCGAGCGCCCGATCCTCGTGTCGAGCGACGGTCGGGCCGTCGTCGGCCGCCCGCCCGAGAACGTCCGCGACCTGCTCTAGAAGTAGATGGTGGCCTTGGCCCGGGCCTCGACGGTGTCGAGGTCGTCGGTCCACACGCCGGCGGAGAGGTACTTCCAGCCGCCGTCGCACACGATCATCACGATCGTGCCCTCCTCGATGAGGGTGGCCGCCTTCACGGCGCCAGCGAGGATCGCCCCCGATGAGATCCCGGCGAACACGCCCACCTCGGTGAGGCGCCGCACCCACGCGATCGACTCGCGCGGCCGCACGCGGAGGCGACGGGAGAGGATCTCGTAGCCGGCGTTGTCG
>CAYUXB010000314.1:0-4150 GCA_964448525.1 uncultured Acidimicrobiaceae bacterium
ATCGTGCCGCGGTCCGGTCGGCCGTGGCCGCCGGCGTCCTGGCCCTGGGCGATGATGACGTCGGCGCCGGCCTCGACGGCGAGCGCGATCTCCGCCGACGACTGGCCCTGGCAGATCAGCAGCGCGCCGCGGGCGTGGATCTCGTCCGCGTAGGGCCGCGGATCACCGAACGACAGCTGTACGGCCGGCGGACCGGCGTCGAGCGCGAGGCGCAGCGCCTCGGGACGCCGGTCGAGCGCGAAGGTGATGAATCCGACGCCCACGCGGGCGTCGCCGGCCACAGCAAGCTCGCGCTCCAGCCAGTCCGGGTCGGCGTAGCCGCCACCGATCAGGCCGAACGCACCCGCTTCGGACACCGCCGCGGCGAGCCGTCCGCCCGCGGTGTCGCCCATCGGCGCCAACAGGATCGGATGGCGGATGCCGAGCAGCGTCGTGAGCGGTGTGGTGAAGGTCGCCGCGGTGTCGGACTCCGGGGTCATGGGACCCATCCTTGCGGCCCGAGCGCCGGTGATGCGCTCACGACCCGGCACGGGGCCGTCGCGACCGCACCCACTGCTCCGTGCCCAACTCGGCCCGCAGAACGCCGACGCCCACCCGATGGCACCAGTCGCCGAACGCTTCGCCGTCGGCCTGATCGGCGGCGTAGCGGGCGAGCACGGGCCGGAGCACGTCGACGAGCGACCCGAGCGGCACGTTCTCGCAGAAGATCGTGTTGAGCCGGGTACCGACCTGGTCGCCGCCGAGGTGCACGTCGTAGCGCTTCTTGCCGCGCCCGACGAAGCCGACCTCGGTCGTGTAGGGCCGGGCGCAGCCGTTCGGGCAGCCGGTCATGCGGACGTGGGCGTCGAGCCCACCGAGGCCGAGGTCGGTGCACGCGTCGTGCAGCTCGGCCAGCACGCCGGGCAGCACGCGCTCGGCGTCGGTCAGCGCCAGGCCGCAGGTCGGCAGGGCCGGGCAGGCGAACGAGCTCCGCGCGAGGGGAGCCCAGGCCTCGATCGGCGCGACGCCGTGCTCGGCCAGCAGGGCGTCGACACCGGCGCGATCGACCTCGTCGATGTCGCACAGCAGCACGTCCTCGCGTGCCGTGAACCGCACGGACGCACCGTACCGCTCGACCACGGCCCGCAGCCCGGACCGCACCCGCTCGCGCTCGACGTCGGCCACGCGCCCGCTGGCCACCTTCACGCCGAGGAACCAGCCGCCCCCCGCCTGGGCGTGCCAGCCGAGGTGGTCGTCGGCCGCGTCGAGCACCACGTCCTCCGCCGGGCGCAGCGGGTGGCCGAGGTAGCCGGCGACGATGGCGCGCACCCGCTCGTCGCCGAGGTCGTCGACCACGTACTTGAGCCGGGCGTGCTCGCGGTTGGTCCGGTCCCCGTGGTCGCGGTGCAGCTTCACGACCGCCTCGCACGTGGCGATCAGCTCGTCGGGCGGCACGGTGGTGAGCGGCGTGGCGAGCCGGGGGTAGGTCTCCGGCTTGCCGTGGGCCTTGCCCTGGCCACCGCCGACGAGCAGCGTGAAGGCGCGGATGGCGTCGCCGTCGCACATCGGCACGATCGCCACGTCGTTGATGAGCACGTCCGTGCAGTTGTCGCCGGGTGCCGAGAAGCCGAACTTGAACTTCCGGGGCAGGTAGACCTGCCCGTAGAGCGGTTCCTCCGCGGGCGTGCCGGCGGGGTCGGCCGGCGTCCCCGCAGGCTCCGCGGTCACCGCCCGCTCGCCGTCGACCCAGATCTCGTAGTAGCCCCGGGACTTCGGCTTGAAGTGGCGCGACACCGTCTGCGCCCACCCCGCGAGCTCGGCCCGGGCGCCCCCGGGCAGCGGCGCGGGGCAGGCGGTCGTGTTGCGCACGACGTCACCGCACGCGGCGAGGGTGGTGACCAGGTTGTCGTTCAGCGTGCGGATCAGCTCGTGCAGGTCGGCCTTGGCGACGCGGTGGAACTGGATGTCCTGGCGCGTCGTGACCCGCAGGGTGCCGTTGCCCACGGTGTCGGCCAGCTTGTCCATCGCCAGGTACTGCTCGGCGGACAGGATCCCCCCGGGGATGCCGGTGCGGACCATGCAGAACGCGTCCGGCCCCAGCCCCGCGGCCCGGCGCTCGGTGCGCGTGTCGCGGTCGTCCTGGGAGTAGGTGCCGTGGAACTTGAGCGTGAGCGCCGCCGGGGGCGAGAAGGTGGACTCGCCGTTACGGAGCTCGTCGGCGATCGTGCTGCGGAGCTGCCGGCTGTCGGCCTTGGCGTGCTCGACCTTGGACCCCGGCCGGCCCTCCGCCTCGTCGGTGAGCCCGCCGGTGGTGATGTCACCGCTCGCTCGTGCGCGGGGCGCGGTCGGGCGGGAAGAGGGATCGGGGCTCACCGCCGAGGACCCCGATCAGCGGGGCTGGGGCGTGAGCCGCAGGTACGGGCGGAGCGTGGTGAAGCCCTTCGGGAAGAGCTCGGCGGCGCGCGTGTCGTCGAGCGCCGGGGAGATGATGACGTCGTCGCCGTCGTTCCAGTTCACCGGCGTCGAGACGCTGTGAGCCGAGCTGAGCTGCAGGGCGTCGAGCACCCGGAGGATCTCGTCGACGTTGCGCCCGATGGCCGCCGGATAGGTGAGGGTCAGCTTCACCTTCTTGTCGGGGCCGATCACGAACACGGTGCGCACCGTGGCGGTCTCGAGGGCGTTGGGGTGGATCATCCCGTACAGCGTCGCCACGGTGCGGTCCTCGTCGCCGACGAGGGGGTAGTTGAGCGCGCTGCCCTGGGTCTCCTCGATGTCGGTCGACCAGCGCTCGTGGGAGTCGACCGAGTCGACGCTCACGCCGATCAGCTTGGTGCCCCGCTTGTCGAACTCGTCCTTCCGGTTGGCGAACGCGCCGAGCTCGGTCGTGCACACCGGGGTGAAGTCGGCCGGGTGCGAGAACAGCACCCCCCAACCGTCGCCGAGGTATTCGTGCAGGCTGACCTTGCCCTGCGTGGTGTCTGCCGTGAAGTCCGGGGCGACATCGCCCAACTGGATGGCCATCGCTTCCTCCTGATCGGTTTCTCTAGTACGTGATGGAGAAATTATCCGTGGAATGTCGACTGCACAAGTCGGGTTTCCACGTGCCTTGTGGCCCCGCTCGATCCGGACCAGACTCCCCCGTGCTGTGCAACCGCACAGCACGGGGACGAGCGAGCAGGGGGGACGGCATGGCCATCCGCGTCGTGCAGTGGACCACGGGCAACGTGGGCAGGGAGTCGGTCAAGGCGATCGCCGCCAACCCCGGCCTCGAGCTGGCGGGGTGCTACGCCTGGTCCGAGGCCAAGGTGGGCGTCGACGCCGGTGAGCTGGCCGGCATCGGGCCGCTGGGCGTCGCCGCCACCGACGATGTCGAGCTGCTGCTCGGCGAGAAGCCCGATTGCGTCGTCTACAACCCGCAGTGGCCGTCGGTCGACGAGCTGGTACGCATCCTCGACGCCGGGGTGAACGTCGTCACGACCGCCGCGTTCATCACCGGGGAGCGGCTCGGGGCCGATCGCGAGCGGCTGGTCGAGGCGTGCGAGCGGGGCGGCTCGACGCTGATGGGCACCGGCGTCAGCCCCGGGTTCGCCGAGCTGGTCGCGCTGACGGTCGCGGGGATCTGCAACCGCATCGACAAGGTCATCGTGGCCGAGCAGGCCGACACGACGTTCTACGACTCCCCCGACACGGAGCGCCCCGCGGGCTTCGGGCACCCGATCGACACCCCCGGCCTCGACGACATGGCACGCGAGGGCACCGCGGTGTTCGGCGAGGCCGTGGCCATGGCGGCCGACGCCCTCGGCGTCGAGCTGGACGAGATCGTCTGCGAGGCCTCCTTCGCCCAGACCACCGAAGATCTGGTGATGGCGTCCTGGACGATCCCCGCCGGGTGCGTCGCCGGGGTCGCGGCCAGCTGGCAGGGCCGGGTCGGCGACCGCACGGTGGTCGAGCTGTCCGTTCGCTGGAAGAAGGGCGCGACGCTCGACCCCGACTGGGTCATCGAGAAGGACGGGTGGACGATCGAGGTCCAGGGCCTGCCGACCGTGACGGCGGCGCTCGACTTCCTGCCCCCACCCGACTTCGAGGCCGAGACGATCGAGGACTTCATGGTGATCGGCCACATCATCACCGCCGTCCCGGCGCTCAACGCCGTCCCGGCCGTCGTGGCGGC
>CAYUXB010000315.1:0-4146 GCA_964448525.1 uncultured Acidimicrobiaceae bacterium
TGAGGGCGTCGTCGTCGCTGCTCAGCATCACCCCGGCGTTGTTGAACAGCACGTCGAGGCGGCCGAACGCCTCCTCGGTGGCGGCGACCATCGCCTCGCAGTCGGCAGCACGGGACACGTCCGCCACCACGGCGATCGCGTCGGCGTCCGGGATGTCGTCGGCCTCGGCCTCCGCAACCCGAATTTTCCCACTGGATCTGGTCGCTCCAGCGACCGATCCAGTGGAGAAAATCCTGTCGACGGTGTCGCTGGCGGCGGCCTCGTCGCGGTCGACGACCGCCACCCGTGCCCCCTCGCGGGCGAACAGGAGCGCCGCCTCCCGGCCGATGCCGCTGCCCGCGCCGGTGATCAGCGCCACCTTGCCCTGCAACCTGCCCATCGTCGGTCAGATCCTCTCGAAGTAGCGGCGGCGCTCCCAGTCGGAGACCGCACTGCTGTACGCCTCCCACTCGGTGCGGAAGAAGTGGGTGTAGTGCTCGACCACCTGCTCCCCGAACGCCGCCTTGGCGAACGGGCTGACGGCGAACAGATCGGTCGCCTCGGCCAGCGAACGGGGCACCTGGGGCAGGTCGCGGGCCGCGTAGACGTCGCCCGCGAAGCACGGCGCCGGCTCGGTGCGGTTGGCGATGCCGTCGAGGCCCGACGCCAGCAGCGCGGCGAGCGCCAGGTAGGGGTTGCAGTCGGCGCCGGGGATGCGGCACTCGACGCGCAGGCTGGCGCCACGGCCCACCACCCGCACGCCGGCGGTGCGGTTGTCGTAGCTCCAGGCGATGCGGGTCGGCGCCCACGAGCCGTCCACGTAGCGCTTGTACGAGTTCACGGTCGGGGCGAGGAACACCATCACGTCCGGCACGCGGGCCAGCACCCCGCCGAGGAACCAGCGGAACTCGTCGGAGCACCGCACCGGGCCCAACTCGTGCTCGCCCGCGAAGGCGTTCTCGCCGTCGCGCCACAGGCTCATGTGCACGTGGCAGCTCGACCCGGCCTGCTCGGTCGCCACCTTGGCCATGAAGGTCACGCTGGCGCCGACCCGGTCGGCGAACTCCTTGAGGCACTGCTTGTAGACGACGTGGCGGTCGGCCATCGACAGCACGTCCGCGTAGCGGATGTTCAGCTCGTGCTGGCCGACGCCCCACTCGCCCTTGCTCGACTCGACCGGCACGCCCGAGTGACGCAGGTGGCGCCGGACCGCGGCCGTGAAGTCCTCGGTGCGGGCGCCCTGCATGAGGTGATAGTCCTCGAGGTACCAGCCGGCGGGCTGCAGGTCGGCATAGCCGCCGGCCGCCGCATCTCGGTACGACGAGCGGTAGAGGTAGTACTCCAGCTCGGTGGCGGCCATGCTCGTGAGCCCCTGAGCGGCGGCCGCGTCGACCTGCCGGCGCAGGATCGTGCGGGGCGCGGCGGACACCAGCGCCTCGTCCCGGTCGTCGGCGCTGTCACCGCCTCCGGCGCCACCGCTCTCGGCCACGTCGCACAGCACCAGCGCGGTGCGGTCGAGCCACGCGGCCCGGCGCAACGTCGCCATGTCCGGCACCACGTGGACGTCGCCGTAGCCGAGCTCCCAGTTGGCGAGCTCGTAGCCCGGGACCGGTTCCATCTCCATGTCCGTTGTCAGCAGGTAGTCGCAGCCGTGGGTGCCGTGCTCCGCCACCTCGTCGAGGAACATGCCGACGTCGTAGCGCTTGCCCACCAGCCGGCCGTAGTGGTCGGTGAAGCCGACGACGACCGTGTCGATCTCGTCGCGGGCGGCGGCCTCCGCCAGCTCGTCGAGCGTGAGCATCCCCTCGGGAACGCCGGGACCGCTCATGTCCACCTCCGGTTGAGCCGTCGGTACATCTTGCGCTGTGCCTTGTAGAGCTCCGGGAGCTCGGCCGACAGGCGGTCATAGACAGCGCGGTTGGCCGGATCCGGTGTGAACGTGCGGGACACGGTGGCGAGGTCGCGCACTTCCGAGCTGTCAACCAGACCGAGTGACAAGCCGGCCAGGATCGCCACCCCGCGGAGCTGGGCGTGCAGCGGGTCGGCCACCCGCTCGATCGTGCGGTCCATGACGTCGGCGTGGATCTGGCACCACAGGTCGGACTGGGCGCCCCCGCCCACCAGGCGGATCGGGTCGAGGCGCTGCTTGGCGTACTTCTCGACGTAGCCGTGCAGCCAGTGGTTGTTGTAGGCCACGCCCTCCATCAGCGCCCGCACCAGATCGGCCCGGGTGGTGGAGAGCGACAGGTTGTGGAACCCGCCGCGCACGTGGCTGTCGGTGACGGGGGTGCGCTCGCCTTCGAGCCAGGGCGTGAACAGCACCCGGTTCGCGCCGGGGGGCGATCCGTCCGCCAGCGCGGTGAGGGCGTCGAAGCTGCAATCGTCGACGGGGAGCGCCGGCGTCGCGCCGCCGAACAGGCCGTCGGCGGGAGCGATGACGTTGTCGCGCAGCCACTGGAGGCAGAGGCCGGACGTGTCGTGGTTGTTGGCCAGCAGGTAACCGCCGTCGAGGCCGGGGACGCTGGCCATGCCGTGCAGCACGTCGGTCTTCTTGCGGGCCACGGGCAGGCTGATCCACGAGGTGGAGCTGAGCGCCATGTGCGCCTCGCCCGGGCCGATCGACCCCGACCCGAGGGCGGCGGCGTGCAGATCGGGCACCCCGGCCACCACCTGCACCCCCTCCGGCAGGCCGAGGTCGCGGGCGACGTCGTCGCGCACCGGACCGATGACGCTGCCGGTGGCCACGAGCGGCGGCAGCTTCTCGCCGTCGATGCCGGCCCGGCGGATCAGGTCGTCGTCGTAGGCGAGCACGTCGAGGTGGCGGTTGTCGGTGAGCCACCAGGCCGTGAGCGAGGCGTGGCTGGCGGCCGCGACGCCGCTGAACCGCATGGCCAGGTGGTCGACCGGCTCGAGGTACCAGCGGGCGGCCGCGGCCACCTCGGGGTACTCGGTGGCCAGGGTGTGCATGTGGCCGATCGGGTCGTTGCCGCCGGGGATGCCGCCGGTCTTGCGCACCCACGCCGCCAGCGCCCGCGGGTCGTAGCCGGCGACCGGGCCGCCGACGCGCCGGCGCACGGCGCGGATGCCCCGGTGGTCCTGCCACATGATGCAGTCGCCCACCGGGTTGCCCTCGGCGTCGACCGGGACCGTGCTCGCCCACTGGCCCGTGATGCACACCGCCACGACGCGGTCGACCGGCACCGCGCCGTTGGCGACGGCCTTGCGGACCGCGTCGCGGATGACGGCCCACCACTCGTGCGCGTCCTGCACCGCGCCCCCGCCGTCGAGCCAGCGCGTCGCCAGCGGGACGTGGTCCTGCCACGCCACCTCCCCGATGACGGACACGAACCCGACCTTCGGACCGCCGGTGCCGAGGTCGATGGCGAGGACGAGGCCGTCCCGCCGTGCATCCCCACTGCCTCCTCGACCCCTCTGGTGCGGCTGGTTCCGTCCCGGCTGGCTCTCCGCCGGAACCGTTCCCCCCGTTGCGGTCACGACGGGATCCGCGCCTGCTTGTCGAGCATGTCGCCCATGACGCCCCGGATGAACTCGTCGGCCTCGTCGGTGAGCCCGCCGGCCACCCCGCCGTAGATGGCGGCGGTGAAGGGCGCCTCGTCCTTGCGCTCCTTGGCGATGGCGACGGCATCGGCCAGGTCGGCGGCGAACTGCTCGGCCACCCCCGGCTGGGTCTGGGGGCGGGTGACCGCCATGTGGATGGCGTTCGGGTACTGCTGGCCGTTGAACCGCCAGCCCCTCTCCCGCATGACGTCGTTGACGTGGTAGATGTCGAACTCGTCGGAGGTGAACGAGAAGCAGAACGTGGGGCTGCCCATGATCCGCAACTCGGGGTGGGAACGCACTGCCGCCATCATCTCGGCCGCGGTGGCGAAGATCGCCTCCGCGTAGCGCCGGTAGCCGTCGCGTCCGAGCTGCACCATCGCCGCCCACGTGGCGGCGATGAGCCCGCCCGAGCGGGAGCCCTCGATGCCCGGCGACATGTACTTGCCGCCCGTCCACCCGGACACGAAGAAGTACTGGCCGTTGCGCAGCGCCTTGTCGCGGAACAGCAGGGTCGAGCTGCCCTTGAAGGCGTAGCCGTACTTGTGCGTGTCGGCCGAGATCGAGGTGACGCCGGGAACCCGGAAGTCGAACAGCGGGATGTCGTCG
>CAYUXB010000316.1:0-4141 GCA_964448525.1 uncultured Acidimicrobiaceae bacterium
GCATCGTCTTCATCGACGAGATCGACGCCGTGGGCCGCTCGCGCGGCTTCGGCTATGGCGGCGGCAACGACGAGCGCGAGCAGACCCTCAACCAGCTCCTCGTGGAGATGGACGGCTTCGACGCCCGCACCGGCGTCATCCTGATCGCCGCCACCAACCGGCCCGACATCCTCGACCCGGCCCTGCTGCGGCCCGGCCGCTTCGACCGCCAGATCGTGGTCGACCAGCCCGACCTCGAGGGGCGCAAAGCCATCCTCGACGTGCACGCCAAGGGCAAGCCCCTCGATGGCGACGTGCGCCTCGACGTGCTGGCCCGCCGCACGCCGGGCTTCACGGGCGCGGACCTGGCCAACCTCATGAACGAGGCGGCGCTGCTCACGGCCCGCCGCAACGGGGTCGACATCACCATGGCGTCCATGGAGGCCGCCATCGACCGCGTGCTGGCCGGTCCCGAGCGCAAGACCCGCGTGATGTCCGACAACGAGAAGCGCATCATCGCCTACCACGAGGGCGGCCACACCCTGGTCGGCCACGTGCTGGAGGGCACCGACCCCATCCACAAGGTGTCGATCGTGTCGCGCGGCCGGGCGCTCGGGTGGACCTTGGCGCTGCCCACCGAGGACAAGTACCTGAAGACCCGCACCGAGCTGGTCGACACGATGACGATGCTGCTCGGCGGCCGCACGGCCGAGGAGCTCGTGTTCGGTGACCCGACGACGGGCGCCAGCGACGACATCGAACGTTGCACCGACATCGCCCGGGCCATGGTCACCACCTACGGCATGAGCGACCGCCTCGGCCCCCAGCAGCTCGGCGGCAAGTCGGGCGAGGTGTTCGTCGGCAAGGACCACGGCCACGAGGCCACCTACTCCGACGAGGTCGCCGGGCTCATCGACGACGAGGTGCGCCAGCTGGTGGACCACGCCCACGACCGGGCGCGGTTCATCCTCACCACCCACCGCACGACGCTCGACCGTCTGGCGTCCTCGCTCGTCGAGAAGGAGACCCTCGACGACAGCGACCTGGCCCAGGTCTTCGGCGACATCGACAAGGGCGCCGGCATCGACGTGCCGGCCGACGCGCACGAGGTCGAGCCGTCGGTCCCGCCGGCGAGCGACGCCCCCGTCGACATCACGATGGCCGAGGCCAGCAACGAGGTGCCCGTACGACCGGCCACGGCCGCCGAGCGGATCGAGACGGTACGCCAGCGCATCCGCCGCTGGCGTGGCGGTGTGAGCGCACCGCGCCCGTCGAGCACCTGACACCCACTGGGGGGCGACGAGACAATGGCTGACGACTGGCCGAGCCGGGACTTCCCGCCGCTGGACACCCCGATGGACCTCGACCGCATCGCCAAGGCGGTGCGCGAGATCCTCGAGGCCATCGGCGAGGATGCCGACCGCGACGGTCTGCGCGACACGCCGCAGCGGGTGGCCCGCATGTACGCCGAGGTGTGCGCGGGCCTGCACGAGCAGGCCGACACGCACCTGGCCGTCACGTTCGAGGCCGGGCACGACGAGATGGTGATGGTCCGCGACATCGCGGTGCAGAGCCTCTGCGAGCACCATCTGGTTCCGTTCATCGGCAACGCGCACGTGGCCTACATCCCCGGCCCCGACGGGCGCATCACCGGGCTGTCCAAGCTGGCCCGCCTCGTCGACGTCTACGCCCGGCGGCCCCAGGTGCAGGAGCGGCTCACGGCGCAGATCGCGGACGAGATCGACCGCACGCTGTCGCCCCGGGGCGTCATGGTGGTGGTCGAGGCCGAGCACCTCTGCATGACGATGCGCGGGGTGCGCAAGCCCGGATCGACCACGGTGACCTCAGCGGTGCGGGGCCTGTTCCGCAGCAACGTGGCCACCCGCGAAGAGGCGATGCGCTTCATCACGCGGCCGCACTGAGGCGGCGTACCGAGATCCCGGCGGGGGCGGCCGGCGCGGGAGACGTCCCCGGGCGCACGTTCCGCATCGGTCCGCACCCCTTCCGTGCGACGACTGCCACCCGGCGCAGCCTGTCAACGCGTTCCGCGCATTCGCCAGCACCCGGTCGGGGCGTAGGATGTGCGACTGTGCAGGTCAGTCGTCCTCGGATCATGGGTGTGGTCAACGTGACCCCTGATTCGTTCTCGGACGGCGGACGCTTCCTCGACCACGACGCCGCCATCGCGCATGCCCGCGCCTCCGTCGCGGAGGGGGCCGATTGGGTCGACGTCGGCGGCGAGTCCACCCGGCCCCGGGCCGAGCCGGTCTCGGTGGCCACCGAGCTGCGTCGCGTGATCCCGGTCGTCGAGGCGTTGGCCGCCGATGGCGTCGCCGTGTCGATCGACACGCGCAAGGCCGAGGTCGCCGCCGCGGCCGTCGCCGCCGGCGCCCGCCTCGTCAACGACGTGTCCGCCTCGCTCGCGGAGGTGGCGGCCGCGGCCGGCGCCGGCTTCGTCGCCATGCACATGCTGGGCGACCCCCGCACGATGCAGGACGACCCGGCCTACGACGACGTGGTGGTCGACGTGCGCGACTACCTGGTCGAACGTGCCGACGCCGCGCGTGCGGCCGGTGTGACGGACGTGTGGATCGACCCGGGCATCGGCTTCGGCAAGTCCCTCGCCCACAACCTCGACCTGCTGGCCAACCTCGACGTGCTGGTGGCGACCGGCTACCCGGTCCTCGTCGGCACGAGCCGCAAGACGATGCTCGGCACGCTCGCGGCCCGCGCGGCAGGCACGGTCGGCGGCGGGGCGGTTCCTCCTCCCGGCGACCGTCTGGAGGGGTCGGTGGCGACGGCGGTGTGGTCGCTGCGGTGCGGCGCAGCGATGGTGCGGGTCCACGACGTGGCGGCAACGGTACGAGCGCTCGAGGCCATTCAGGCCGTCGGGCGCGCAGCGGCGCCTGCCGCGTGAGAACGACAAGGGAGATCCGAACGTGGCAGCGATGAAGGGCAAGTGGGCCCAGGGCATCACCCCCCGCAACTTCGTGTGGGTGCTCAAGGACCGCCTCGCCGTGTGCGAGCGGCCCGGTGGCTACGGCGCCAACCATCGGCGGGTGCGCCGGCAGGAGGAGATCATCTGGATCCGCGAGCAAGGGTTCACCCACGTGGTCTCGTTGATCGCCGCCGCCCACAACCTGCACAACTACGACGAGTTGGGCGTCGCCTGGCTGCACCGTCCGCAGGGGCCGAACGACGACCCGGTGATCTTTCAGAAGAACCTGTACCGCGAGCTGCAGCACCTGCTGGCGAACGGCGAGAAGCTGCTCGTCCACCAGGAGGAGGTGGGTGACCGCGTGTGCGGTCTCGTCGCCGGGTACCTGCTGTGGGCCAACCTCGTGCCCTACGGTCCCCAGGCGATCTCGGTCACCGAGCGGCTCACCGGGCGTCAGCTCGGCCCGATGGGGCGTGGCCTCGTCGCCGTGGCCGACGAGCTGCGCGGCGGCACCGGCGCACCGTCCGAGTGACCGAGGGTGCCTGATCGCATCGAGCTGCGCGGCCTGCGCCTGGTGGGGCGCGTGGGCGTGCTGGACATCGAACGCACGCAGGACCAACCGCTCGAGCTCGACCTCGACCTGTCGGTCGATCTCGCCGCCGCCGGCGCCAGCGACGCGCTCGCCGACACGGTCGACTACGGCGCCGTGTGCGACGCCGTGGCCGCCGCGGTGAGCGAGACCCACGTCGACCTGCTCGAACATCTCGGTGCCCGGGTGGCCGACGCGGTGCTGGCGCTCGACCCGCGCATCGACGCGGTCGACCTCACCGTGCGGAAGCTGCGCCCCCCGGTCCCACACGACCTGGCGACCTCGGGCGTCCGTCTCGTCCGGTCTCGGCGATGAGCGAGGAGACGAGCTCGGCGGCGAGCGGTGCGCGGCGGGCGTTCCTGGGCCTGGGGTCGAACCTCGGCGACCGGGTGCGCCACCTGCGCGAGGCCGTCGACTCGCTGCGCGCCGTGGGCCTGGTCGCCGTGTCGCCGGTGTACGAGACCGAGCCCGTCGGCGGGCCCGACCAGGGCCCGTACCTCAACCTCGTCGTCGAACTGCACACGGACCGCACTCCGCACGACCTGCTGGGTGTGTGCCGGCGTCTGGAGGCCGCGGCCGGTCGCGTGCGCGACGAGCGGTGGGGGCCCCGCACCCTCGACGTCGACGTGCTGTGG
>CAYUXB010000317.1:0-1524 GCA_964448525.1 uncultured Acidimicrobiaceae bacterium
CATGAACTCCTGGAAGTCCACGTTGTTGTCGGCGTGGGCGCCGCCGTTGAGCACGTTGAGCATCGGCACGGGCAGCACGTGGGCGTTGGTGCCGCCGACGTAGCGGTACAGCGGCAGCCCGAGCTCGTCGGCCGCCGCCTTGGCCACGGCGAGCGAGACGCCGAGGAGGGCGTTGGCGCCCAGACGGGCCTTGTTGTCCGTGCCGTCGAGGTCGAGCATCTGGCGGTCGATCTCGCGCTGGTCGATGGCGTCGAAGCCGACCAGCGCCGCGCGGATCTCGCCGTTCACGTGGTCGACCGCGGCCTCCACGCCCTTGCCGGAGTAGCGGTCGCCCCCGTCGCGGAGCTCCACCGCCTCGAACTGGCCGGTGGACGCGCCGGACGGGACGATGGCGCGCCCTTCGGCCCCGGAGGCCAGGAAGACCTCGACCTCGACCGTCGGGTTGCCCCGGGAATCGATGACCTCACGGCCGACGACATGCTCGATGCTGGACATCGCGGTTGTTGCTCCTGTTGCAGATGTTGTTCACGTTACTTGTGGGTGTGGCCTCGGGCGGGTGCATAAGCCCGAAAATCTTGCGCTGTGTGTTGGCGTGACCATCCAGCGCCACCGCCCGCGGCGGTCAGCGGGTCCGTTCGGTGATGCTCAGCCCCTGTCCGCCGGTCGTGTGCCGGTTCCTTCCGGAGACGCCGGGGTCTCCGTCGCCACCGTGGCTTCCCCGTCCCGGTAGCGGTCGCGGACGTGCTCGGCGGCGATGCGCAGCTCGGTCTCGGCGTCGTCCCCCGCGGTGCGGGCGGCGTCGACCACCTCCAGCAGCTGCCGGCCGATGTCGCCCACGCCCAGGTCCCCCGCGACGAGCGAGCGCCAGTCGACCCCCTGGGATGCCGCCTTCTTCTGGATCTTGGAGGCGTAGAGCAGGGCGGGCAGCGCATCGGGGATGCCGTCCATGACGCTCGCCCTCCCCTTCTCGGTCTTCTTGAGCTGCTCCCAGCGGGCCGCGACCTCCTCGGCGCTGTCCGCAGACGCCCCGGCGAACACGTGCGGGTGCCGTCCGATCAGCTTGGTACCGACGCCTCGGGCCACGTCCGCCAGCGTGAAGTGGCCCTCCTCGGCGGCGAGCACCGAATGGAAGACCACCTGGAACAGGAGGTCGCCCAGCTCCTCCTCCAGGTGGTCGAAGCCCTCGCCCGCCTCGACGTCGAGGTGGTCGATGGCCTCCAGCACCTCGTAGGCCTCCTCGAGCAGGTGGCGTCGGAGGCTGTGGTGGTCCTGCTCGCGATCCCACGGGCATTCGGCCCGCAGGCGGCGCACCACCTCCACGAAGGCGGCAACCTCACCGGCCACCGGCGCGACGAGAGCGGGAACGTAGACCGAGGTGAGGTGGTCGGGCTCGACCGCCCGGTCGAGCTCGTGCCAGGGCAGCTCGGTGACCTGCTCGTCGGGTAGGCCGAGCCGCTGCACCACGATCACGGTCGGCTCGGAGAGCACCGCCGCGTCGGCAGCGACGGTCGGCTCGGACGGCAC
>CAYUXB010000317.1:1624-4137 GCA_964448525.1 uncultured Acidimicrobiaceae bacterium
CGGTCGGCTCGGAGAGCACCGCCGCGTCGGCAGCGACGGTCGGCTCGGACGGCACCGCCGCGTCGGCAGCGACGGCCGGACCGGACGGCACCGGAGCCTCCCGAGGCAATGGGTTCCGTTCATCGGCGCCAGAGGTCATGGGTTCCGAATCCGGAACCCATCGCCTCGGGCTCGCCGGAGCGGAACCCATTGCCTCGGGGAGCACCGGTGCGCCGGCCGGAGGCGGACCGGTGTCGACCACGTCGCCGATCGCCAGCTTGATCTCCGACAGCACGTCGACGTCGTCGCACTGGCCCACCAGCAGCGGGCCGCGCTCCCCCGCCGCCTCGGCGGCGAAGCGGTGGCCGTCGACGAGGCGCACGCCCCGCTCGACCGGATCGATGCCGAGGCGCACCCACGCGAGATCGACGAAGGACAGGGCGGGCACCAACTCGACCGCGACCCGCTCATCGGCCACGAGCAGCTCGACCGTGTGCTCGGCGACCACCGGCGAGCCGGGCACCGCGTACAGCACCTCGCCGTGCTCGGTCGCCGATGCCACCAGCGACTCGACGATGCCGGCGTACACGTCCTCGATCGAGGCTGCCGTCTCGTAGAGGTGGTCGAAGCTGGTCGCCGGCTCGACGAGGGACGCCGAGGGGTGCCGTGTCGTGCGCACGAAGCGGTGGCCGATGCGCTCGATCGCGGACGTCACACCGGCCGTGACGAGGTCCCGGCCCGCAGGGCCGAGGCCGACCACGACGACCGTAGGCCGGCCCGTCGGTCCAGCGGCCGTGGGATCGATCGGCCGATCGGCCGGAGATGAAGGGGTGGTGGCGGTCACGACGCGGCGCCGGCAGGCGGACTGGCGACCGCGGGCATCACCCGGGAGCCGCCTCCGACGCCGAGTTGCCCGAGCCCGGCGCAGGCGTGGGACCGGACGGCGGGATCACCCTGAACTGGTCGGCGTCCCAGGTGCCGAAACGCGAGTTCACGGCGATGTCGGATCGAGCGAAGGCCTCGTTCACGATGTCGTTGAGCTCGTCCTGATCCACCTCGGACTGCAGCACGGTGACTGCCGCGTAGCCGTCGACCAAACGATCGCGGACCCCCTCGGGCAACGAGTCGGAGTCTCCGCCGATCTCCTGATCGAGTCTGCTGATCTCCGCGTCACGGACGTTCTCCGCGACCTCGAGGCCCTCGGACTCGAGCGTCTCGTCCAGGACCAGGAACTGCACCAGCAACCCGGCCAGGGCGGACGCGTACTCCTGCGAATAGCTGTCGGCCGGACCTCCTTCGACCCGGAGCTGGTCGCGGCTGACGCCTTGGAACACGACATCGCGCAGCGCGTCGTTCTCGTAGAGGAGCTCGAGCATGTCCTCGAACTCACCTCGTGACACCGTGCGGTCGTCGACCCGGACAGCGGCCGACTGCTCGGTGCTGCAGCCGGAGGCGAACAGGCCGGCGGCGGTGACGATGACGAGCAACGAAGCGAGGCGTCGGTGGAGCACACCGTGATCGTAGGGACTCCGGGAGGGGACGACGAACCCGCCCGCCAGGTCCCCCGGTCGCGACTCGGGCCGGGACCGTCTGTCGCGGACCAGCAGCACCGATGACCCCGCCGTCACACGGTGCGCGGGCGGACGACACGGGGGCACGATGACCGGCCAGGACTCCGTCGCGCTACGCCGCCGCCTCCTTGGCGGGGAAGAGAGCCGACAGCAGGTCGACGAGCTCGGTGGCGACGTCGCGACCGCCCTTGACCGGGATGACGAGCTGGCCGAGGTCCGCCTTGAAGATGCCCTTCGGCACCAAGCGCTTGAGGCGGATCTCCTCGGAGACCTTGAGCTTCACCGGGCTCATGCGGGCGGTCCACACGGCGGCGCCGATGCCGGTGACCTTGACCACGTTCAGCTCGCGGATGCCGAGTCGAGCGCACTCGGCGCGCAGGCGGGCCACCTCGAGCAGCGCCGCGGTTTCGTCGGGCACGGGGCCGTAGCGGTCCTCCTACTCGGCGCGGATGTCGTCGACCTCGGCTTCGGTCGTGACCTCGGCGAGCCGGCGGTAGGCCTCGAGCCGCAGCTCCTCCTTGGCCACGTACCTCTTCGGCAGGTTGGCGTCGAGCGGCAGGTCGAGCTTGATCTCGGCCGGCTCGCGCACCTCCTCGCCCTTCAGCTCCGCGACGACCTCGCTGACCATCTGGCAGTACAGGTCGTAGCCGACCGCCGCCACGTGGCCCGTCTGCCCGGTGCCGAGCAGGTTGCCGGCACCGCGGATCTCGAGGTCGCGCATGGCGATCTTGAAGCCCGAGCCCAGCTCGGTCGCCTCGCCGATCGTCTTCAGCCGCTCGTAGGCCTCCTCGGTGAGCACCCGGTCGCGCGGGTGGAACAGGTAGGCGTAGGCCCGCTGCCCCGACCGGCCGACGCGGCCGCGGATCTGGTGGAGCTGGCCGAGGCCGAGCAGGTCGGCCCGGTCGACCACCAGCGTGTTCACCGTGGGCATGTCGATGCCGGACTCGATGATGGTGGTGCACA
>CAYUXB010000318.1:0-4085 GCA_964448525.1 uncultured Acidimicrobiaceae bacterium
CCACCGGCGACGCCGACGCGCTCGTCGCGCTCGCGCCGGCCGGCGTGGTCGACGCGGCGAGCGGTCCCGAACGCGGCGCGGGCGCCGCGCCCGACTACGAGCGGCTGCTCGCGGCCGGCATCGACGTGGTGACCGCGACCTCGACCGAGCTCGTCCACCCGCCCTCCGCCGACGCCGGGCTGCGCGAGCGGCTCGCCAAGGCCGCCGCCACGGGTGGTGCGTCGCTCTACGCCTCGGGCATCTTCCCGGGGTTCGCCTCCGACGAGCTCGCGTTGCTGCTCACCTCGCAATCCCGCAGCATCCGCACGATCCGGCTCGTCGAGGTCTCGCTCAACGACCACTACCCGGTCGCTGACGTGATGATGGACGGCATGGGCTTCGCCCGGCCGCTGGACTTCGAGCCGTTCCTCGGTCTGCCCGGCATCATCCCGATGGTGTGGCAGGGCCCGATCGGCCTGATCGCGCAGGGCCTCGGCGTCGAGCTCGACGAGGTCCGAGGGCGGCTCGACCGTCAGCTCACGGCGCGCGACATCGAGGTCGCCTTCGGCGCGATCCCCGCGGGCACCGTCGGTGCGGTGCGCACGATCGCCAGCGGGGTCGTCGACGGGCACGAGGCGATCGTGGTGGACCACGTCATCCGGATGGCGAGGGACGTCGCCCCGGACTGGCCGTCGTCCGACAACGACGCCACCTACCTCGTGAGCATCGAGGGGGACCCCGACATCGAGTGCCGCCTCACGCTCGGTCCGCGCGCGGGCCACGACGCCGGCGAGGCGGCGATGACGGCGACGGCGATGCGGGTGGTCAACGCGGTGCCCTACGTCGTCGGCGCCGCACCAGGGTTGCTCAGCTCGCTCGACCTGCCGCCGACGCTGCCGCGGGCCCCGTTCCGGCCGGGCTGACCAGACCAGGACCGACCCGACAGGAGGACCCATGGCCGAACGGACCCGGACCGACGGCGTGGCGCTGGCCGAGCTGATGAGCCCCGAGCTGGCCCGCAGCCCCCAGCCGATCTACCAGATGCTGCGGGCCGGCTCGCCGGTGCTGCGCGTCGACGGGGTTGGGGTGGTGGTTACGTCCCGCTCGGGGGTCGAGACGGTCCTGCGCAACGCGGACCTGTTCTCGTCGAGCATGTCGGCCGTCGACCTGAAGACCCAGCGGCCGCTGATCCCGCTTCAGATCGACCCGCCCGCCCACCGGACCTATCGCAGGATCCTCGACCCGCTGTTCGCTCCGCAGCGCATGCGGGCGCTCGAAGAACCCGTCGCCCGGCTCGTGAACGAGCTCATCGACACGTTCGTCGACGAGGACCAGATCGACTTCGCCGCCCAGTTCTCGGTGCCGTTCCCGTCGCAGGTCTTCCTCACGCTGTTCGGGCTACCGCTCGACGGCCTGCCCGAGTTCCTCGGCATGAAGGACGGGATCATCCGCCCCGACGTGGTCGCCGGGCACGAGTACGGCCACCCCGAGACCGAGGCCCACCAGCAGCGCACGGCCGATGCGATCTACGCGTACTTCGAGCATGTGCTCGACGAGCGCGTCGGCGACGATCGCGACGACCTGCTGAGCCAGCTGCTGCGGGCGGAGGTCGACGGCGACCGGCTCAGCCGCGAGGAGATCCTCGACATCTGCTTCCTGATGCTGATCGCCGGGCTCGACACGGTGTCGGCCTCGCTCGACTGCTTCTACGGCCACCTCGCGGGCAACCCGGCGTCCCGGCGGCGGCTCGTCGACAAGCCCGAGGCGATCCCCGCGGTGGTGGAGGAGCTGCTCCGCTGGGAAACGCCGGTGATGGCCGTCGCCCGGATCGCGACCGGTTCCGCCGAGGTCGACGGGTGCCCGATCGCGGCCGGCGAGCACGTCATGGCGATCATCGGCGCCGCCAACGTCGACGAGGCGGAGATGGCGGATGCCGGTGTCGTCCGGTGGGACCGGGAGGTCAACCGGCACCTGGCCTTCGGCGGCGGCGTCCACCGGTGCCTGGGCTCGCACCTGGCGCGGCTCGAGCTGCGGGTGGCGCTGCGCGAGTGGCACCGCCGCATCCCCGACTACCGGGTGCGGCCGGGCGTCGAGCTCGACTTCACCGCCGGCATCCGGAACGTGGGGGAGTTCCCGATGGTGCTGCACCGATCGGCCTGACCATGCGCGCCGCACCGGACGCTGCCAGGGATGCCGGGGGTTCCGCGTCGGTGGGTCAGCCCGCCGTGCCGGATGCTGCGGGTCATGCGTCCGTGGGGCCGGCAGCCGACCGGCTGCGTCTCCTCGCCTCCGCCATCGGCGGGCGGAGCCTCGAGGTCGGGGTGGCCGGTGTGGGTGAGCCGGCCTGGACCGACGGGACGACGGTGTACGTCGACGCCGCGATGCCGCCGGCCGAGCAGGTGCGGGCGGTGGGCGTCCAGGCCTCGCTGCTCGCGGCGGGCAGTCTCGACCCGGCGATCGTGCGCCAGCTCGGGCGCCGGCCCGCACTCGCCCGCCGGTACCTGGCGGTCGAGGGCCACCGGGCGTTGGCGGCCAACGAGGCCCTGCTGCCGCGGGCGGTGCTCGCAATCGTCGACCGCGACGTGGCGGCGAGCGTCGAGACGGCCGAGGACTCGGTCGCCCTTGCCCGGGGCACGCAGCCGATCGCCGACGCACCCTCGTGCTTCGGCATCGTCCGGCCCCGCCGCCTCCTCGCGTGCGCGACCACTGCGACAGGCCCGACAGCCGACGCCGCGGCGCAAGTGCCCGGTGCGCAGCCGGGCGCTCCGACCCCCGACGTCGACGACCTCGACGACGACGAGGCGGGCCACGACGTCGGCAACCTCCTGTCGAGCCCGGTCGGCGGGCGGGGCGCGCTCGGCCGCCTGCTCCAGCGGATGCTGCGGGCCACCCGGCGCCCGGGTGGGGGAGGCCCCGCGGGCGCCGAGACACCGACCCATCGCGGACGATCCCGCCCCCACGGTCAGCCGACGGCGACGCTGGCCCCTGCGCCGTCGGACGCGGTCGACGCGGGCGCGGCGTTCCGGCCGGCGACCGCGACGTACCCCGAGTGGGACGTCGCCCGCCGCCGCTATCGCCTCTCCTGGTGCACGGTGTGCGAGCGCGACCCCCGGCCGGCGGACCTCGCCCCGCTCACGCTGCCGACCGGGCTTGCGCTCCGCCGACCCCTTGCCCGGCTCGGCACCGGATTCGAGCACGTGCACCGGCGGCCCCAGGGCGACGACATCGACCTCGACGCGGTGGTCGACGCCCGGGCGGCGGCACTGACCGGCGGACGCGTCGACGAGGCCGTGTACGTCGAGAACCTGCGGCGCCGGCGCGACCTCGCCGTCCTGATCCTGCTGGACGTGTCGGGGTCGGTGGCCGAGGCGGGCCCGGCGGGCCGCACGGTCCACGAGCACCAGCGGTCGGCGGCGGCAGCGCTCGCCGTGGCGCTGCACGACCTGGGCGACCGCGTCGCGCTCCACGCCTTCAGCTCCAACGGGCGCACCGCGGTGCACGTCACGCGGGTGAAACGCTTCGCCGATCCGCTGGACGGGCGGGTGGCGCGGCGCCTGGGCGGTCTCGTCCCCGGCGGCTACACGCGCCTCGGGGCGGCGGTGCGGCACGGCACGGCGATCGTCGAGGCGACTGCCGGGACGTCGCAGCGCCTGCTCCTCGTCCTGTCGGACGGGTTCGCCTACGACCACGGCTACGACGGGCGCTACGGCGAGGCCGACGCCCGCCGGGCGCTGCTGGAGGCCCGCCGCCGCGGAGTCGGGTGCCTGTGTCTCAGCGTCGGAGCCGGCACCGCGCCGGCCGCACTTCGGCGCGTGTTCGGCACGGCGGCCCACGCCGCGGTCCCGTCCGGCGACGCCCTGCCCGGTCTGGTCGGGCCGCTGTTCCGCGCCGCGCTCCGCTCGGCCGAGGCGCAGCGGCGCACCTTCCAGCGCATCGAACGCACGCGGCACACCCACCAGGTCGCGAGGAGGATCGCATGACACCGGCTGCCCGTCCCTACTACGTCCCGGTCGGCCTCGAGGAACAGGTCTTCGCGGCCGCGTACCGCCAGCAGATGTCGGTCGTGCTCAAGGGGCCGACCGGATGCGGCAAGACGCGGTTCGTCG
>CAYUXB010000319.1:0-4084 GCA_964448525.1 uncultured Acidimicrobiaceae bacterium
CCCGGAGCACCGTCGACTTGCCGGCGCCGTTCGTGCCGAGCAGCGCCAGCGCCTCGTCGCGGTCGACGTCGAAGCCGACGTCGAAGAGCACCTGCACCGGCCCGTACGAGAAGTCGACACCCGACACCGACAGCACCGGGATGCGATCCGGCCGAGCGGCCAACGTCGCCTGCTCCTCGTGCTCGCGCCGCAGGTCGTCGACCGCCATGGCGATGTCCGAGCGGATGTGGCGGGCGGAGTGGATGAGGATGACGCCGCCGGCCAGGGTCGACGGCACCGCGAGCACGATCACGGCGGCGCGCTCGCCGACGCTGCCGACCAGCAGCGCCGACAGCAGGGCACCGCCGAGGGCGCCGACCACGAAGATGTAGAGCGTCCCGAGCGCGGTGCCCATCCCCCGCAGCCGGTACGGCACGACCTGTTGCAGCACCGGCCCCGCCATGGCGAACGCGGCGGCGGCCGACACGGTGGTCGGGATGCCGGCGAGCGTGAACAGCACGGCGTTCGGCATGCTGAACTGCACGGGCACCATGACGGCGCCGGGCAGGATCAGGTAGCCGACCATCGCGAGCGCGCGTGCGGGATCGTCGCGGTAGAGGCGGTCGAACCACCGGCCGGCGAAGGGCAGCGCCGCGACCATGCACACGCCGGTGGTGAACGACACGAGGCCGCGTCCGAACGCGTCGAGGCCGAACTCCTCCTCGAGGAAGAAGTTCGACAGCGATTCCCGCGGGAAGAGGATGAACCCGAGGGCGGAGAACCCCACGATGACGGCACGCATGGTGCGGATCTGCCAGATCCGGGCGAACCCGGCCTCCATCGAGATGGGGACGTCGTCGTTCTCGGTGACCGTGTCCAGGACGTCACGCTTCTCCCACCGGCCACGGGTCGGCTCGGGCAGTCGGAAGGCGGCGACGGCCGCGACCGCGACGGGGATGCCGAGCAGGTAGAAGGCCCAGCGCCAGCCCTCGTCGTCGACGCCGCCCGCGGCGACGGCGATGGCGCCGACGAGGAGCGGGCTGAGCGCGGCGACGGCCCGACCCGACATCGCGACCGCACCGCCGATCCGCCCGCGCACCGTGACCGGGTAGGTGTCGGCCAGGAGGGAGCTGTGGACCGGTTGCGTGTTCGACTTGGCGATGCCGGCGCCGAAGCGGGCCCAGAACAGGGCGAACGCGTTCGGCACCAGCCCCGACAGGAACACCGTCGCCGAGAAGACGAGGCTCGACACGCCGATGATCGGCGCCCGCCGGTACCGGTCGGCGAGGTAGCCGAGGGGCACCGCCCCGAACACGAAGAACGCGGCGGACACCACCGAGATGAAGACCATGGCGCCGTCGCTCATCCCGAGCGTGTCCGCGATGTCCGGCCCGAGGACCGTCAACGCCGCGCTCTCGAGCTCGTCCAGCGAGTTCAGGACCAGCAGGACCGCGAAGGTCGCCGTGCCCCCCATCGCCAGACCCTGCCGGAGGGTCATCTCCTCCTCGTTGGCGCCGAGGAGCCGGTCCCGGTCGAGGACCGGCTCCTCGTCGCGGTGGAGCTCGTCCTCGAGGGCGAGCACCCCGCTGGTCAGCGCCGCGGCCCGACCTGGCGCATCGGGCGCGACCACTACGGGGTGACGTCCACGACGTCCGTCAGGGCCTCGAGGCCACCGGTCGGACCCGCGTCCGGGCTGAAGCTGACCAGCCGGAACGAGTCGTTCGAGTAGGACTTGTCGGCCCCGAGCGACGCGAACGGCTGGGTCGCGATCGAGAAGTCGTCGAGTCCCTCGGCGGCCGCCGCGAAGCTCTCGGTGGTGAGGTCGGGCCCGGCGGCGGTGGCCACTGCCTCGAAGAGGTCGAGGTAGGCGCACGCCAGCGAGAGGCCCGCGAGGTGGTCCTCGTCGGTCTCCCCGAGCTCCTCGGGCGGGAGCACCGTCACGTCGGGGTTGGCCGCCGCGAAGGTGTCCCGGCAGTCGGCGAACGAGTCGAGCTCCAGCAGGTCACCCGGCGGCGCCGCCGACACCACGCCCGCGGCGTCCTCGACGTTCACGCTGGTGCCGAGGTTGAGCAGGGATTCCTGATCCAGCACCCAGATCTCCACGCCGAGGTCGAGCGCGGCCGCGTTGCGGATCGTCGAGCTCGGGTTGCCGGCGACGAGCAGCGTGTCGGCACCCGACGAGCGGACGCGCTCGCCGAGAGCGGCCCACGCCGCGTCCTCGGCCGCGAAGTCGCCGATCGGCGCGTCGAGGGCGAGGTCGTCGACCGGCTCCACGTCGTGCTCGCCGAGCGCGTCGACGATGGCGTCGTGGGCGTCCTGCGCATCGGTGTTGGTCACGAGCGCGACGCTCGCCCCCTCGAGCATCTCCTCGTCGTCGAGGAGGCCCAACAGGATGTCGGCCTGTCGTTCCCGCGGCGCCCGGTCGGTGATCCAGGGCGCCCGGGCCTCGGAGAGGCGCTCAGCGCTCTGCACGCCGCCGACCAGGATCGTCTCCTGCTGGCCGACGATGCACGAGTTGACGGGCTCGGCCGGACCGAGGAAGCCGCCGAGCACGGCGAACACCTCGTTGTCCTGCGTCAGCTCGAGGCACGCCGCCTCGGCCTCCTCGGTGCCGAGCGGGCTGTAGGGGGCGAACACCACCTCGATCTGCCGGCCCTCGATCCCGCCCTCGTCGTTGAGCGCGTCGACCATCGTCTGGAACGCCAGCTCCTGGTCGCCGTAGCCGCTCGCCGCCAAGCCCTGGTCCACGAGCACGTCGAAGTCCAGGTACGAGTAGGCGATGGTGATCGTGTCGGCGGTGACCCCGCGGGCGGTGGCGGCGTCAGAGCCGTCACCCTCCGTCGCGGTGGACGATTCGTCGTCGGCATCGTCGTCTCCGGCACAGCCGGACACGACGAGGGCCATGGACGCCCCCGCGATGAGCAGGGCCGCTAGTGGACTGCGGCGTACAGACATCGGCTTCCCCCCTTGCCCCACCTGACGATCGTCAGATGACGCCCGGAGAGTAGCGCAAGAATCAATCGAGTCGATTAGAAATGCGCCGATGAGCCTGGATGATCTCCTCGACGGCGACGCGACGCAGATCGCGACAGCCATCGCACGCGGCGACGTGACAGCGGTCGAGGTGGTCGAGGCCGCCCTCGGCCGGGTCGAGGCCCGCAACCCGGCGCTCAACGCGCTCGTGGCGCACCGCGCCGACGCGGCCCTCGCCGAGGCCGCGGCCGTCGTGCCGGGTGCCGGGCCGCTGACGGGCGTGCCGTTCGTCGTGAAGGACCTCGGCGCCGAGGTGGCCGGCCTGCCGGCGACCGCGGGCAGTCGCCTCTTCGCCGACCGGGTGGCGCCGGCGGACACCGAGCTGGTGGCGCGGTACCGGCGCGCCGGCCTGATCGTGCTGGGCATGACGAACACACCGGAGTTCGGGCTCAACGCGTCGACCGAGCCGGTGCTGCACGGGCCGACGCGCAATCCGCACGACCCCGACCGGTCGCCGGGTGGGTCGTCGGGCGGCACGGCGGCGGCGGTGGCGAGCGGGATGGCACCGGCCGGCCACGCCAGCGACGGGGGCGGGTCGATCCGCATCCCGGCATCGATGTGCGGGCTCGTGGGGTTGAAGCCGACACGGGGCCGCACGCCGACCCACCCCGACGTCGGGTCGCTGTCGGCGCCGCTCAGCGTGCAACACGCACTGACCCGCAGCGTGCGCGACAGCGCCCTGCTGCTCGACATCGGCGCCGGCGGCATGGCCGGCCAGACGGTGGTGCCGCCCGCGCCGGATCGTCCCTTCCTCGACGAGGTCGGGGCGCCGCCGGGGCGCCTCCGCGTCGCGTTCTCACTGTCGCGGCCCGACGGGCGGCCCGTGCACCCGAGCTGTGCGGCGGCGGTCCGGCAGCTCGCCGACCTGCTGGATTCGCTCGGCCACGAAGTCGAGGAGGCCGCGCCCGACGTCCCGACCGAGCACCTCACAACCGCGCTCGCCACGGGCATGGCCGCCCCGCTGGCCGCCCGCGTCGACGCCTGGCTGTCGGCGACCGGGCGCGCGCACGGCGACGACGACCTCGAGCCGTTCACCCGCGTCCTCTACGACGTGGGGAAGGGCCTGAGCGGC
>CAYUXB010000320.1:0-2792 GCA_964448525.1 uncultured Acidimicrobiaceae bacterium
CCGGCCAGCCCGGTCGACGCGCGCATCGACCGCACACGGCTCGGCGTGATGGGCCACTCGTTGGGCGGCGGCGGCACGCCCGTGGCCGCCCGCGACAACCCGGCGCTCCAGGCCGCGGTGCCGCTGCAGCCGTGGGACACGCTCGTGAACTTCAGCGGCGTGCGGGTGCCGACGCTCATCGTCGGCGCCCAGAACGACGCCATCGCCGGCGTCGGCTCGCACGCTGAGCCCTTCTACCAGCAGATCCCGGCGTCGTCGGAGAAGGCGTACCTCGAGGTGCGCGGCCAGAGCCACTTCCTCGGGAACAGCTTCAACGCCACGCAGGCCCGCTCGACGTTGGCCTGGATGAAGCGCTACATCGACAACGACACCCGCTACTCGCAGTTCCTCTGCCCCGCTCCCAGCGGGTCGACGATCTCCGAGTACCGCGACACCTGCCCCGACTGACAGGGCCGTTCCCGTGACGCCGACGGCCGGTCGTCGTGCCAACCCTCCGAGAGGGTCGAGCCTGTCGGCCGGCCGTCGCGCGGCTCAGGGGCGGGCCGCCTCGACTCGCCGGCCCCTGAGCCGCGCCGATCGCCGATCGCCGGCGGGCCGGCCGGTTCGCCCGGCGCGCGGCCGATCCGATCGCCCGATCAGCCGTTCTTGAGCGCGAGGTACTCCTTGCGGGCCCGGCGGTGCCCGTTGGCGCCCGAGCCGACGAGGCCGCCGTCGCGCACCTCCTTGACCGTCGACTCGAGGTCCGCGAGCAGGCCGTGCAGGTCGTCCTCGGGTCCCGCGGCCTCGACCTCGTCGAGCGCGGCGCGGATCTTGTCGAGCTTGCGGCGGACCTGTCCGTACTCGTCGTCGAGCCGCTTGCGGGCCTGGTCGAGACTCTCCATCGGGTGCTCCCTGGTGGACGGGAATCGGGCGCAGATCATGGCACGGCACCGCGGACCCGACACGGCACCAGGGGCCCCGGCCGGCGGCGCGCCCGCCGCGAGAATGTGTTCTACTTCCCCGAAGGGGGAGCACCGTGGACGCCACTGACATCGATCTGCTGGACAAGGACCGGTTCGCCGGGGGCATCCCCCACGAGTGGTTCACGTGGCTGCGGGCGAACGCGCCGGTGTTCCACCACGACGAGCCGGATGGCGACGGGTTCTGGGTCGTCACCCGCCATGCCGACATCGTGACGGCCAACAGGGACGCGGCCACGTTCTCCTCGGCCCAGGATCGGGGCGGCGTCGTCACCCTCGACACCCCCTCGGCTCCTGTCGAGGGGCAGGAGATGGCCGGCAACATGATGCTGTTCATGGACCCGCCGGCCCACACGCGCTACCGCAAGCTGGTGAACCGGGGATTCACGCCCCGCATGATCGGCGCTCTCGAACCGCACCTGCGCGACCTGACCGTTCACATCGTCGAGGACGCCGTCGCCAAGGGCGAGTGCGACTTCGTGGTCGACGTCGCAGCCGAGCTCCCGCTCGAGGTCATCGCCGAGCTGTTGGGAGTACCCCGGGAGGACCGCTTCAAGCTCTTCGAGTGGTCGAACCGCATGATCGGCGCCGACGACCCCGAGTACCGCGTGAGCGACGAGAGCCTCACGAACGCGCAGGTCGAGCTCTACATGTACGCGCAGGCGCTGGCCGAGGAACGCCGGGCCGACCCCCGCGACGACATCGTCACCACGCTGCTGAACGCCGAGGTCGACGGCGACACGCTGTCCGAGCTCGACTTCAACCTCTTCTTCCTGCTCCTGACCGTGGCGGGCAACGAGACCACCCGCAACGCCATCGCCCACGGCATGCACGCCTTCCTCGAACACCCGGACCAGTGGGCGTTGCTCGCCTCCGACCCCCCCGCCCACATCGACGGCGCGGTCGAGGAGATCCTGCGGTGGGCCTCCCCGGTCATGTACTTCCGCCGCAACTGCACCCGCGACACCGAGCTCGGGGGCCAGCAGATCCGGGAGGGCGACAAGATCAGCCTCTGGTACATCTCGGCCAACCGCGACGAGGCGGTGTTCGACGACCCGTTCCGCTTCGACATCACCCGCGACCCGAACCCGCACATCGCCTTCGGGGGCGGCGGGCCGCACTTCTGCCTGGGCGCCCAGCTCGCCCGGCTGGAGATCCGGCTGCTGTTCGAGGAGCTGGCGGCGCGAGTTCCCCGCCTGGAATCGCTCGGCACGCCGGACCGGTTGCGCTCGAACTTCGTCGCCGGCATCAAGCACCTGCCGGTGCGCCTGCATCCCGCCGAGCCCCGCTCGGCCACCGCGCACCGGTCGTAGACTGCGCCGCCGTGACCACGGTCTCGGGCAACCTCGACGACGGCTCACCCACCGCCGAGCAGCGGGAGCGTCGCCGCCGGGTCATCGACGCCGCCTTCGAGCTCGGCGCCGAGCGAGGCTACGACGCCGTGCAGATGCGCGACGTCTCCGCCAGCGCCAACGTCTCGCTCGCCACGATCTACCGCTACTTCGGCTCGAAGGACCACCTGCTCGCCGCGGCGATGACCGAGTGGACCGCCACGCTGCAGAGTCGCGTCGCCCAGTCGCCGCCCCGGGGCGAGACCGCCGCCGACCAGCTCGTCGACGTGCTGGAACGGGCGTGTCGGGGGATGGTGCGCCAGCCCAAGCTCACCGCCGCGCTGGTGCGGGCGCTGTCGTCTGCCGACCCGGGGGTGCAGGAGAGCGCCGATCAGGTCCAGCGCCAGATCGAATCGATGACCGCCGGCATTCTCGTCGACCTCGACCCGACGGTGCGGTCCGACATCATGGCCGTGCTGGGCCACGTCTGGTACTCGACGCT
>CAYUXB010000320.1:2892-4072 GCA_964448525.1 uncultured Acidimicrobiaceae bacterium
CGCACCAGCCCACGGTGCTTACGTGCCGGACCGCTGCCTTCGCTGACGTTCGCCCGGCGGCCGACGGACCTGACGCCAGACGTCGCGCCGGAGCGGTGCCCCGGTCACCAACGCCAGCTGGCCTCCTCCGCCCAACCGGCGACACCGTCGATGGTGAGGGTCCGGCCATCGTCGGGCACCACCGTGCCCGAATAGGTGCCGAAGCACTGGTCGGTGGCCTGGGATGCCACCCCTGCCTGCAGGCGGGCGCGCTTGTCGTACACCGGGGTGAAGGTGAGGTCGACCCGGTCGGACTGCGGGGTGCGGATGGTCCACGGCCGCAGCCAGTCACTGGTGTCGTAGGTCCACACCAGCTCCTCGGACAGTTTGGACAGCCGACCGTCGATGCACAGCGCGTTCTCGGTCATGCCGGTGCCGTCGGTCCACTTGCCGCCCAGCTGGACGCCCACCGTGGCGCGGCCGTCGGGACCGTCCACGACACCGGCGCCCGCTCCCCAGTTCCACGTGGTGCGGTAGGGCCACTTGCCGCGCCCGAAGTCGAGGCAGCCCCAGGCGTTGCCGTCCGCGGTCAGGTCGTAGGTCTCGCCGCGCCAGCTGATGGTGCCCTCGGCCGGGCGGGCGACGTCCTTGTTGGTGAACTGGAAGCGGCGCTCGCTCCACGGGATCACCACGCTCAGCGACTCGTGGCCGTCCGGGCGCTGCACCAGCACGTCGGCGGAGAAGTCGCCGGCGCCGCCGTCGCTGCCCTTCCCACTGAAGGCGACGCGGATCCGCGTGCCGTCGGCCTCCTCGACCACCGACAGCGTGAGGCCGCTGCGGTCGAACCCGATAGCGGCGCCCGCCACCCGGTCGGGCAGCGCCATACCCCTGGCGAGCGGCACCGGAACCGACTTCTCGGCCGACGTGCCGGCGCTCAGGTCACGGAACCACACATCCGCGATGCCGACGTAGTCGACGTCCGCGTACACGAGGTTGAGGGCGAGGCCCGGGGCGGTGATGCCCCAGAAGTCCCACCGCTTGCGCCGACCCCACGAGCCGGGCAGGGCACAGTCGTGGACCGGCTGGCGGCTCCAGCCGATGGCCTCGGGATTCAGGCGGCCGTCGGGCATGCAGAGCTCGACGGGTTCGGTGAGCTCGCGCTCGGTGCATGCTCCGACGTCGGCCATCCCCGGGACGCTAG
>CAYUXB010000321.1:0-4045 GCA_964448525.1 uncultured Acidimicrobiaceae bacterium
CCGACGGCGAGACGAACGCGTCGCTGCGCGAGCGCGAGGGTGACACGGTCGAGGGCCTGACCGACGCCCGGGCGGCGGAGCTGCTGCAGATCCGCCGCGACGCCGGTCCGGCCAAGAAGCGCGGCGGGAAGAAGAAGGCGCCGGCCCGCAAGGCGGCGAAGAAGACCACCGCCAAGAAGGCGGGCGGCTCGAAGAAGGCGCCGGCCCGCAAGGCGGCGAGCAAGAAGGCGGCCGCAGCGAAGAAGGCGCCGGCCCGCAAGTCGACCGCCACGAAGGCCACCGCGAAGAAGGCCACCGCGAAGAAGTCGGCGACGTCTGCCGGCGCCTCGCCCGCAGCGGCGTCCGACGGCGCCGACGACGCCCCCTTCTGACCCGGCGTCGCCCTCGACGGCGGGCGCCGCGATGCGCGGGGATGGCGGTGTCGAGCGGCGCGAGCTGGCATGCTCGGCGCCGTGGCTCGGTTCATCGTGTTCGAGGGCGGCGAATCCAGCGGCAAGTCGACCCAGGCGCAACGGCTGGCCCGGCGGCTGGACGCCGTGCAGACCCGCGAGCCGGGCGGCACCGCCATCGGTGCCCGCCTGCGGTCGTTGCTGCTCGACGTGCGCACGCAGGGCCTCGACGACCGGGCCGAGGCGCTGCTGATGGCGGCCGACCGCGCTCAGCACGTGGCCGAGGTCGTGCGCCCCGCGCTGGCGGCGGGGCGCCACGTCGTGTCCGACCGCTACATCGGATCGAGCCTCGCCTACCAGGGCCACGGTCGCGGTCTGGGCGTCGTCGACCTGCGGCGCATCTCGGCGTGGGCGGTCGCCGACCTGTGGCCGGACCTGATCGTGCTGCTCGACGTGCCGCCCGAGGTGGCGGCGCGACGCCGCCTCGAGGAGCCGGACCGGCTCGAAGCCGCGGGCGAGCAGTTCCACGATCGGGTGGCGCGGGGCTACCGGGCGCTCGCCAGCGCGGACCCCAACCGGTGGGTGTCGGTCGACGGGTCCCGGTCGGCCGACGACGTCGAGGCGGCGGTGTGGGCGGCGGTGACCACCCACCTGCCCGATCTGGCGAGCATCCCGTCAGCCGGCAACAGGGTGGCGAACGGCGGCTGACACGGGTCTCCCGCCTCGGAGGACGCCACGCGAGACTGGCGGCGTGAGCAGCGCCCCTTCGACGTTCGAGGCACCGGTGACGAGTGGCGATCCCTGGAGCGAGGTCGTCGGCCAGCCCGGCGCCGTCCGCCAGCTGGTCGCCGCCGCCCACGATCCCGTGCACGCCTACCTGCTGGTGGGTCCGCCGGGGTCGGGCAAGCGCAGCCTGGCCCGGGCCTTCGCGGCTGCGCTGCTGTCGGCGCCCGACGTCGCGGATCCCGCTCCCGCCGCCCCCGCCGTCTCCGGGGGCACCGTCACGGGGTCCGTCGAGGCAGCGGCCGCCGAGGCGCGCGAGCGGCACGTACGGCTCGCGCTGGCCGGCCAGCACCCCGACCTGCGGATGGTGGAGCCGGAGGGCAACACGTTTCGCAAGGGCGACGCCGAGCGTGTCGTGCGCAACGCCACGCTCGCCCCGGTGGAGGGCCGGCGCAAGGTGGTGGTGGCCGACGGCTGCCAGGACATGGAGGACGAGGCCGCCGGCTACCTCCTCAAGAACGTGGAGGAGCCCCCGGCCTCGACCGTGTTCGTGCTGCTCGCCACCGAGGTGGTGCCCGAGCTGGTCACGATCGCGAGCCGGTGCGTGCGCGTCGAGCTCGCGGCCCTGTCGAGCGAGGTGGTGGCCGACCGGCTGGTGGCGGAGGGCGTCGAGCCCGAACGGGCCGCGGCGGCGGCCGCAGCGGCGGCCGGCGACCTCGATCGCGCCCGCACCCTCGCCACCGACGATCGTCTGGCGCTGCGCCACCAGGCCTGGCGGGAGGCGCCGCAGCGCCTCGACGGCACCGGCCATCGGGCGGCGACCGTGGTGGCCGAGCTCCAGTCGATGATCGGTGAGGCGCTGGCCCCGTTGCAGGAGCGGCAGGCGACGGAGATCGCGGAGCTCGACGAGCAGATCGAGCAGTACGGCCTGCGGGGTTCGGGCCGCAAGGACCTCGAGGCCCGGCACAAGCGGGAGGTCCGCCGCTTTCGCACGGCGGAGCTGCGCTTCGGGCTGGCCACGTTGGCGTCCGCCTACCGGGATGCGGTGGTCGAGCGGGGCGCGCGACGGTCGTACATCGACGCGCTGGGCCGCATCGACGACGCCGCGGTGGCGCTGCAGCGCTACCCGAACGAGACCGTGCTGCTGCAGGCGCTGATGGCCAACCTCCCCGCCATCCCTCCATGAATGGAACATTGACATGCCAGTCAATAGCCCGTACGTTGCCGGCCGAACGCAAGGCGCGTTCGAACGCGCGACGTGGAGGGGACGTACATGCGAACGAGGGGATGGAGGCGCGCGGCCGCGGCCGCCGTGCTCATGGGGGTGGCTGCAGGGCTGGTGGGCTCGGCCCAGCCGGCTGCCGCGGCACCGATCGTTCTGGACTGGAACGCGGACGTGCAATCGCAGGTCGGCGGGCTGATCAACCAGCCGGTGACGTTCCCGCAGGGGACCTTCCTCGGTGAGGTCGACCTCGGTGCCGGCGACCTGTCGGGAGACATCGACCTGCCCGCCGGTCGAGTGACGTTCAACGCCCTCGGCCTCCTGCCGGTGATCGCCGGGATCAAGGTGGTGCCCGAGGGACCGGCAACCGGCACGATCGACCTGACCGACCTGTCGGTCACGGCCGACCTGACCTTCGACATCGTGCTCACCCAGTTCGACCTGCTCGGCATCGGCGTGCTCGACCCGAACGCCGAGTGCCGCACAGTCGACCCGATCACCACGAGCCTGACCGGCCAGCTCGACCCGTCGCTCGGCGCGGCGACGCTGTCCGGCACCTACGCCATCGGCAACTTCACCAACTGCGGCTGGCTCGAGGGGTTCGTCAACCTGTTCACCGTCGGTCCGAACAACACCCTCACCGCCGATCTGGCGGCCAAGGGCACCCCGGGCACAGCGCCAGGCCCCGACTTCTACCTCCCGCCCGCTCAGCTGCCCGCCAACCCGGGCGACGTGATCCGCACGCTCGACGTGCCGCTCGCCGACCGGACGGACGTGACCGGCACCGCGGTGCTGTACCGGTCGACGGGTGCGACCGGCGCCGCCAACGCCGTGTCCGGCACCGTGTACGTGCCCGATGCGCCGTGGACGGGCGGCGGCAGCCGGCCCATCGTCGGCTTCGGGCCGGGAACGCAGGGCACCGGCGACCCGTGTGCCCCCTCCCAGACCCTGCCGCTCGGCACGTACTACGAGCTCAACACCGTCGACGCCCTGCTCGACGAGGGGTGGGCCGTCGCCGTGACCGACTACGAGGGCATGGGCACGCCCGGGAATCCCACCTACATCGTCAAGGACGCGGAGGCCCACGCGCTGCTCGACGTGGTCCGGGCGGCGCAGCGGTTGCCGGGGTCCGGGCTCTCCGCCAGCAGCCCGGTCGGCCTTTTCGGCTACTCCCAGGGCGGCCAGGCCACCGCGGCGGCCGCCGAGATCGAGGCGAGCTACGCCCCCGAGCTGGACATCCAGGGCGCGGTGGCCGGCGGCACGCCGTCGGAGCTGCAGGAGGTCAGCGACCACCTCGACGGCGACGGCAACGCCTTCTTCTCGTTCCTGGCGTTCGCCGCGCTCGGCCTCGACACGGCGTACGACGAGCTCGACCTCGCCGCGTACCTCAACGCCGAGGGAGAAGCGCTGTTCGCCGAGGCCACCGCCGGCGACGGGGTGTGCCTCGGCGACGGGTTGGCGCTCGGGGCCGGCAAGCACATCGCCGACCTGACGACGTCGAGCCCGCTGGCGACACCCGCCTGGCAGGCCCGCATCGCCGAGCAGCGCATCGGCACCGCGGCGCCCGCGGTGCCGGTGTTCCTGTACCACGGCAGCAACGACCAGGTGATCCCGCCGGGCCAGAGCGACGCCCTGCGCGACGCCTGGTGCGGGCTCGGCGCGGATGTGGTGTTCGAGAGCTACCCGGTCGACCACCTGGCCGGCGTCACCG
>CAYUXB010000322.1:0-4033 GCA_964448525.1 uncultured Acidimicrobiaceae bacterium
GGGGCCGAGAGCTTCACCATCGCCCCCTCGAAGTACCTCGGCCACTACGTGGCCGGCAACCTCGCCGCCCGCCACGGCATCCACGTCCACCTCGACAACTCCCCCGGCAACGGCATCACGGCGACCATCGACATCCCGCCGACCCTGTTGACCAGCGACACCGACCTGGCGGCGCCGGTCACCCCGCCCCACGGCACCCCCGCCGCGCCGGCGCTCACCGGGTCGAGCCAGCCGGCGGGCGCGATCCCGCCGGCGGCCATCCCTGCCGCGTCGACGGCGCCGGCCGTGGAGCCGCTGCTCACCGACATCTTCGCCACACCGCCGGCGGCGCACGAGCCGCCGCCCGCCCCGGTGCTCGATCCCGACCCGGCGCATGGCCGACCGACCACGCCGTGGTCGACCGCACCCGCGGCTGCCGCTGCACCGGCCGAACCCCCGGGCCGCACGGCGAGCGGTCTCGTGAAGCGGTCCCGGCGGGCTCCGGGGTCGCCACTCGGCGCCACACTCGACGGCGACCTGCTGGCCAGCCTGAGCAGCGTCACCGATCACCTGGGCCCCGGCGTTCACGCCTCCGCCACCCCGGCCGCACCCGGCGGGAACCAGGTAGCGACCGGCGGCCCAGCCGGGCCGCTACCCGCCCGCCCTCGCACTCAGGCGCCGCCGCCTGCCCCCGTCCTGCGCGCGCCCGACGGCGGCATCGGTGCCGGTCGTCCCCGGTCGTGGCCGGCCCCGCCGGGGTCTCGGCCCACCGGACCCGCGCTCGGGTCCCGGCCCCCGGCTCACAGCCCCGGCGACAACGGCGTCAACGGCCGCGATCACGCACCGGCCGCGCACGGACCTCCGCCGCAGCCCCAGCCCGATGCCACCGCGAGTGGTCTCGCACGCCGGGTGCGTGGTGCTCAGCTCCCGGCGACGCAGCCGTTGAACCTTCGCCGCAGCCAAGAACCCCCATCGGGGGGCGCGGCCGGTTATCGTCTCGGCGACAACGATGACGTGAACGGTCACATGCTGGGGAACGCGACTACCGACGGCTACACCGTGGGCGGCTATACCAATGGTCAGGCGAACGGTTCGACCAACGGTCACACCGCCAACGGCCATGCGAATGGGCATGCCGACGGCGGGAACGAAGAGAGCAGTGCGGCCAGGAGCGTCTACGGCTTCCTGACCAGCTTCACACAGGGCGTGCAACGTGGGCTCGAGGAAGTCCAGCGCGACCCGAACACCCCGAAGGAGAATTCATGACCCTGAGCGACGAGGCACGCAATTTCAACTGGCTGCTCAACAGCTTCGTCGACCAGACCGCCGGGGTGACCGACGCCGTTGCCGTCTCATCCGACGGCCTGCTCATGGCTGCATCCAGTTCGCTCGACCGGGCCTCGGCCGAGCAGCTCGCCGCCATCATCTCCGGTTTCGTCAGCCTGGGGCACGGAGCATCGAGGTGCTTCGACTTCTCCGGGCTCGAACAGATCATCGTGGCCATGCGTCAAGGCTTCCTGTTCGTGTCGTCGATCTCCGACGGCAGCTGCCTCGGCGTCGTGGCCACTCGCAACTGCGACATCGGGCTGGTGGGCTACCAGACGACGCTTCTCGTGGAGCGTGCCGGTCAGGTCCTGTCCCCCGGTCTGGTCGCCGAGCTCAAGGCAGGGGTCGTCGCATGAACGAAGGTCACGATCTGGTCCGCCCGTACATCATGACGGGGGGTCGTACACGCGCCCAGAGGCGTGACCTTCGAGTGGAGACGCTCCTCCAGACCAAGGGCGAGCACATCCCTCCCTATCTGCCCGACGAGCAGCAGCTCGTGCTCGACCGGTGCGTGCGCGCCCTGTCGGTCGCCGAGGTCGCTGCCCACCTCAACCTGGTGGTGGGCGTGGTGATGATCCTCGCCGACGACCTGATCTCCGCCGGGCTGCTCGACGTGCACCACACCGACCCGGTCGAGATCGAGCTCTCGATGCTGACCAAGATGATCGAACGCGTCCGGGCGATCTGACCGCCCCGACCGCCGCAACGAGCCACAGAGGTACCGCGCCGTGCAATCCACAGCCGAGAGCGCCGCTACGCGCATCACGTCGGTCAAGTTCGTCATCGCCGGCGGCTTCGGCGTCGGCAAGACCACCTTCGTCGGCGCGATCTCCGAGATCGAGCCGCTCCGCACCGAAGCCGCCATGACCAGTGCGTCGAGCGGCATCGACGACACCCACCACGTCCAGGGCAAGACCACCACGACGGTCGCGATGGACTTCGGCCGCATCACCGTCGACGACACCCTGGTGATGTACCTGTTCGGCACACCGGGCCAGGACCGCTTCGGCTTCATGTGGGACGACATCTGCCTCGGCGCGCTGGGGGCCGTCGTCCTGGTCGATCCCCGCCGCATCACCGACAGCTTCCCGGGCATCGACTACTTCGAGGCCAACGCCATCCCCTTCGTCATCGGCGTCAACGTCTTCGACGGTGCCCCGCGCTACCCCACGCCCGAGATCCGCGAGGCGCTCGGCGTCGCGGGCGACACACCGATCGTCGATTGTGACGCCCGTAACAAAGACTCGGTGAAGATGGTGCTGCTGACGCTGCTCGAGAGCCTCGTCGCGAAGGCTCAGGCGCGCGCTCACATGCGCTGACCAGCGCATCGAGATACCTACGCAGCGTGTGGCGCGGGGGCCGCCCGCCGGCATGCGATGATGACGCTACGAACCGCTGGGGTTCCGATTCGTCACCGCAAGGATCGTCGTTTTGCGCCGCGTACCCATTCGCCTGAAGCTTGCTGCCGCATTGTCCATCCCTTTGCTCGCACTTGGTGTGGTCACGGCGTTGGAGGTGCTGAAGTCTGCGGACGAGGTCGCGCAGATCCGCTCGCAGACCGACCTCGCCGAGGCCGCCATCGGGCCCTCCGGGCTCCTCGCGGCGCTCCAGAACGAGCGCACGTGGCCGGCGGTCGACCTCGTCGGGCAGACCGAGGTCGTCGACATGCCGGTGGAGGGCTACGAGGAGACTCGGGCCGCCACCGATGCGGCGCTCCGGGATTTCGAGGAGCTGATCGCGTCAAAGGACAGCTCGGTCAGCGAGGCCTACCGCGCCCCGCTGGAGCAGCTCGATGCGATCGACCAGCTGCGGGCCGACATCGACGCCAACATCGCTGCCGTCAACCCCCGCACGGTCGAGAACAACTTCGCCTTCAGCCACGAGGTCTTCCAGCGCTACAGCGAGCTGCTGCAGCCGTTCTTCGACGCCACGACGCGCATCTCGCTCGCCATCGACGACCCGGAGCTGCGCCAGGGCGCTGAGCTGGCCGACACGGCCACCCGCCAGATCGAGGACGTGTCCCTCCTGCTGAACGGCGTCATGGGTGATGCTGCGAGCGAGGGCGGCATCGACACGACGGCCGAGATCGCCAGGAGCTCCGTGCTGCTGACGAGGGTCGAGAACAACGCGGAGGTCCTGCTCAACGCCTCGGGCCCCTACGCCGAGATCTCGGCCGAGCACTTCCCCACGGGGCTGACCGACCGCGTGGTCACGAACACCCGCGAAGCGGTCATGAACAACAGCCTCGACTTCGGGGCCGTCTTCGCGGACGTCAACGTCCCCAAGGAGGACGGCTACATCGCCCTCCAGGAGGCCATCTCGGCGGAGATCCTCGACCGGGCCGGCTCGCTCAACGCCGCGGCCGAGGCCCGACAGCGGTGGTTCGCCGCCCTGGCGGTGCTGGTGCTCGGCACCGCGATCGTGCTCACCTGGCTGGTGTCCCGGTCGATCACGAGGCCCCTGCGCGCGCTCACCCGCGAGGCCAAGGAGATGGCCGAGCGGCGGCTGCCGGAAGCCGTCATCGACATCCTGGAGACCCCGCTCGGCGAAGATGTCGTGATGCCATCGGTCAAACCGGTGTCGCTGCAGACCCGCGACGAGGTGGCCGACGTGTCGGACGCGCTCAACACGGTGCAGGACACCGCGCTCGACCTGGCGGTCGAGCAGGCGGTCCTGCGGCGCAACATCGCCGACAGCTTCGTCAACCTGGGTCGCCGCAACCAGAACC
>CAYUXB010000323.1:0-4017 GCA_964448525.1 uncultured Acidimicrobiaceae bacterium
ACGGCTGCAAGATCGACGACGACGGCTACTACTGGCTGCTCGGGCGGGTCGACGACGTGATGAACGTCTCCGGGCACCGCATCTCGACCACCGAGGTCGAGTCCGCCCTGGTCGACCACCCCTCGGTGGCCGAGTCGGCGGTGTGCGGCGCCAACGATCCGGTGACGGGCCAGGCCATCGTCGCCTTCGTGACCGTGCGAGGCACCGTCGACTCCACGCCGGAGCTCGGCGAGGAGCTGCGGGGCCACGTCGCCCAGAAGATCGGCCCGACCGCCAAGCCGAAGATGATCATCTTCACCGACGAGCTGCCCAAGACCCGCTCGGGCAAGATCATGCGCCGCCTGCTGCGCGACGTGGCCGAGGGCCGGACGCTCGGCGACACGACCACGCTGGCCGATCCCGCGGTCGTGGACGAGATCCGCAAGCGGGCCGAAGCCCAACCGCAGGAGGACTGACCGGTGTCGGGGTGTCGGGCGGTTGTCTGAGGGGATGATGCGCTGGACGTCCTGATCCGTGCCGCCGTGCCGCGGGACGCGCCTGCCATCGGCACGGTGTGGCAGCGCGCCGCCCTCGTCGGCTACGAGGGACTCTTCCCACCCGAGGCGCCCCCGCCGTCGCCGGAGCTGCTGACGGAGCGGTCGCGCCAGGCGATCGCCGCCCAGGGCTACAACACGCTGGTGCTGGTCGCGTGCCACACCGGCCCGGACGGCCAGGTGGTCGGCACCATCGCTGCCGTGCCCGACCCGGACGAGACCAGCCGGGCCCAGCTGCTTCGCCTGTACGTCGACCCCGGGCACTGGGGGCGGGGCATCGGGCGACGGCTCCACAACGAGGCGCTCGGCCACCTGCAGAACGCCGGCTACCGGGTCGTGGTGCTGTGGGTGCTCGAGGGCAACGTGCGGGCCCGGGCGATGTACGAACGGTGGGGCTGGCGGGCGACCCCGGCCCGACAGACCGAGTACCCGGGCGTCACCGAGGTCTGCTACCTCCTGATGCTGTGAGCACCGGCACGCTGACGCTGTGAGCACGACCCCGCCGCTCAGTGCCGGCATGGCGGTGGGCGGTCGGCGGTCGGCGGTCCGCTGGTTCCCAGGTCGAGCGGACGGCGGCCGCGCCGATAGGTTCACGGCGTGTCTTCCCCGGCCTCTTCCCCCACTCCCGACCACTGGCGCTGGCGCGACGGCCCCGTCGAGCCGGGGCAGGCCGTCGTCTTCGACATGGACGGCGTGCTCTCGGACGCCTCGAGCCGCCAGCACTTCCTCGAGTACCCCCAGCGCGACTGGGACGCCTTCTTCGCCGCCTGCGGCGAGGACGCCCTCATCGACGAGGTGGCGCGGCTGCTCGAGGTGCTGGACGCGGCCCACCAGGTCGTTCTGCTGACGGCCCGGCCGCTGCGGGTGCGCCCGCAGACGCTGGCCTGGCTCGACCGCTACAAGCTGCGGTGGGATCTGCTGATCATGCGCGACTACGGCGACTACTCGGCCTCGCGCTCGTTCAAGCGCGAGACGGTCGACCACCTGCGTCGCTACGGGTTCGACCTGCGCCTGGCGTTCGAGGACGATCGCCGCAACGTGGACATGTTCCACGGCGAGGGCATCCCCTGCGTCTACATCCATTCCGGCTACTACGACTGACGACGCCTTCAGGAACTTCCCAGGTTTCGCCGATACCGTTCTCGGGCGTGAAGAACACGTTCAAGACCTTCGTGCTGCTGGCCGGGCTCGGTGGCCTGTTGATCGTCATCGGTGGGGCGCTGTGGGGCGGGACCGGCGCGATCATCGGCGCTGTCGTGGGGTTCGCCTTCGTCGGCTTCTCCTACTGGAACAGCGACAAGCTCGCCATCAAGGCCGCACGCGCGCAGCCCGTGACCGAGCAGCAGATGCCCGAGTACTACGCCATCGTCCGCGAGCTGACGCAGAAGGCGAACATGCCGATGCCGAAGCTCTACGTGACGCCGGACGAGCAGCCCAACGCCTTCGCCACCGGCCGCAACCCGGACAACGCGGCCGTGGCCGTGACGCAGGGCATCCTGCGCATCCTCGACTGGAACGAGCTGCGGGGCGTGCTCGCGCACGAGATCAGCCACGTCGGCAACCGCGACATCCTCATCGGTTCGGTGGCCGCGGCCATCGCCATGGGCATCACCCTCGTCGCCAACTTCTTGCAGTTCACCGCCATCTTCGGCGGGGGGCGCGACGACGACGGGCCCAACCCGATCGCCCTGCTGGCGATGGCGGTCCTGGCTCCGATCGCCGCCACGCTGTTGCAGATGGCGCTCACCCGCAGCCGCGAGTTCGAGGCCGACCGCACGGGTGCGCGCCTCATCGGCGACGGCGAGCCGCTCGCACGTGCGCTGCTCAAGCTGGAGACCGGGGCGCAGCGCATCCCGATGGACATCGACCCGGCGCACGCGTCGGCGTTCATCGTCAACCCGCTGAGCGGCCGCAAGATGAACTTCGCCAACCTGTGGCGCACGCACCCGGCGACCGAGGACAGGGTGGCCCGGCTGCGCGGCGGGGAGTGGCAGTAGCGGCTCCCCCCTTCCGGGAGGTCAGTCCCGGAAGTTGTTGAACTGCAGCGGGATGCCGAAGTCCTCGTCGCGCATCGCCTGGATGGCGGCCTGGAGGTCGTCGCGCTTCTTGCCGGTGACCCGGAGCTGCTCGCCCTGCACCTGGCTCTGCACGCCCTTGAGGCCCAGGCCCTTGATGAACTTGTTGATCGTGGTCGCCTTGTCGCGGGAGATGCCGGCCACCAGGTTGACCTGCTGGCGGGCCGTGCCGCCGTGGGCCTCCTCGACCTTCTGGTAGTCGAGCGCCTTGAGCGACACCTTGCGCTTGACCAGCTTCTCCTCCAGCACCTGGCGGAGGGCGTTCAGGCGATCCTCGCTGACGCTGTGCAGCGTGATGTCGTTGTCGCCGAGGTCCACCTTGCTGTCGGTGCCCTTGAAGTCGAACCGGTTGGCGACCTCGCGCGACGCCTGGTCGACGGCGTTGCGCACCTCTTGCATGTCGATCTCGGAGACCACGTCGAAGCTCGGCATGGGCGCGAGGGTACCGCCGTGTCAGCCGCCGCCGTGGTCGAACGTGTGGCCGCCGCGATGCCTCGTGCACCCGGGGTGCGGAGAGCAGAACCTGCCGAGCAGCCGCGGCTCGCCGGGATTCCCGTGTGGTGGGCCCACCGGCCGAGGCGCTACCGTGTTCGCTCCCAGGGTCGGTGCCCGAGTGGCCAAAGGGAGCAGACTGTAAATCTGCCGGCATCGCCTTCGAAGGTTCGAATCCTTCCCGGCCCACCATGTGATCTCGCCGAGAGATCCCCTGACAGCCCGAACCCCTAGGGGATCGGGCTGTCGTCGTTCTCGGGTGAGACTGCAGCCATGTTGGCGACGGGCGTCGCCCGCTGACCACGTCAGTTCCAGTGGAACCAGTCGCTCTGGAGCCGCTCGGCGAGTGGTGGGGTGAACGGTGGTGGTCGTCCGTGGGGTGGTGGTTCGCCTGGGGGTCGCGGCTCGGGTGGGGTGAGGGGGTTGTCCCAGCGGTCGAGGAAGCGCAGGGTGCCGGTTTCGGGGTCGCCGTCGATGGTGAACTCGCCGGCGTGGAGTGCCCGGTGGTGGTGCGGGCACAGCATCGTGAGATTTGATGGCTCGGTCGCGCCGCCGTGTTCCCAGAACTGGATGTGATGGGCGTGCAACCACAGCTTCTGCGCGCAGAGGGGGTGGGTGCAGCCTTGGTCGCGGCGGGCGAGGTAGCGGCGGGTGGCCCGGTTGACGGTGCGCTCGGCGGGGTTGATGCCGACGAGCTTGCCGTGGAGGTAGGTCATGACCTGCACGCGGGCGTCGCAGCACATGTACCGGGCGACGTGGTCGGGGACCACCGGGCCGAGTTCGAGTTGGGCGGGGCCGTGGGTGCCGTCGGGGTCGACGTCGACGTGGAGGACGACGGTGTTGCGTTCGCCCCGCTGGCCGGTGCGCCGGAATGTGGGGTCGAGGGCGTCGGCGGCTTCTGTGGCCATGCGGACGAG
>CAYUXB010000324.1:0-3998 GCA_964448525.1 uncultured Acidimicrobiaceae bacterium
CTGGCGGCAGTGACGCTCGCCATCGCGATGTTCCGCTGGGAGCCCAGCGACTAGGGGCGTGTCCTGCGCTGTGTGGGACCAGGGGCCGACGGACGCGGATGCACAACGATGCGCGACGGCCGCCGGGGGCACCGGTCGATGGTGCCGTCTGGCAATCTGAGGGCATGGCTCGCTGGGCGACCTCCGACATCCCCGACCAGACCGGCCGCACGGTGCTGGTGACCGGGGCCAACAGCGGCCTCGGGCTGCACTCGGCCGAGGCGCTCGCCCGTCGGGGCGCCACCGTGGTCCTGGGCTGCCGAAGTCCCGAGCGGGCCGAGGCCGCCTGCGCCCTCGTCGCGGCCGCTGCCACCGGGCCGGCCCCGGTCATCGTCCCGCTCGACCTGTCGGACCTCGCGTCGGTGCGCAAGGCCGCGGCCGAGGTCGACCAGGTGACCGACCACCTCGACGTGCTGATGAACAACGCCGGCATCATGGCGCCTCCCCTCCGCCGCACGGCGGACGACATCGAACTGCAGTTCGCCACCAACCACCTCGGCCACTTCGCGCTCACCGGCCTGCTGCTGCCGACGCTCGGGCGGGCCACGGCGCCCCGGGTCGTCACCACGTCCTCCGCCATGCACCGCCTCGGCGACAACCGCTGGGACGATCCCGGCTACGAGCGCGGCGACTACAACAAGTGGACCGCCTACGGCCGGTCGAAGCTCGCCAACCTGCTGTTCACCCGGGAACTGGGGCGCCGGGCCGCGGCCGCCGGGTCCGGCCTCGTCGCCGCGGCCGCGCACCCCGGCTACGCCGCCACGCACCTGCAGCAGACCACCGCCCGGCAGTCCCGGGGATGGCTCCTCCAGCGGGCGACCGGCGCCGCCATGGCCATCGGCGGCGGGCTGGTGGCGCAGTCTGCCGAGGCGGGCGCGCTCCCCCAGCTGCACGCGGCCACGATGCCCGACGTCGTGTCCGGCGACTACTTCGGCCCGGGCGGCCCGTTCGAGATGCGCGGCAGCCCGAAGCGGGTCGGCATGACGGCGCAGGCCCGCGACGACGACGCGGCGGCCACCCTGTGGCGCCTGTCCGAGGAGCTGACGGGCATCACGTACTCCTGGTGACCAGCCCCGAGGGGGTCAGCCTCCGGACGGTCCCGGCTCGGCCGGGGGCGACGAGGGTGCACCGGCCCTCGGGTCGGCGTCGGCAGCTCCTCCCGGCTCGGGCGCGGGGGGATGGCGGTCGAACTCGCGCTCGACGTCGGCCCACGTGAGGTCGGTCGCCGGGCCGGCCTGGTCGATCGCCTTGTCGCTGTCGGTGAACTTCGACGCCCACTGGAAGAACCGCACGGTGATGATGATCCACAGGAAGCCGCCACCGATGAGCTTCATGATCACGCCCGCCATCTGCTGGTCCTCGGTGATCGTCAGACCCCAGAGGCGGTCGGGCACCTCGTACGCCGAGTACATCGTGCCTTCTGCGAACGTCAGCCACCCGGCCGGCACGGTCGGGATGATCGACGTGACGAACAGGTACAGCATCTGGCCCGGGTAGGAGATCCGCAGCTCCGGCAGCGGGCCGACCACCGGCATCCACAGCATGAAGGCGGTGAACACCAGCACCGTGTGGAGCAGGTAGTGGGCGAGCGCGTTCTCCACGGACAGGTTGACGATGCCGGGTGCGTGGGTGAGCAGCAGGAACCCGTTGAACATCAGCGCGGCCGCGACGGGCCGGGCGAGGAAGAAGAACGCCCGCTTGACCCGGCCACGGCCGAGGACGACGCGGGCGAGCCACTCGGGCGTCGCCAGCAACATCACCGGGGGCACCATGTAGGTTAGCAGCATGTGCTGGGTCATGTGCACCGAGAACAGGTAGTCCTCGCCGATGTCGTGCATGGGCCAGTCCGACGCCAGCCACAGGAGCACCAGCCCCAGGCCGAACCAACCGACCTGCTGCCGGCTGACCACCGGCACGCCTGCGGGCACCACCTTGGGGCCGACCACGCGCAGGGCGTAGACGGCGAGGATGGCGACACCCCCGACCAGCACCCAGACCTCCGGGTGCGGCTGCCACCGCCAGAAGTCGGCCCCGGCGGCGAACAGGCTCATGGCATCAGCCTCCGAAGCTCGAGGACCAAAACTCCATCGAGGTCAGCACGACCACGAACACGGCGACCGCCAGCACCAGGCCGAAGAGGAAGACCCGTCGCAGCAGCGGATTGTCGAACTGCAGGTGCATGAACACACCGGCCACGACGGCGAACTTGACGATCATCATCGGGAACAACGTGGCCACGAGGAAGGTGGTGCTCGGATCGCTGACGAAGTACGTGGCGACCTCGAACGCGGTGAGCACGGCCAGGAAGACGGCGACCTTGATGTACTTCGCGTCGCTCGGGTGGGCGTGCTGGTGAGCCTCGTGATCGGCTTCGTACGGGCCGGCTGCGCCCCGGTCGGTGGTTTCGACGCTCATCTCAGATGCTCCCCACGATCACGGGATCAGGTAGACGACGGTGAAGATCAGGATCCACACGATGTCGACGAAGTGCCAGTACAGGCCGAAGATCTCGACCGTCTCGGCCCGTTCGGGCCCCAGGTTGCCGCGCAGCGACATCACGAGCAACGACAGCAGGAAGATGATGCCCACGCTGACGTGCACGCCGTGGAACCCGGTGAGCGTGTAGAACGCCGAGCCGAAGATGTTGGTGGTGTAGCCCAAGCCCTCGTTGACGAAGGCCGTGAACTCGTAGACCTGACCGGCGATGAACACGCCGCCGAGCAGGGCGGTGGTCAGCAGGAAGGTGCGGCAGCGGCGCTCGTCGCCCCGGTGGATCGCACCGACGGCCAGGGCCATCGTCAGCGAGCTGAACAGCAGCACGAAGCTCGACACCGAGGTGAACGGGATGTCGAAGAACTCGTGGCTCGGCGTGGGCCCGTGCGTCGACTTGTGCCGCAGGAGCAGGTACGTCGAGATCAGGCCGCCGAACAGCAGGCAGTCCGACCCGAGGAACACCCACATCGCCAGCTTCTCGTTGGAGACGCCGGTGCTGGTGGCATGGCTCGGCACGCCCTTGTCGTGCAGCGCCGGATCCGTGTCGTGGGAGGCGAAGACCGTGTCAGTCATCGGAGGAAGCCTTCTCGTCGGAAGCGGATGCGGAACCGCCGGAGGCGGGGGCGCCCGCGGGCTGGAGGTCGCCGGCCGGCGCGTCAGCGGTGTCGCCGTCGACCGCGTCCAGGTCGGCCTCGGCGCCGTCGTGCCCGTCGTCGTGGCCGTCGTCCCCGTGCGGCCCAGCGTGGGCCTCGGGGTCGTCGGAGGGCTCGTAGCCCCAGCCGAAGCCGGCTGCGACCACGATCAGGATGCCGAGGGCGGCGAGGCCCATGTTGAAGATCAGCCCGAGGCCGAAGATCGGCAGACCGAGCGCCATGATCAGCGGCCAGTACGACGGTGACGGGAGGTGCACGCCGGTGCCGTCACCGGGCTGGGCCACCTCGGCACCGGTGGCGACGCGCACCGTCTTGCCCGAGCCGTCCTCCTGGTACTTCCGGTGCCAGAACTCGTCCAGGTGCGACACCGTCGGCGTGACGTCGAAGTTGTGCGCCGGGGTGGGCGACTGGACCATCCATTCGAGGCTGCGGGCGTCCCACGGGTCGGGCCCGGGGTCGACCGGGTTCGCTTTGTGGGCCCGCCAGCTCTTCAGCACGTTCGCCCCGAAGATCAGCATCGACACGGCGATGATGAGCGAGCCGACCGTGGAGGCCATGTTCCAGAAGTCGAACCCGTAGCCGGCGACGTAGGTGTGCATGCGGCGCGGCATGCCCTGCAGGCCGAGGATGTGCATGGGCCCGAACGTCAGGTTGAACCCGATGAGGATCGTCCAGAAGTGCCACTTGCCCAGCTTCTCGTTCAGCATGTAGCCGAACAGCTTGGGCCACCAGAAGTAGAAGCCGCCCAGGAAGCCCAGCAGGGCGCCACCGAAGAGCACGTAGTGGAAGTGCGCCACGATGTAGTACGAGTCG
>CAYUXB010000325.1:0-3989 GCA_964448525.1 uncultured Acidimicrobiaceae bacterium
GGGCAACACGGTGCTGGTCATCGAGCACAACCTCGACGTCATCAAGACCGCCGACCACATCATCGACCTCGGCCCCGAGGGCGGCAGCGGTGGCGGCACGGTGGTGGCCACCGGCACGCCGGAGGAGGTGGCGGCGATCCCGGCGAGCTGGACGGGCCAGTTCCTGGCCCCGCTGTTGGCGGCCGGTGGCCGCGCCGCCGGCTGAGCCACGGCATCGGCCTCAGTGCCGGGGTTCCCAGCCGGGTGGTGCGAGCTCGAAGCCGTCGAAGGTGAAGCCGGGCGACACCGTGCAGCCCACCAGCGTCCACGCGCCGGTGGGCTCCGCCGCCTGCCAGGCGCCCATGGGCACGATCGCCTGGGGCACCTGACCGCCCCGCAGGTCGGCCCCGAGGGTGATCTCACGCACCGGCCCGTCACCCTCGTGGACGCGCAGGCGCAGCGGGTCGCCGGCGTAGAAGTGCCAGACCTCGGTGGCGTCGACGCGGTGCCAGTGCGAGCGCTGGCCGGCGGCGAGCAGGTAGTAGATGGCGGTGCCGGCGCCCCGACCGCCCTCACCGTCGTCGTGGCGCCACGTCTCGGCGTACCACCCGCCTTCCGGGTGGGGTCGCAGGCCGAAGCACTCGACGATCTCGTTCACAGCGGGGTCGCGCTCGTCGGTCACCGGCCGAGTCTCGCGTCCGTCCGGCGCGCCGCACTAGGTTCGGACCCTCCGGCGCCACGCCAGGCACACCGCCGCGCACAGGAGTCCAGTCGATGACCTACACGCCCCAGGACGGAGACGGGTGGCGGGGGACGGCCCTCGGCGAGCCGTCTCCTCGGGACGGCACGCCTCCCGTCGAACCCGGTGACCAGGGGACCGGTCGTCTGCTCCTCTACGTCGCGATCGGGTGCGTCGCGGCCCTCGCCGTGGTGGCCGTCGCGATGCTCCTGTCATCCGGTGGCGACGACGACGGTGGTGACGGCGGATCGGCGGCCGGCAGCGCGCTGGCGACCGCGACGACGGCGGCCGCGCCCTCGAACCAGGGCACGATGGCGCCCACCACCACCGAGGCCGACGAGCCGGAGGGCGACTCGGGCGGATCGTCCCCCGGCGCCGACCTGCCCGCGGTGACGATCCCCGCCGAATCGGCCCCGCCGACCACGCTCCCCGGCCAGGAGGCGAACTCGATCCCCACCGACATCATGTCGGGGGAGGAGGCTCCGCAGTTCGGCACCCTCGTCGTCGACCTGGACGAGGGCGGTCACCTCGACTTCCCCGTGCACCTCCGCACCGACCAGGAGCTGTCGATCCTCTCGCTGGCCGACGACGGCATCGAGACCTACATCGAGGTCTTCGCGCCCGACGGCAGCAGCGAGGGCTCGTGGGAAGGCGGTGAGCCGGGCGTCGTCAACGGCCTCGAGTGGTACCTGCCGGACGAGCCGCTGCCGGCCACCGGCACCTACGTGATCCGCGTGATCCACACGGGCGGCAGCCACGAGCGGTTCGCCATCGGCTTCTTCGGCAACGCGTGAGCGGTTCACAACGGGGGCCGGATCGGCTATCCACGTGGGGTGGCCGAAGCACTGAGGACCGACGACATCACTGACGAGCACATCTTCGCTGTCGAGCCGTGGTCGGTCACCGAGAACGAGCTGCACCTCGACGCCCTGGCGCGGACCGAGTCCGTCTTCGCCCTGTCCAACGGGCACATCGGGCTGCGGGGCAACCTCGACGAGGGCGAGCCCCACGGGGTGCCCGGCAGCTACCTCAACTCGGTGTACGCGTCGCGCCCGCTGCCCTACAGCGAGCGGGGCTACGGGTACCCGGAGTCCGGCCAGACCGTCATCAACGTCACCAACGGCAAGATCTTCCGGCTGCTGGTCGACGACGAACCGTTCGACGTGCGCTACGGCAGCTTGGCGTCGCACCGTCGTTCGCTCGACCTGCGGGCGGGAACCCTCGAGCGGGAGGTCGAGTGGTTCTCGCCGGCCGGTGACGGCATCCGCCTGAGGTCGTCCCGGCTGGTGTCGCTGTCGCAGCGTGCCGTGGCCGCGATCTGCTACGAGGTCGAGGCGATCGACCGGTCGCTGCGCATCGTGGTGCAGTCCGAGATGGTGGCCAACGAGGCCCTCCCGCCGCAGAGCCCGGACCCGCGCGCCGCCGCCGCGCTGGAGAGCCCGCTCGAGATCGAGGAGCACACCGCCTCGGGCACCGAGGCGGTGATGGTGCACCACACCCGCGAGAGCGGCCTGCGGGTGGCGTCCGGCATGCGTCACGCGATCGACGGGCCGCCGAACACCGAGTGCGACATCACCAGTTCGCCGGACATCTGCCGGTTCACGGTCGCCACACGCCTCCGACCGGGCGAGCGGCTCCGCATCGTCAAGTACCTGGCCTACGGCTGGTCGAGCCGCCGCACCCGTCCCGCGCTCCACGACCAGGTGGTGGCCGCCCTGGCTGCCGCCCGGTTGACCGGCTGGGACGGGCTGCGGGCCCAACAGCGCGAGTACCTCGACGACTTCTGGTCGGGTGCCGACGTCGAGATCGACGGGGACGCGGAGGTGCAGCAGGCCGCTCGCTTCGGCCTGTTCCACATCCTCCAGGCGGGGGCGCGGGCCGAGCAGCGGCCCATCCCCGGCAAGGGCCTCACCGGTCCCGGCTACGACGGCCACACGTTCTGGGACACCGAGGCGTTCGTGCTGCCGGTGCTCACCTTCACCAAGCCGGACGCGACCCGAGCGGCGCTCACCTGGCGCAAGCTCACGATGCCGCTGGCGGAGGAGCGTGCCACCGAGCTGGGGCTCGAGGGGGCGGCGTTCCCCTGGCGCACCATCCGAGGTCGCGAGTCGTCCGGCTACTGGCCCGCGGGCACGGCCGCGTTCCACATCAACGCCGCCATCGCCGATGCCGTCGTCCGCTACCTCGACGCCACGCAGGACGACGAGTTCGAACGGGAGGTGGGCATCGACCTCCTGGTGGCCCCGGCCCGCTGGTGGCGCAGCCTGGGCCACCACGACCGGGAGGGCCGGTTCCGCATCGACGGGGTGACCGGCCCGGACGAGTACAGCGCCATCACCGACAACAACGTGTACACCAACCTGATGGCGCAGCAGAACCTGCGGGCGGCGGCGATGGTCGCGGCGCGCCAACCGGACGACGCCGACCGGCTGGAGGTGACGACCGAGGAGATGGCGTCGTGGCGCGACGCCGCGGATGCCGTCGTGATCCCCTACGACGCGGACCTCGGCGTGCATCCCCAGAGCGAGGGGTTCACCGATCACGCCGAGTGGGACTTCGACGCCACACGGCCCGATCAGTACCCGCTGCTGTTGCACTTCCCGTACTTCGACCTCTACCGCAAGCAGGTGGTCAAGCAGTCCGACCTCGTGCTGGCGATGCACCTGCGGGAGGATGCGTTCACCCTCGAGGAGAAGGACCGCAACTTCCGCTACTACGAAGCCATCACCGTGCGTGACTCCTCGTTGTCGGCCTGCACCCAGGCGGTCGTGGCGGCAGAGCTCGGCCACCTGGAGCTGGCGCACGACTACCTGGCCGAGACGGCCCTCATGGACCTCGAGGACCGCCACCACAACACCCGCGACGGCCTGCACATGGCGTCGCTGGCGGGGGCGTGGACCGCGCTGGTCGAGGGCTTCGGCGGGATGCGCGCCCGCGACGGGAAGCTCCGTTTCGCGCCGCGCCTGCCGAGCGGCCTGAGCCGCATGTCGTTCCGGGTGCGGTACCGGGGGAGTTGCGTGCGGTTGACGACCGACGGCGAGTCCGCCACCTACAGCCTGGTCGAGGGCGCGCCGTGCACGCTGTGGCACCACGGCAAGGAGGTCGCCCTCGGCGATGTCGGTGTCGATGTCGAGATGCCGATCGCGCCGGCCCCGCCGGCTGTGCGCCCCACCCAGCCACCGGGCCGCGAGCCGGAGCGGCGCGGCCGGTTCACCTGACCGCCCCCGCCGCCCGCGGGCACCTGGTACACCTGCGGCCGGCCGCCGCGATC
>CAYUXB010000326.1:0-3983 GCA_964448525.1 uncultured Acidimicrobiaceae bacterium
GACGGGCCTGTCGAACGGGGCGATGATGACGTCGCTGCTGGCCTGCACCCGCTCGGAGCGCTTCGCCGCGGTGGCGCCGGTCGGAGGGATCACCGCACCTGAGCCGTGCGAGCAGCAGCGACCGGTTCCCATCCTGGCCACGCACGGCACCGCGGATCCGATCCTTCGGTTCAACGGCGGCCTCGGCGACCTGACGGGGCTGCTCGGCGAGGAGGACGGCTCCTCCACCACCGAGAGCACGACGACGGTGGCGGCCGACCTCGACGGTGAGGGCTACCCAGCAACGGTCGCGACGTGGGCCGATCGCAACGGGTGCGAGCCCGACCCCGACGACGAGCGGCTCACCGAATCGGTGTTGCACCGCACCTATGCCTGCCCGCCGGGGGCCGAGGTCGAGTTCTACGTCGTCGAGGGTGGCGGGCACACGTGGCCCGGCAGCGACTTCGGCACCGCGATCGAGTCGATCGTGGGGACGACGACCTTCGACATCGATTGGAACGAGCTCCTCTGGGAGTTCTTCGGGCGCTTCAGCAACCCCTAGGTTCAGCAAACACGTGAGATGAACGGTCGGTAACTCGACCTCCGAAACCGGCGTTTCGGGCCACCGGATCCCTCCGCGAAGGGCCGCTCACCGTGGCCCTCCCCGCGCCTGGCGTAGCGGGAACTGGGTCTGGATGCGTTCTGCGCAGCCAGGCGCGCTGGTCTCACCCAGAGCCGAAGGCCGCCGAGCAGCGGGGCGGCCTGCCCCTGTCGTGCCGCTCCGCTGCGAACAGCGGACGACCTAGTGCCGGCGATCAGACTTAGTCCGACGATGGGCGTAGCACGTCGTGCTACGGTGGTCGCATGGCCCGAGAACTCACTCAACGGGAGCTCCGGAACGAGAGCGGCGACATCATGCGTCGGCTCGACGAGGGAGAGAACTTCGTGGTGACTCGCAACGGCGTGCCGGTCGCGGAGCTGACCCCGCTGCGACGCCGTCGCTTCGTCGCAGCGGAGGCTGCGGTGGCGATGTTCCGCACCGCGCCGAGCGTGGACTACGACCGATTCCGAGCGGATCTCGACCGGGTTGCCGTCCAGGACCCCGAGCCGCGTGGCTGAGCCCGAACGCCCGCCGCAGGGGTTGCTCGACACCTCGGTCGTCATCGACCTTGAAGGGCTCGACCCTTCGAAGCTGCCGATCGAGGTCGCGGTGAGCGCTCTCACGATGGCGGAGCTCGCTGCGGGGCCACACGCGGCCAGCGACGCCGATGAGCGGGGACGTCGACAGGACCGGCTGCAGCGAGCCGAAGCCGCATTCGACCCCCTCCCGTTCGACGGCGAAGCTGCCCGCGCCTACGGGCGCATCTACGCCGCAGTCACCGCTTCCGGCCGCAAGGCCCGCGGTGCCCGAGCCGTGGACCTGCTCATCGCCGCGACCGCCTGTGCCGCGAGCCTGCCGCTCTACACTCGCAACGGCGCGGACTTCGAAGGCCTCGATGATCTGATCGACGTCGTCGTGGTGTGACCCGCTCCCGCTGTTATACGGGTGATCTGCCGACCCTTGGGCTGGGGTCATGCAAGCACGGTCATGGGTTGGCGTCGAGGTTGTCGAGCAGGTTGGTGAAGAGTCGGGCGCGTTCGTCTTGGTCGCGGTCGGCGGCGTGATCGCGTTGGCGGATGAGGACGGGCACGAACTCGGCTCCGGTGTCGAAGAAGCCGCAGCGTTCGCAGATCGATTCGTGGATGCAGTCGAGCGCGGCGGGTCGGTTGCAGTGGCCGTTGCCGAGGAGTCGGCGGTGATCGGCGGCGAGGCCGGTCATGATCGGCCCGGTGGCTGTCGCGCGTTGCGGTGTGCCGGGCTGATAGTTGGCCTCGACGGCGGCGGTGACGCGGAAGTACTCGTCCGCGACGGTGCGGTCCGAGATGCGGGCGTAGGTCATCGTCATCTTCATGGAGCGGTGCCCGAGGAGCGCGGCGATCGCTTCGAGGCTCATGCCGCGGTTGATGGCTTGGGTCGCGAGGGTGTGGCGGAGCTGGTGTGGGTGCACGGGGCCGACGCCGGCGCGTTTCGCAACGGCGGCGACGTAGCGGTGGACGGTGCGCCGGTCGAAGGGTTGGCCGTCGTTGCGTTCGACGAGACGCCCAGAGCGTGCTGGTGGGCGGGTGGCCCGGTGGTGCTCGATGAGCTCGACGAGAACCGGCAGGAGCGGCACGTAGCGGTCGTTGTGGAGCTTGCCGACGGGGATGCGGAGCCAGTGGACGCCGTCGAGGAGGACCATGGCGTCGTCGTCGAGCCCGGAGAGTTCACCGGAGCGGATCCCGGTGCGGGCGAGGATCTCGACCATGAGCCGCCGGCGCGGGTTCGGATCCGCAGCGAGCGCCGCCATGAACTTGGCTGCGGTGGGGTCATCGAGGAACTTCGGCAGCGGTTCGTCGCGGTCGGGGAAGTCGCCGGCGAAGATCGGCACACGGGCCGGGGCGTCGGCGTAGTCCCACTCGATGATGCGTTCGAAGAACGTGCGGAGCAGCCCGAGCCGCCCCGAGATCGTGGTCGGCGACAGGGTGCCGTGACGGCCCGGTCGGCGGGCGAGCCAGCGTTTGTAGTCCTCGAAGTGTCGGCGGGTGACCTGGGCCATCGTCTGACACGCCGGATCATGAGCGGTGACGGACCCAGCGAACTGGCGCAACGTCAGGTCGACCGCCGAGACCGTGGCCGGCCGGGCGGACACCGCGAGCTGGTCGAGGTAGCGGGCCATCGTGGCCGCCATCTGCGGCGCCGCCGCGATGATCTGGGGCCAGGAGATCTCCTGGGTCGACCGGGCAGCGGCGAGCGGCTGGTCGGCAACGACAGCGACTGCGGGGAGCGGGCGGGCGCTCATCGGGTCACCGCGACGGTCGCCGGGGCCTCGATGGCCGCAGCGGCGCGCCAGTACTCCTCGGCGAGCCAGTCGGCGCCGAGGTGCAGGTAGATCCGGGTCGACTCGATCGAGCGGTGACCCGCGAGCGCCTGGAGCGCTTCGATGCCCATGCCCGCCTCGCGCAACCGGGTGAAACAGGTGTGGCGCAACTCGTGACACGTCCCGCGAGTCAGCCCGGCCCGAGCGCGCGCCCCGACCATCACCTCGTCGAGCCCCGATGCCGACAACGGTGAACCACGCGTGGGTCCCTTCAACGCGACGAACACCCGGTCGGTGCTCGCCTCGGCCGGGCGTTCGGTGTTGAGGTACGCGGCGACCGTCGTGAAGAACGTCGTCGAGATCGGCACGAGACGCTCATGGCCGCCCTTGCCGTCCGCGATGAAGACCCGCCACTCGCCGAGACGCAGGTCCTCGAGCCGCAACCCGAGCACCTCGCAGCGGCGCAACCCCGCGAGCAGCATCGCCTGGACGATCGCCCGGTCCCGGTCGGTGCGCAACGCGTCCAACAACCGGTCGACCTCGACCGGGTCGAGGATCCGCGGCAGCCGGCGCACACTGCGAACCAGCGGCACCACCTTCGGGCCGTTGCGCCGGCGCTGACGGGTCGGCAACCCGCGAGGCACCGGGTTCACCGACACGCCGGCATCGCCGCGCACGACGAGGTAGCCGAAGAGCGCAGACACCGCGGCCAGGCGCCGCTTGATCGTCGCAGCCGACAACCCCGCCGACCCATCGCTGATCCGCACCACGTTCTCGGCACCCGCGCGGCCTTGTCGCTGCTCGGTGATGAACCCCAGCACATCGCGTGAGGTGACCTCCGCCGGTTCCTTGCCGACGACGGTGAAGAAGACCTTCAGATCGTGCGCGTAGGCCTTGACGGTGTTCGGCCTGGCCCGCGCCGCGATGAACACCAAGAACTCGTCGACCAGCTCGTGACCGACGCGATAGCTCGCCTCGCCGTCCTCGCCAACCACACACTCGAACCGCGGGCTCCACATGAAACGCTTCCCTTCGTCGACGGACCTGAGCCCGAGAAGGGTCCCCCGGGCTCACCGCCCAGGAGGTGGATCACCCGTATAACCGGCG
>CAYUXB010000327.1:0-3922 GCA_964448525.1 uncultured Acidimicrobiaceae bacterium
GCCAGCAGCGCCGCCCCCCCGACGGCCATCTGCCAGGCGGCCAGCGCGACCGGGTCGGCCGCGGCCGGCACCCCGCCGGCGGCCACCACCGTGCCGACGCTCCAGGCGATCGCGCCGCCCATCACCACCAGGGCGCCGCCCGACAGGGACGGCGGCCACGCCGGCCCCTCCCAGGCCACCACGGCGGCGCCGGCCAGCCCCACGGCGAGGCCCGCCCACTGGACCGGCCCGAGGCGCTCGCCGAGGAAGACGGTGGCCAGGATGGCCACGAACAGCGGGTCGGTGTTGCCGAGGACCGCCGCCAGCCCCGCCCCGGCCTCGGCGATCCCCCAGAAGGTGGCCCCGTAGAAGAGCGCCGACTGGGTGAGGGCGAGCCACCCGACCGCCACCGGCCCCAGGCCCGGGCGCAGGGGGCGCCGCAGGGCCGCCAGGGCGGCGAGCAGGAGGGCGCCGGCCAGCAGCAGCCGCGCGCCGGCGGCGGCGAGGGGCGGCCAGGTCTCCACGAGCCAGGCCGAGGGGACGTACGCGGCCCCCCAGGCGAGCATGGCGCCCAGCCCCAGGGCGGCGGCGGGCCTCAGTCGAGCAGGTTCGAGAGGGCCAGCACGGCCTCGCTCGGCAGGTAGGTGATGAGGAAGAGCACCACGAGGCTCACCGCCAGCCAGGGCAGGATCATCAGCGACAGACGCTCGACCGAGACGTGGGCGAGGCTCGAGACCAGGAAGATCACCAGGCCGATCGGCGGGTGGATCAGGGCGATCACCAGATTGAAGACCATGATCAGCCCGAAGTGGGTCGGGTCGATGCCGTACTCGAGCACCGCCACCGGCGCGAGGAAGGGGGCGAGGATGTAGACCGCCGGCAGCGGCTCGATGAAGATCCCGACCGCCAGCAGCAGCAGGTTGACGACCAGCAGGAAGACGTACTTGTTGTCGGTGATCCCGGTCAGGAACTCCTGGACGTCCGAGCCGAAGCCGTCGATGAACAGCGCCTTGGCCAGGATCGAGGAGTCGCCCAGCAGCAGCATCACGATCCCGGTCTCGAGCGCCGCCGCCGCGATCACCGCCGGCAGCTGCATGGGCGAGATGCTCGCGAACCAGAACAGCGCCAGGCCGATCGTGGCCACGGCGGCGATCGCGCCGGACTCCGACGGGGTGAAGACGCCGCTGAAGATGCCGCCGAGGATGATGAAGGGGATGGCGAGGACCGGCAGCGCCGCGAGGCCGGTGCGGGCGACCGTGCGCACCCCGGCGAAGCGGCGGCTCACCAGGAAGTCCATCCGCCGCACGACCACGTAGACCGTCGCCGCCTGGAAGATCAGCAGCAGCAGCTCGGCGATCACCCCCGACAGCAGCAGCTCGGAGATCGACGCCGAGGCCGGGCCCTGCACGACGACCCCGTAGACGATGAACATGATCGACAGCGGCCCGATCGGACCCTTGATCGAGGCGCCCGCCACGACGGCGGCGGCGACGTCGCGGCGGTAGCCCTCGCGCTCCATCGCCGGCACCAGCAGCGGGGTCATGATCGCCGCGTCGGCCTGGGCCGAGCCCGAGATGCCCGACACGACCGCCGAGGTGAGCTGGCAGACGTAGGCCATCCCGCCGCGCAGGTGGGCCACCAGCGAGGCGGCGAAGGCGATCAGGCGCAGCGACAGCCCGCTCGCGTTCATCACCTCGGCCACGATCAGGAACATCAGGATGACCAGCAGCTCGCCGCCGCCCGACAGGCCCATCGTCGACTGCGAGGTGAAGAAGGGCACCATGGCGTCGGTGCTGGGGTAGAAGCTCAGCCCGAGGAACCCCGGCGAGAAGAGGGCGATGATGCCGACGATCGCCAGCATGAAGACGATCGGCGTGCCCGAGAGCGTCAGGACCACGAACAGGAGCCCGATCGCCAGAAGCGGCTCCGCCCCGCCCTCGAGCAGCCCCCAGAGGGCCAGCCAGACCGCCCCGCCGATCGCGAGGCCGCCCACCAGTCCGGTGAGCGCGGCGCGCAGCCCCGCACGACCCTCGGCGGCCACCCGGGCCGCGCCGCCGGCCACCGCGTGCAGGTAGTGGAGGCTGATGAAGTAGAAGCCGACCGCCATCGAGGACACCGGGTAGAACCACGAGATCTCGAGCGCCGAGGTGACGCCGGCGGGCGCCCCCTGGCCGAGGGCGAACTGGGTCGACCGGACGCAGGCGTAGGCGAGGAAGACCGCGAGGCTCAGGCCCGAGAAGGTGCGCACCGAGCGCTGCCACAGCGCGGGGCCGTGGTGCGAGAGCAGCGTGATGACCGTGACCGCGCCGCGCTTGACCGCGAGCGAGATCCCCATCCAGATCGTCCACAGGAAGGCGAAGCTCGCCAGCTCGTGGGCGCCGAACAGCGAGAAACCGAGCACCTGGCGGGTGAAGATGTTGCCCACCAGCGACATCAGGGCGAGCAGCGCCGCGACCACCGCCCCCACCGTGGCGATGCGCACGGCGGCCTGCGAGTAGACGCCCAGCCAGTACTCGGCCCGCGCGAGGACGCCGGCGACGGGCGCGGGCGACGCGGCGGACTCCGGGGCGAGGGTCGTCATCGGATCCGCCTCAGCCTATCCGCGGCGCGCCGAGGGCCCGGCCCCACGCGGGGGCCGGGCCGGAGGCCACGGGCCTAGTTCTCCGTGACGGCGCAGCCCTCGGGCAGCGGCGCCGGCGCGTCCGGGGGCGGCAGCGCCTCCTTGAGGGCCTGGATCTGGGTGATGAAGTCCTTCGTCCCCGGGTCCTGGTTGCCCAGCTGCCGCTGGGCGCGCTCGGAGGCGGCGTCGAAGCTGGCGACGTCCTCCTCGCTCGCCACCGCGAACTTCAGGCCCTCACCGCAGAGCACGTCCACGATGTCGCTCGGCTGCTCGAAGAAGTCGATCGAGAAGCCGGGGATGGTCGCCGCGGTGTCGACGATCATCTGCTGCTGCTCGGCGCTCAGGGCGTCGAACTTGGCCTGGTTCATGACCAGCACCGTCGGGAACGGCCAGAGGTTGACGTTGGGCGTCAGGAAGTCGGCCACCTCGTAGTACTTGACGGTCTGGATCAGGCCGAGGTTGGCCTCCATGCCGTCCACCGTGCCGTCGCGCAGGGCGGCGTAGGTGTCCGGGAACGGGATCGCGGTCGGGTCGGCCCCGAGCGCCCGGATGCCGAGCTCGAGCACGGCCGACTCGGGGGTGCGGATCTTGAGCCCGCGGAAGTCCTCCGCGCTCGTGAGGGCCTTCTTCGCGCCCAGCGGCTTGCGCAGGCCGCCCTCGTGGATCGCCAGCCCCTTCAGCCCGACCTTCTCGACGCCGGTGAGCATCTGCTCGCCGATCGGCCCGGCGATCACCTCGCGCTCGAGGTCGTAGCGCGTGATCAGGCCGAGCGCCTGGAGGGCGTCGAAGCTCGTCACGCCCTGGGTCCCCCACACCGCCGACGAGACCGACGCCATGTCGACCGCGCCGCCGCGCACGTCCTGCAGCAGCGGGACGTCGCCGCCCTGGTAGTTGGGCAGCGCCTCGACGTCGATGGCGCCGTCCGAGGCCTTCTCGAGCTCGGCGACGAACTGGTCGACGGCGATCCCGTAGGGATGCTCGGGCGCCGTCACGTAGCCGAGCCGCAGGGTGATCTCCGCCGCGCCGCCGCCGGCGGTGTCCGCGTCCGCGTCGTCGTCATCGCCGCAGGCGGCGAGGCCGAACGCGAGCGCCGCGCCGGCCGCCACCGCCGCCAGGCGCCAGCCCCACGAGCGTCTAGTCACCTCTTCGTCCCCCTTGTCGTCACCGCCGAGAGCCGGGCCGGGCCGTCGCGCGGGCCGGGCTCACGGAGAAGGCCGCGTGCGGGGGCGCTGGGCGCCGGTACGGCGCGAGCCTAGCGCAGCACGGTCACAGGTTGTCAACATCGGCACGAAGTCCGTTCTGGCATGCAAGACCCCGCATGGC
>CAYUXB010000328.1:0-3914 GCA_964448525.1 uncultured Acidimicrobiaceae bacterium
GGGCGTAAGTTTACCCTATAAGTCTATTTTGTCGTCAACTTGTCATGTGAACTATGCCGTGCAGGAAGGCGTCCTCCCAGCCGGCGTCGCGCAGGACCGCTCGGCAGGCCTCGTCGACCTCCGATGCCGGCACCCCCGCCTGCACCGCGGCGACCCCGGCCGCCTGCGACGCCGTCACCGTGTCGAGCATGCGCCGCTGGGTCTCGCCGGCATCGCCCACCATGACCGTGCGCGTCATGTCCGAGTGGTAGCCGTCGACGAGCGCGCCGAAGTCGATCACGACGAGGTCGCCGTCGGTGATGCGCCGGTCGCCGGCCCGGTGGTGCGGCATCGCACCGTTGGGACCGGACGCCACGATCGTGTCGAAGGACGGGCCATCCGCTCCCAGGCGGCGCATCTGCCACTCGAGCTCGAGAGCGATCTCGGCCTCGGTCGGCCCCTCCCCCAGGCGGTGGCGCACCGCCGCCAGCGCGGCGTCGGCCATGGCACACGCGGCCTCGATGCGGGCCACCTCGCCCGCATCCTTCACCCGGCGGAGGCCCTCGACCAGGCCTTCGGTCGGCACGATGTCGGCGTCCGGGAACCACTCGCCGGCGAACTTGCGCTGCTGGGCCCAGGTCACCGCCTCGGCCTCGAGCCCCAGTCGGCCCACCGCGGCGGCCGGGCCGACGAGGAGGTCCCGCTGCTCGTCGCTCGTCCGACCGATCTCGACGCGGGCGGCGACGTGCGCCTCCTCGAGCTGCCGGGTCGCCTGGTCGCGGTAGCGCCCGTCGGTGACGAACACCAGGTCGTCCGGGGTGACCAGGAGCATGGCCGACGACCCGCTGAAACCGGTGAGGTAGCGGATGTTTGTCGTGTTGGTCACGAGGAGGGCATCGCACCCGGCGCCGTCGAGTCGGGCCCGGAGACGGGTCGGCCGGTCGGCGACGTCCATGGCGGGCAGGGCGGCGCGGTCGAAGGTCACCCGTGCAGGATAGGGCTGGCGCGGAGCCCAGCGGCCGGGCGGGCGGTCCGCACGGCCCCGGGTGGCCGGCGGCGCTACTCGTCGTCGAGGAGGCGGGCGACGGCCTCGACGGCCAGCACGTAGCCGAGGCCGCCCAGCCCGGTGATGCTGCCGGTGGCGACCGGCGCGACCACCGACGTGTGCCGCCACTCCTCGCGCCCCTGCGGGTTGGAGAGGTGCACCTCGACGACCGGTCCGGTGAACGCGGCCAGCGCGTCGTGGACGGCCCACGCGTAGTGGGTGAACGCCCCGGGGTTGACGACGATGGCGGCGCACCGGTGCCGCGCGCCGTGGATGGCCTCCACGACCTCGCCCTCGTGGTTGGACTGCACGTGCTCGATCGCCAGGCCCAGCTCGGCGGCGGCGCGGCGCACCGTCGCCACGTGCTCGTCGAGCGTCGTCGCGCCGTACACCTCCGGCTGCCGCTGACCCAGCAGGTCGAGGTTGGGGCCGTTGAGCAGCAGGACCAGGCCGCGATGCCCGGCATCGCCGGGCACCGCGTCGTCGCCGAGGGTGTCGCCGTCCGGGACGTCGCTGCCCGGGGCGCGTGCGCGCACGTCGTCGCTGGGGGTGCCGTCGCTGGGGGTGCCGTCGTCCGACGGGTCCTCGTTCACGATGCCGCCATCGTGGCCAGCGCCGTGGCTGCGGCGCTGCGGTCGACACCGGAGACGATCTCGACGCCGTCCGGGCCGTCGAGTGCGAAGGTCAGCCCATCGATCGCCTTCTTGTCCCGGGCCATCAGCGTCATCAGCTCGGCCGAATCCGAGCCCTCGGGCAGCGTCGTGCGCAGCCCGTACTCCGCCGTCACCCGCCGGTGCTCGTCGACCCGGGACCGGTCGATGCGTCCCAGGTGGTGGGCGAGCTCGGCGGCGTACACGAGGCCGACGGCCACGGCCTCGCCGTGGCGCAGGTCGTAGCGGCCACCGGTCTCGAGCGCATGGGCGAGCGTGTGCCCGTAGTTGAGCGTGGCCCGGCCGCGCACGTTGGACGGGTCCTCGCGCTCGTCCGCGGCGACGACCTCGGCCTTGATGCGGACGCAGGCGGCAACCCGCTCGTCGAGCGGCAGCGCGAGCAGGTCGTCCCCGGTGAGGAAGTGGTACTTGGCCATCTCGCCGAGGCCGCTCAGCCGCTCCCGCTCGGGCAGCGTGGTGAGGGCGTCGATGTCGCAGAGCACGGCTCGAGGCTGCCAGAAGGCGCCCACCAGGTTCTTCCCCTCGGGCAGGTTCACGCCGGTCTTGCCCCCGATGGCGGCGTCGACCATGCCGAGCAGCGTGGTGGGCACGTGCACCACTCCGATCCCCCGGTGGTAGACGGCCGCGGCGAACCCCGCGACGTCGGTGACGAGGCCACCGCCGACGGCCACGACGTGATCGGCCCGCGTGAGCCCCCAGCGCGACCAGGCCCGACACAGGTCCTCGACCGTGGCCAGGGACTTGGCCTGCTCGCCGTCGCCGATGGTGAAGACCTCGTGCTCGCGGCCCGGGTCGACGGACAACGGGATCGTCGGCTGGGTCACGACGGCGACCCGGCGCACCGACGGTGGCAGGTGGTCGGCCAACTCGGCGCGCACGCCGGCGCCCACGAGCACGGGGTACGACTCGCCGCCGGCATCCACCGTGACGGTGTGCGAGCTCACAGTGTCCCGGCCTCGACCTCGGCGCTCGGTCCGGTGTCGGCGTGCGTGGCGACCTCGGTGTCGTGCGCGGTCGCTCCGGTGACGAGGGCCGCGATGTGGCGGGCGAGCGCCCGCTTGGGCTTCTCGTCGCCGAGGTGGAACGGCTCGACGTCGACGGCCACGTCCGCCACCTCTTCGTAGAGCGGGGTGCGCTCGGCGAGCAGCCGGGCGAGGGTCGACTCGGGATCGTTGGCCAGCAGCGGGCGGTGGGTGGGGTCGGTGCGCCCGGCGAGGAACTCCGCCGATGCCCGCAGCCACACGACGAAGGCACCCGTCTCGGCCAGCACGGCGCGGTTGGACGCACCGGTGACCGCCCCTCCGCCCGCCGCCACGACCAAGGGCGAGGGCCTGCGGACGAGCCCGGCGAAGACCTCGCTCTCGATCTTGCGGAAGCTCTCCTCGCCGAGGTCGCGGAAGATCGTGGGGATCGTCACGCCCGCCTGCAGCTCGACCTGCTCGTCGACGTCGGCGAACGGGCGGGACAGCTCCTTGGCCAGCCGCCGGCCGACCGTGCTCTTGCCGACACCCATGAGCCCGACGAGCACCACGTGTCGGTCGGCGGGGGGTGATCCGCCCCGCCCGTCGGGCACGGCCTCCGAGACGGGGCCGATCGCGGAGGAGGCGGTGTCGGAGCCGGTCGCGTCGTCGTTGCGGGGATCAGGCATCGCGCAGCGTCGTCTCGTAGGCGGTCTTGTTGCGCAGCACCTCGTCGAGCGAGTCGCCACCGAACTTGCGGAGCGCCTCGCCCGCCAGCACCAGGGCGACCATCGTCTCGGCGACGACGCCCATGGCCGGCACGGCGGTGACGTCGGTGCGCTCCTTGAAGCTGACCGTCTCTTCCTTCGTCACCACGTCGACCGTCTTGAGCACCGGCCGGTTGAGCGAGGCGAGGGGCTTCATCGACGCACGGCACACGACGAGCTCGCCGGTCGACATGCCGCCTTCGATGCCACCGGCCAGGCTCGACTCGCGGCGGTAGGCGCCGGCCTCCGCGTCCCAGGTGATCGGATCGTGCGCCTCGCTGCCGGGCAGGCCCGCGACCGCGAAGCCGTCGCCGATCTCGACGCCCTTGATGGCCTGGATGCTCATGAGGGCCTGGGCCAGCAGCCCGTCGAGGCGCCGGTCCCAATGGACGTGGCTGCCGAGGCCGACCGGGACGCCGTACGCCAGCACTTCGACCACGCCGCCGAGGCTGTCGCCCGCCTTGGACACGGCCTTGATCTCCTCGACCATCGC
>CAYUXB010000329.1:0-3898 GCA_964448525.1 uncultured Acidimicrobiaceae bacterium
GTGCTTCACGCCCGACCACGGCTCCAACGCCGCGCCGTCGGGCCCGGTGAGGTCGGTGAAGACCCAGCGGTTGGCGGCGTCGCGGACGGCGTCGATCGTGGCCTGACCGGCGATGCGATGGTCGGCCATGTTGAGGTGGGTGCCGCCGTAGGTCTCGCGGTGGTTCACCGCCACCACCACCTCGGGGCGGTGACGCCGGATGGCGGCCGCGATGTCGCGCCGGAGCGGCAGGCCGTACTCGAGCACGCCGTCGGGGTGGTCGAGGAACTCCACGGTGTCGACGCCCACGATGGCGGCGCTGGCCACCTGCTCGTCGACCCTGACCCGGGCGGCCTCGACGGGCGCCATGCCGTCGATGCCGGCCTCGCCCTTCGTGAGCAGGAGGTACGCGACCTGGCGGCCCGAGCCGGTCCAGGCGGCCACGGCGGCAGCCCCGCCGTACTCCATGTCGTCGGGGTGGGCCATGACGGCGAGCGCCCGATCCCAGTTTTCGGGAAACGGTCCGAGCAGTCCTTCGGTCACGGGTCCTCCCGAGGCAATCGGTTCCGATCGGACCAGCCCGAGGCAATGGGTTCCGGATACGGAACCCATTGCCTCGACCTCGTCCCGGCGGAACCTATCGCCTCGCCGACCGGCGGCGTCGGTGAGGGACGGACCGGCGACCCCTCGGCCTGCTCGACCTCGACTGGCCCGATCGGGCTGTCGCCTGCTCGATCTCGTCCGGTCGATCGGGCTTTGGCCTGCTCGACCTCGATCGGTCGATCAGGTCTTGGCCTGCTCGACCAGGCGGCGGGCGATCACCTTGAGGCACAGCGTCTCGTCCGCGCCCTCGAAGATCGACAGCACCCGGGCGTCGACGAAGTAGCGGCTGACCGCGTACTCCTCGGCGTAGCCGAACCCACCGTGGATCTGCATGGCTTCCCGGGTGACCCACTCGGCGGCCTTGCAGACGTAGGCCTTGACCATCGCCGCCTCCATCGAGCCCTCGCCCTTGGCCATCATGCGGGCCACGGCGTAGCTGAACTGGCGGGCCGCCTGGATGGTGACGGCCATGCGGGCCAGCTTGGCCTTCGTGAGCTGGTACTCGGCGATCGGCGCACCGAACACGGTGCGGTCGAGCGCGTACTGCCGGGCGTCCTCGTAGGCGGCCTGCATCACGCCGATGGCCCGGGCCGCGGTCTGCAGCCGGCCGTTCTCGAAGCCGGCCATCTGCAGGTAGAAGCCCTTGCCGAGGCCCTCCTTCAGCCCGACGAGGTTGGCGTCGGCGACGAACCACGAGTCGAACGCGATCTCGTAGGAGTGCATGCCGCGGTAGCCGATCGTGTCGATCGGGCGGCCCTCCATCTTGCCGCCGCCGGGGGCGCCGCCGTCGGTGCCGGCCTCCTGAGCGAACTCGAACCCGTGCCCGTCGGCCACCGGCTTCGGCACCACGAACATCGACAGGCCACGGTGCTTCTGCGACCGGTCGGGGTCGGTGCGGGCCAGCAACATCAGCACGGTCGCCCGGGCGCCGAACGTGCACCACGTCTTGACGCCGTTGATCAACCAGCCACCGTCGGTCTTGGTTGCGGTGACCTTGATGCCCGCGACATCGGAGCCGTAGTCGGGCTCGGTGACGGCGACCGCGGCCATCTCCTCGGCACTGGCGAGGCGGGGCAGCCACTGCTGCTTCTGTTCCTCGGTGCCGCCCTTGACCAGGGCGCGGGTCAGGATCTCGGGCCGGGTGATCAGCGAGCCGCCGACGCCGAGCGAGCCGCGCGACAGCTCCTCGGTCGCGACGACCATGCCCATGTAGTCGCTCTCCCCGCCGGCCGCGAAGCCCCCGTACTCTTCGGGCACCGACAGGCCGAAGGCGCCGATCTCGGCGAGGCCGCCGATGATCTCCTCGGGGATGTCGGCGTTCTGGCGGTGGATGTGCTCGGCGACCGGGCGGATCTTCTCGTCCGCGAAGCGGCGGAAGGCGTCCTGCACCATCTCGAAGTCGTCGTCGAGGTGGCGAGGCCCGGCCCCCTCGATCGAGGCGAGGAACGCCGGGTCGCGGTAGGCGGCCACGACGTCGCGGATGCCGTCGAGGGCGCCGGCCTGGACACCCCACACCGCCTCGCGGCCGTAGAGCTTGGCGGCGACGTCGGCCAGCGCCTCGGCGGCGAAGGCGCAGGTGATCGCGGCTTCCTCGTCGCCCTTGGCGCCGTAGTCGATCAGGGTGCGGGCCGTCTCGACCGCCGCGGCGGCGTGGGCGAGGTCATACGCGACGACCTGGTCGGCATCCACCGAACCGGTGGCGGCGAGGTGGGCGAGGGCCCGCTGGACCACGTCACGGGCGAGGTCGATGGCGGACGCGGCGGCGTTGAGGTCGGGCGCGCTCATGGCGCCAGAAACTAGACCGGCGCGGCAGGTCCGCCCAGATTCCTGACGTGCCGTCAGGCGCGCGGCGGGCGCGTGGACGCCGGGCCCGGGAGGGGACCGGGCCCGGCGTCGGCGGCCGTCGGTGACGGCGGATCAGCTCTCGGCCAGTGCCGCGTAGGCCTCGGTGATGTCCACCGCGTCGGCCGGCGGCTCGAAGTCGACCTCGGTGCCGTAGTCGTACATGTCCATCACGTAGGTGAAGTCGCCGAACCCGATCGCCTGGAGCTCGTCGACGTCCTCGCCCATGGCCACCGCCAGGTCGGCCATGTCCCAGCCGTACTCGAAGCGGCGGAGGTAACCGTCGTCGTCGATCCAGATCTCGATCGTGGTCGGGGTGTCGTACAGCTCGCTGGCGGCGTCTCCGGCGGCTGCACCCTGCGTGCCCATCTGCGCGAGGGCCTCGGGATCCTGGCCCGAGGCCTCGAGCATCTCGGCCATGCTGATCTCGGTCGACATCCCGTGGACCGTGTCGCCGCGCGCCTCGCTGGTGCCGAGGTCCTCGACCTCGTCGGTCCCCTCGATCAGGTCGATGATGGCGCGGGGGTCGACGCCCTGGGTGCCCATGGCCTCGGCCAGGTCACCGGGCAGCAGGTCGCCCATGGCCGTCAGATCGACGTAGCCCCAGCCGTCGCCCATCTCGGCCATCCCGCCGGCCTCCGGGCCGAGCGCGGAACCCATGTCGGCGAACATCGGTGCCCGGAGGTAGAAGGTCTCGAGGTCGCCGGCCATCTCCATGGTCATGTCGAGCGAGGCCATCTCCGGCGGCACGCCGCCGCCCATGACCTCGGCCATCTCGTCCATCATCACGCCCATGTCCATGACGTAGTGGTAGGCGTCGCCGTCGATCTCGCCGGCCAGGATGGGCTCGGCGCCCTCGTCGACCTCGCCCGTCATCGAGAACAGCATCTCGACCCGGTATCCCTCGGCCTCCGACTGCTCGGCGGACTCCTGGAGGTACGCGGCAGTGGCCTCGAACTGGCCGGCCACGGCGCCGACACCGCTGGCGCCGCCGTCTCCGGCCTCCTCCGTTCCGCCGGTCCGCACGCCGGCATCGTCGGACTCGCCTGCGCACGCGGTCACCCCCACCAGCAGGATGGAGGCGGCGACCGCGGAGCCGAGCGCACGGCGGCTGCGGCGTCGGGGCGTGGCATCGGGGGTGGCCGGGATCGACCTCATCGACTGTCTCCTGATCATCGCGGGAGTGGACCGGGAAAGTGTCGCCGGTCGCGGCCCGATCCACGACGGGGATCGGCCCCCATCCCCCCAGGGGGTGCACGGGGAACGCCCCGCGCGACGCGCCGCTCCGGCTCGCGGTCTGGCTCCGCGGCGAGATGGCTCCGTAGCGTGTCGCACATGGCAACGATCGACCGCCCGTTCGGCCGCCACCTCGAGGACTTCGAGGTCGGCGACGTCTATCGCCACTGGCCGGGCAAGACCATCACCGAGTACGACGACCACCTGTTCTGCATGATCACGATGAACCACCACCCGC
>CAYUXB010000330.1:0-3874 GCA_964448525.1 uncultured Acidimicrobiaceae bacterium
TCGCCTTCGGCATCACCGAGCCGGCCCACGGCTCCGACGCCACGCACATGGAGACCACGGCGGTGCGCGACGGCGACGACTGGGTGATCAACGGCGAGAAGACCTGGAACACCGGCATCCACCGGGCCGGTCACGACGTGATCTTCGCCCGCACGTCGGGCGAGGCGGGCGACGGCCACGGCATCACCGCCTTCCTGGTCCCGACCGACAGCCCCGGGTTCGAGATCCTCGAGTTCCTGTGGACCTTCAACATGCCGACCGACCACGCCCACATCCGGCTCACCGACGTGCGGGTGCCGCACTCGGCGATCTTCGGGGGCGAGGGGCGGGGCCTCGGCGTCGTCCAGCACTTCTTCAACGAGAACCGCATCCGCCAGGCCGCGTCGAGCCTCGGTGCCGCCGCCTACTGCCTCGACCGGGCGATCGAGTACGCCAAGGTGCGGGCGCCGTTCGGCAAGCCGCTCGCCACCAACCAGGGCATCCAGTTCCCGATCGTCGAGCTGGCGACCCAGTGCGAGATGCTGCGGGCGCTGATCCACAAGACGGCCTGGCAGATGGACACCCAAGGCGCGTTCTCGGTGTCCGACAAGGTCTCGATGTGCAACTACTGGGCCAACCGGCTGTGCTGTGAGGCCGCGGACCGGGCCATGCAGGTCTTCGGCGGCCTCGGCTACTCGCGCCACGAACCGTTCGAGCACATCTACCGCCACCACCGGCGCTACCGGATCACCGAGGGGGCCGAGGAGATCCAGATGCGCCGGGTCGCCGGCTACCTGTTCGGCTTCATGTCCCAGCAGGCCCCGAAGGGAGTGGCAACCACCGATGGCTGACACGGCCGAGCCCACCACCTGGACGGCGAGCCCGTTCGTCACCGAGATCGAGCCGATCACCGAGTCGGACGACGAGATCCGCGCCCACCTGGCCGACGCGGAGATCCAACCGCTCCTCCCCGCCCTCGCCTACGCCACGGGCGACATGAGCCTGCTGCGCGACGACCTCCTGCCGGACCCGCTGATGGTCTCGCTCCCCGGCGGCGGGTTCACCGACGAGCAGGCCGCCACCATCCGGGAGATCGCGTTCGACGTACTCGTCCGCTTCCGCGACGGCGGCTGCGTGCCTGCGCCGGTGCCTTCGGACGAGGACGTGCTGCGGATCATGGAGTTCGCCGTCGGCGGCGCCGACATGGATGCCTACCTGCCGCTGCTCGAGGAGGAGCTCGCACACCGGGGCGAGGACCGCCGGGCGCCCACCTGGCACAAGCGCGACCTGGCCCCTGACATCGACTTCCGGGTGCTGATCATCGGTGCCGGTATGTCCGGGCTCCTCGCCGGGCACCGGCTGCAGCAGGCGGGCGTGGAGTTCCTGATCGTCGACAAGAACGACGACGTCGGGGGCACCTGGTACGAGAACGGCTATCCGGGGTGCCGGGTCGACAACCCCAACCACAACTTCAGCTACTCGTTCGCGCAGCGCCACGACTGGCCCTACCACTACTCGACCCAGCCGGTGCTGCACCGCTACTTCAGCGACTGCGCCGACGCCTTCGGGCTGCGCCCCCACATCCGCTTCCGCACCGAGGTCGTCTCGGCGATCTGGTCGGAGGACGACCAGAACTGGTCGGTCGTGGTCCGCAACCCGGACGGCGACGAGGAGACGCTGGTCGCCGATGCCGTCGTCAGCGCCGTCGGGCAGCTCAACCGGCCCCACTACCCGGAGATCCCCGGCGTCGGGACGTTCGAGGGCCCCGCCTTCCACTCGGCGCGCTGGCGTGACGACGTCGACCTGGCCGGCAAGCGCGTCGCGGTCATCGGCACGGGGGCCAGCGCCATGCAGCTCATTCCCGAGATCGCTCCCGAGGTCGGCGAGCTCCTCGTGTTCCAGCGCACCCCGGCGTGGATTGTCCCCACCCCCGAGTACCACGACCGCGTGCCCGAGGGCCTGACGTGGCTGTACAACCACGTCCCGGCCTACAGCGAGTTCAACCGGTTCTGCATCTTCTGGAAGATGGGCGACGGCACCCTGGCCAACGTCACGGTCGACCCCGCGTGGGAGATGCCCGGATCCGTCGGTCCCATGAACGCCATGGTGCAGATGCTGTTCACCGAGTACCTGAAGGCCGAATTCGCGGACCGGCCGGACCTGCTGGACGTGGCGATCCCCAGCTACCCGCCCGGCGCCAAGCGGATGATCCGCGACAACGGCGTGTGGGCCGCGGCCCTCAAGCGCGACAACGTGCGCCTGCTGACCGGCGGCATCGCCGAGATCACCCCCACCGGCATCGTCGGGGCGGACGGGACGGTGCACGAGGTCGACGTCATCATCTACGGCACCGGGTTCACGGCGTCGAAGTTCCTGACGCCGATGGCGGTGACCGGGCGCGACGGCGTCGACCTGCACGAGCACTGGCAGGGCGAGGCGCGGGCCTACCTGGGCGTCACGATCCCCGGTTTCCCCAACCTGTTCTGCCTGTACGGGCCCAACACCAACATCGTCATCAACGGCAGCATCATCTACTTCTCCGAGTGCGGGGTGCGGTACATCCTCGGGCTCGTCGAGATGGCGCTGGCCAACGGGCGGCGAGCGGTCGATGTCCGCAAGGACGTCCACGACGCGTTCAACGAGGCGGTCGACGCCGAGAACGCGCGCATGGCCTGGGGCGTATCCGAGGTGAACAGCTGGTACAAGAACGCCAGCGGTCGCGTCAGTCAGAACTGGCCGTTCACGCTGCTCGACTACTGGCAGCGCACCCTGCGCCCCGACCCGGACGAGTACGAGCTCAGCGGCTGAACGTCGTCCAGGTGTCGGCCTCGTAGTCGTAGAGCTTGCACTGGGCGAACGCGCGCCGGGCGGTGGCGAGGTCCAGCCGGTACTCCAGCACGTCGAGCTCGGCCGCCGCGGGCCGCAGGGCCCGCCACGCCGCGGGCAGGTGGTAGTAGGGGATGCGGCTGTCGAGGTGGTGCGGCGCGTGCACGAGGATGTGGTGGGTGAACCACGCCACCGGTGCCGGCGTGTGGACGACCGTCGAGCCGGTGACCTGGCCCGTCACCGGGTCCCACCGGGCGCGGTCGTCGGTGATCCGCCGCGACGGGTGGGTGTGGTGCAGGTACACCACCGCGGCGATCACCCACGTGAAGACCAGCCACGGCACCACGACCGCGGCGAGCACGGCGCCGGCGCCACCGACGACCCAGGCGGCGGCCGACGCCAGCACCACCCACGCCACGGCGACGGCGCGCCCTCGGCGAGCCGCGCCGCGCTGGCGGGCAGTGGTCGGGCGGAACCGCACCATGCCGTCCCACCACACCCGGCGGGCGTAGTGCCAGCCACAGCCGAGGGCGCTGCGCTCGACCCGGTAGCCCAGCCGGGCGACAGGGCCGGCGGCCTGGTACTCGGGCGGGCTCCACGGCCGCCAGATCCAGTCGACCGTGGTCAGACCGGTGAACCCGTGGTGGACCCGGTTGTGACCGAATTGCCAGAGCCGGTACATCTGCAGCGACGGCAACATCATGATCGTGCCGAGCACCTCGCTGGTGCGGTCGCTCGCGAACAGGGCGCCGTGCGCGGCATCGTGCGCCCACACGAACATGGCGGCCACCACCAGCCCGGCGGCGACGCCGCAGGCAAGCTGAAGCGGCAACCATGGGGCCAGCAGGGCCCCGGCGACGGCGACGGCGTACAGGGCGAGGTCACGCACCATGCCGGCGACCGCTCGTCGTGTGCTGCGCGACCGGCACTCGTCGGGGATCGCCGCGCGCAGGTCGCCCAGTCGCTGCGGCGGTCGGGCCGAGCGCGATCGTGCCGCCGGCCGGCGGTCATCGGTGCCCGGGCAGGCAGGGTCGGAGGACCGCACGGGAAGCGGGTGGTCGGCACGGTC
>CAYUXB010000331.1:0-1904 GCA_964448525.1 uncultured Acidimicrobiaceae bacterium
TCGCTCAACGACAAGCTCGCGGCCCCGGCCGCCCCGGCCGCCTGAGAGGACGACGCGCCGCATGACCGAACACCTCGACGTCCTCGTCGTCGGCGCCGGGCTGTCCGGCATCGGCGCCGGGCACCACCTGCAGACCGCGTGCCCGTGGGCGTCCTACGCCATCTTCGAGGCACGCGGCGCCATCGGCGGCACGTGGGACCTGTTCCGCTATCCCGGCATCCGCTCCGACTCCGACATGTTCACGCTCGGCTACTCGTTCCGACCGTGGGACGACGACGCGGCGATCGCCGACGGCGGGTCGATCCTGCGCTACATCCGCGAGACGGCGGCGGAGGAGGGCATCGACCGGCACATCCGCTACCACCACCGCATCGTCCGCGCCGCCTGGTCGAGCGACGACGCCCGCTGGCACGTCACCGCGGAGCGCACCGACACGGGCGAGACGGTCGAGGTCACCTGCGGCTTCCTCTTCTCGTGCAGCGGCTACTACCGCTACGACCGGGGGCACGAGCCCGACATCCCGGGGGAGGAGCGGTTCGGCGGCCGGCTGGTCCACCCCCAGTTCTGGCCGGACGACCTCGACGTCACCGGCCGGCGCGTCGTCGTCATCGGCAGCGGTGCCACCGCCATCACGCTCATCCCGTCGCTGGCCCGCGACGCCGCCCACGTCACGATGCTGCAGCGCTCACCGACCTACATCATGACGCTGCCGGCCGAGGACGGGCTCGCCAACCTGGTCCGCCGGCTGCTGCCGGGCCGGGTGTCCGGCCCCGTGGTGCGCTGGTACAAGGCGCTCACGACGCAGGCCTTCTACCAGCTCAGTCAGCGACGCCCCGAGCTGGTGAAGCGGCTGCTGCGCAAGGGCCTCGAACGCCAGCTCCCGCCCGGCTTCGACGTCGACACGCACTTCACGCCCAGTTACGACCCGTGGGACCAGCGCCTGTGCCTCGTGCCCGACGGTGACCTGTTCCGGTCGATCAAGGCGGGCGACGCCTCGGTGGTGACCGATCGCATCGAGACGTTCACCGAGACGGGCCTGCGGCTCGCATCCGGCGCCGAGCTGGAGGCCGACGTCGTCGTCACCGCGACCGGCCTCGAGATGCTGTTCCTCGGCGGCATCGAGCTGACCGTCGACGGGGAGCCCGTCGACGTGCCCAGCACCCTCGTCTACAAGGGCATGATGCTCGAGGGCGTGCCCAACCTGGCCACCGCGGTCGGCTACACGAACGCCTCGTGGACGCTGAAGTGCGAGCTGACCTGCGAGTACGTCACCCGGCTGGTCAACCACCTGCGCACGAGCGGCCTGCGCCAGTGCACGCCGGTCAACGACGACACCACCATCGCCACCGAGCCGCTGCTCGGTCTGTCGTCCGGATACGTGCGGCGGGCGGTCGACCGCCTGCCCAAGCAGGGCGACCGCTTCCCGTGGAAGGTGTACCAGAGCTACCTGCGCGACTACCGGGCCCTGCGCATGAGCGACCTCGACGACGGGGTGATGCGGTTCGGCAACCCCGCGACGGTCGTCGGCGCCGAGGCCGGCGGCGACGGTGGCGCGGGCCCGGCCGAGCCGGTGGGCGCGGCGACGCCGTAGGCCCTGAAACGGTCCCCGGGCGGTGGGTCAGCCGCGGCCGCCCGACGCTCCCTGGAGCAGGGCGCGGGGGACCGCCGTCGCCAGCGCCCACGTGAACGTCACCCAGTCGAAGCGGTCGCGCCACACGGTGATGCGCCCGTCGACGACCTCGAACGTGCCGCACACCCAGAACGCCGGCCGGTAGGCGCCGCGCTCGATCACGTCGGTGCGTTCGGTGAGCACCACGCCGTCCTCGGCTGCGATGTGGTGCAGCCTCGCCTCGAAGCCCGTGCAGTAGCGCTGCAACCCGCGCATCTGCCGGGCGAAAGCGTCC
>CAYUXB010000331.1:2004-3835 GCA_964448525.1 uncultured Acidimicrobiaceae bacterium
CCCGCCGTCGTGCCGCAAGGTACTACCGGGTCGTCCCCCGGTGTCCGGGAGACACCGTCGTCGTGTCCTACCGTTCCTGCATGACGTATTCGATCGTCGCCCTCGACCCCGGCAGCGGCGAGATGGGCGTCGCCACCCAGTCGCAGGCGTTCGCGGTCGGGGCCAGCGTTCCGTGGGCCGCACCCGGGCACGGCGTCGTCGCCACGCAGTCCATGGGCGAGCCGATGTACGGCGACCTGGGCGTCGAGGCGCTGCGGGCGGGGCTCACGGCGGCCGAGGCCCTGCGGGCGATCCGCAGCGTCGACCCCCACCCGGAGCGCCGCCAGGTGGCTATGCTCGACGGCGACGGCCACATCGCGGTGTACACGGGCGATGCGTGCGTGGCGGAGGCCGGGCACCTGGTCGGCGACCGGTGTGCGTCGCTGGCCAACATCGTGCGCGGCCCGAGGGTGTGGGAGTCGATGGTCGAGGCGTTCGAGGCGTCGAGCGGATGGCTGCCCGCCCGCCTCATGACGGCGCTCGACGCGGGCGAGGCGGCTGGTGGGGATGACCGAGGGCGCCGGTCGGCCGCCGTCCTCGTGGTGCGGGCCGAGCGCAGCGGTCGGCCGTGGCGCGACTCGGTCACCGACCTGCGCGTCGACGACGACCCACAGCCCCTGCGGCGGCTGCGGCACATGATCGACCACAACGAGCGCTACCACGAGACGGTCGCCGCCTTCGAGCTGGCCCTCGACGGGCAGGCGGCCGAGGCGGTCGAGCGGCTGCCCGCCCCGCCCGACGCTGCGGCGTCGGACAGCGGCGCGGGAGACGGGGCGACCGAGGACGGGGCCGACATGTTGCTGTGGCGCGCCATCGTGCTGGCGGCGGCCGGGCGCGACCGGGCGGCCGCCGACGTCGGCGCCGAGCTCGTCCGCCGCGAGCCCGACGCCGCCGGCATCGGTCGGCGCTTCGCCGACGCCGGCCTCATCGACGCGGACATCGTGGCCAAGGTCCTACCGGGGTAGCCGTCGAGCGGCGAGCCGACCGGCGGTTCCCTGACCGTCAGGGGGCGAAGTCGGCGAGCAGCGCCGCGAGCTCGACGGGCCGGTCGCCCTGGATGCTGTGGCCGGCCCCGGCGACGTGCTCGACCCGGGCGTGGGGGCAGCGGCGCACCAGCTCGGCCTCGTCGGCATCGTCGACCACCGATCCCGCCGCCATGCCCCGCACCAGCATCACCGGCATGGTCAGCCCCGACACCGCGTCCCACAGCGACCCGAACTCGGGATGGCGGACGGCAGGGGCCTCGCCGTCCGTGGTCGCTGCGCCCGCCGGCGACCCCGCGGCCGCGGCGGTGCGGTGGCGGGCGTAGCGCCACACCCAGGTGCCGTCCTCGCGCTGGACCGCGTTGTGGAGGATGCCTCGCCGGAGCGACGACTCGGACCGCGTGGGGTTGAACGCGATCGTCCGGGCGAGCAGGTCGTCGAAGCTGTCGAAGCTCTCGGGGCCGTTGACGAACGCCATCACGCCCGACGCCTTGTGCTCGTCGACCCCGGGGGTGATGTCGACCAGCACCAGCGAGCGCACCAGGTCCGGGGCGAGGGCCGCCAGAGCCATCGCGGTCATGCCGCCGAGCGACATGCCGACGACCGCGCGGGCCGCGGGTGCGAGCGTCCCGATCACGGTGGCCACGTCCCGGGCGTTGGCGACGGGGTCGAGTGCGCCGGCGAGGCCGCCGTCCGAGTGACCGTGGCCGGGCAGGTCGATCGCCACGAGGGGACGATCGAGGGCGAGCGCCACGGTGTCCCACGTGTGGGCGTTCTGGGCGCCGCCGTGCAGGAACACCAGCTCGGGC
>CAYUXB010000332.1:0-3813 GCA_964448525.1 uncultured Acidimicrobiaceae bacterium
GATGCCCGACCCCGGAGGAAGCTGGCGCAGCACGGCGTCCTCGGCCGCCAGGCCGGAGGCGAAGGCGAACCCGTGGCGCGCCCCCTCGAGCGAGGCCACGCACATCTCGAGTGCGGCGCGGGTGGGGTTCTCGCTGCGGGAGTACTCCCAGCCGTGGTGGCGGCCGACGCCCTGCTGGGCGAACGTGGTGGAGATGCTGATCGGCGGCACGACCGCGCCCGTGAACGGGTCGGGGTCCTGCCCGGCGTGGATGGCCCGGGTCTCGAAGCCGCGGGGGTCAGGCGGTGTGGTCATGTTCTCCTCGATCGGTGCTCCTCGTCGTGCCGCCCGGCCAGATGTTCGAGCACGTCGGTGCGCCCGAGCACCGCGTGCGGCCGCCCGCCCGCCAGCACCACGAGAGCGGAGGCGTGCTCCAGCAGCTCGACGGCGAGCGCGATCGGCTGGCCGATGCCGATGGTGGGCAGCGGGTCGCCCATCACCTTCTCGACCGGGTCGTCGAGCACGTGGGGGTCGCGGAAGGCCAGGTCCATGAGGGCCATCTCGTCGACCGCACCGAGGATCTCCGCGGCGGCGAGCGGCATCTCGCCCTTGGCCACGGGGAGCTGCGACAGGCCGTAGCCGCGCATGACGTTGACCGCCCGTTGACCCGTGTCGGTCGGCCGGGCGTAGACCAGCGGCGGGATGGCGCCGCCCCGCGACTCCAGCACGTCGGCCACGGTGTGCTCGTCCCCGCGCACGAACCCGAAGTTGGCCATCCAGTCCTCGTCGAACACCCGCGACAGGTAGCCGCGGCCCGAGTCGGGGATCAGCACGACGACCAGGTCGTCGGGACCGAGGCCTCGCCCGACCTCGAGCGCGGCGGCCACCGCGGTGCCCCCGGAGCCGCCGATGAGCAGGCCCTCCTCGCAGGTCACCCGGCGCGCCATCAGGAAGCTGTCCTCGTCGCTCACCGGCACGACCCGATCGACGAGCGACGGATCGTACGTCGTCGGCCAGAAGTCCTCGCCGATGCCCTCGACCAGGTACGGGCGCCCCGACCCGCCCGAGTACACCGACCCGGCCGGGTCCGCGCCCACGATCTGCACGTTCGGGTCCTGCGCCTTCAGGTAGCGCCCCACGCCCGTGATCGTGCCGCCTGTGCCCACCCCGGCGACGAAGTGGGTGATCCTCCCGGCCGTCTGGCGCCAGATCTCCGGACCGGTCGACAGCTCGTGCGCCTTCGGGTTCCAGTCGTTGTCGTACTGGTTGGGGCGAAAGGCGCCGGGGATCTCGTTCACCAACCGCTCGGCCACCGAGTAGTACGACTCGGGGTCGTCGGGCTCGACGGCCACCGGGCAGACGACGACCCGCGCGCCGTAGGCCTCCAGCAGGTGGATCTTCTCGGGGGCCACCTTGTCGGTGACGACGAAGATGCAGCCGTAGCCGCGCTGGGCGGCCACGATGGCCAGCCCCACGCCCGTGTTGCCCGAGGTCGGCTCGACGATTGTGCCGCCCGGCTTCAGCAGGCCCTCGCGCTCCGCGGCCTCGATCATGGTGAGGGCCGGGCGATCCTTGACGCTGCCGCCGGGGTTGAGCATCTCCATCTTCACCGCGACGGTGCACGAGAGGCCCTCGGTCACACGGTTGAGACGGAGCAGCGGCGTGTCACCGATGAGGTCGAGCAGCGAGTCCGCGATCTGCGGGCTCGGGGGCAGGTCGGACATGGGCGCCTCCCGGAGAGGTGTGGAAGCGCCTCCGACCCTACCGAGCCGTGCCCGACGATCGGTGTCCGGCCGGCCTCGGTGGCTGGGTCAGGCGGGAGCGACCACGACAGCGGGCTTGAGCGTCGTGCCCCGGTGCGGCACGTAGACCGCCAGCAGGCCACCGGATTCGTCGACCACAGCGCACGGGCCGCCACCGCCGGGTGCCACGACGCCGAGCGCTGCGGCTTCCAGCACTCGCCCGTTGCGCACGAGCGCAGCCGTCTCCTCGTCGACGGTGACTCGGGGCCTGCCGCGCAGGGCCTCGACGGGCGGCAGCAGTCGCTCCGGCGCCAGCTCGTCGAGCGGCACGGCCTCGTCGATCGTGTAGGGCCCGACCGACAGACGACGCAGGGCCCGCAGGTGGGCGCCCCCGCCGAGGGCCGTACCGAGATCGGCCGCGAGCGAGCGGATGTAGGTGCCAGCCGAGCACGTCACGTCGATCGGGTACACGCCCGGCTCGACCGGATCACCCACCGAGAACGCATCGACCCGGACCGCCACCGCGGCCCGCTCGACCTCGATGCCCTCGCGGGCCAGCTCGTGCAGGCGGCGTCCGTCGATCTTCTTGGCCGACACCATCGGCGGCACCTGGTCGATCTTCCCGGTGAGGCCCGTGGCGGCGCGGCGCACCCCCGCCGGCTCGACCGCCGACATGTCCCACGTCCCGGTCACCTCGCCCGCGGCGTCGAGCGTCGAGGTGGCCGTGCCCAGCACGACCTCCCCCACGTAGCGCTTGTCGAGGCCCGAGAGGAACGTGAGCAGCCGCGTCGCACGACCCACGCCGAGGACGAGCACACCCGTCGCGTCGGGGTCGAGGGTGCCCGAGTGCCCCACCTTGCGGGTGCCGAGAAGACCGCGGGACTTCGCCACGACGTCATGCGACGTCCACCCGCTCGGCTTGTCGACGACGGCGACGCCGTCAGGCCCGGCGGGCCCCGATCCCCGGCGGCCCATCAGCCGCCGTCGCCGGACGGACCCGGCGCCGGCTCGGCGCGGGTGCCCTCAGCGCCGTTCTCGCCGTCGGCGGTCGCCGTTCCGTCGTCCCCGATGTCGCGCAGGATCTGCTCGACCCGCTCCGCCTGGCGGATCACGGTGTCCGGCCGGAACGACAGCTCGGGGGTGCGCTTCGTGCGCGCCTGACGGCCGATCGCCGACTGGAGACGGGAGCGATGCTGCTCGAGCGCGTCGGCCAGCTCCTCGCCGTCGTCCTCCGCCTCGCCCTCGTCGAGCGTCGTGTACCAGACGACGGCACGCCGCATGTCGGGCTCGACCTCGACGCCCACGACGGTGAAGAACCCGAGCCGCTCGTCGTCGATGCGCTCGATCTCCTCGGCCACGATCTCCTGGACGAGCTGGTTCAGGCGCGCGGTGCGCGGATAGTTCCTGGCGGTACCGGATGAGCGCTTCATGTTGTCTCCTCCTCTTCGATCCACCGCAGGTCGACATGGAGCACCTCGACCTCGGGGAAGGACCAGACGTACCGCTCCACGTCGTCGAGCACGTCGCGCAGGTGGGCGTGCGACGGCGCCACCGCGGCCACCCCGACGGTGGCCAGGTGCCAGTTGTCGTGGTGGTCGACCTCGGACACGGACACGCGGTGGCGCTTCGACATGCCCTCGATCACCGGGCGGAGGGTCGCGCGCTTCGCCTTGAGCGAGCGGCAGTCCCGCAGGTAGAGCTCGATGCGAAGAGCGGCGGCGTGCACAGCCTCAGCGTAGGGCGGGCGTCACCGGACGCCCGCCCATGCCGAGATCCCGACGTTCAGGTGCGAGGGATCTCGCGCTCCTCGAACGTCTCGATGATGTCGCCCTGCTTCAGATCCTGGAAGTCGGACAGGCCGATGCCGCACTCGTAGCCGGCCTGCACCTCGCGGGCGTCTTCCTTGAACCGCTTGAGCGACTGGACCGTGCCCTTCCAGATGATCGTGCCGTCCCGCAGGAACCGCACCTTGGAGTTGCGGGTGATGACGCCGTTGGTGACGTAGCAGCCGGCGATCTTGCCGATGCGGGGCACCGAGAAGATCTCGCGGACCTCGGCGTCGCCGGTGACGACCTCTTCGTACTCGGGCGCC
>CAYUXB010000333.1:0-1678 GCA_964448525.1 uncultured Acidimicrobiaceae bacterium
GCCCGTGGTCTGCGCCGGCGGATCACCACCGATGGGTCTGCGCTGGCGGGTCCAGCGCAGGCGGGTCCGCGCCGGTCGGTCAGGCGGCGGTGTCGCCGGTGTGGAAGGCCGAGCGCTCGGTGTGCCGCTCGATCGCCCAGGCGGTTGCCTCGCTGGCCAGAGCGGGGTGGAAGCGCCAGCGGTGGAGCTGGCGCTCGGTGCCGGCGCCGTCCTCGCCCAGCTCGATGAGCGACAGGGCGAGTTGGCGGGCGCGGTCGCGCATCTCGTCGGCCGCGGCGGCTGGAGGCTTGTCGACCCAGCGGGCGTGGTCGTCGCGCAGCGTCTGGGGCAGTCGGGCGACCTGGCGGCGGGTGAGCGGCGGCAGCTTTCGTCGCACCTGGAGGGTGGTGGGGGCGAGGAGACGAACGACACCGAACTGGGAGCAGCGCGCGAGCGTGCGGGGGAACACGCCGTTGGCGCCGGGGCGGCGCCCGAGGCCGAGTGCGGTGGCGCACTCGTCGAGGTCGAGATCGAAGCCTTCGGGCGAGGCGTCGAGGCCGGTCGCGAGGTGGCGCATGAGCCACGTGGCGCTCGGGCCGAGGATGCCGAGCCAGAAGCGCTCCACGTACATGGTGCGGGGGTCGTAGCCGACTTGGTCGATGACCGGGTCGTCCCAGGGGACGATGAGGAGGCTGGGCGTCTCGGACGGGATGTCGCGCGGGTGCATGTGGCGGGTCTCCAGCGGGAACGACGGAAGGGATGTCCGGGGAAGTCGTTCATGTTGTTTCAGTGTTTCTCACGATATGGGTTATCCTGTCAAGCGTGAGTGCCGAGACGAACGACCGCAACGAGATCGCCGGTGCCGACGTCGATGCCGCCGGGTCGGGCTCCGGGTCCGATGTCGCCGGGGCCGGATCCGGCGGGGCGGACGGCGCGGTGGTCGACGACGCCCTCGTCGAGCGAGTGCGCGGCTGGGTCGACGAGGCGCAGCGCATCGTCGTGCTCACCGGGGCGGGCATCAGCACCGACAGCGGCATCCCCGACTTCCGCGGTCCCAAGGGCGTGTGGACCCGCAATCCCGAGGCCGAGAAGCGGGCGACGCTCCAGCACTACATGGGCGATCCGGCGGTTCGCCGCAAGGCCTGGCTCGACCGGCTCGACCACCAGGCCTGGGTGGCCGAGCCCAACGACGGTCACCGGGCGCTCGTCACGCTCGGGCGGCGTCGCAAGCTCGACACGCTGATCACCCAGAACGTCGACGGGCTCCACCAGGCGGCCGGCTCCGACCCGGAGCGAGTGGTCGAGGTCCACGGCACGATCCGTCAGGTGATGTGCATGTCGTGCGACGAGCGCACCCCGATGCGCGACGCGCTCGACCGGGTGCGGGCCGGCGAGGTCGACCCGCCGTGTCGCTCGTGCGGCGGCATCTTGAAGTCTGCGACGATCAGCTTCGGCCAGAACCTCGTGCCCGCCGACCTCGAGCGCGCCGGCGAGGCCGCCCGGCGGGCCGACCTGCTGCTGGCGGTGGGCTCGACGCTCGCCGTGTACCCCGTGGCCGACGTGGTTCCCGTGGCGCGGATGGCGGGGGCCCGCATCGTCATCGTCAACGGCAGCGAGACCGCGATGGACCACCTGGCCGACGCCGTGCTGCGGGGCTCGATCAGCGGGTTGCTGCCCCGCATCGTGGGCCGATGACCAT
>CAYUXB010000333.1:1778-3784 GCA_964448525.1 uncultured Acidimicrobiaceae bacterium
GTCGCTCGCGGTGTCGCCGCGACGGTCGGCCCCAGGCCAGACCCAAGATTTGTGTCCCGGGTCACTCGATGTGAGTACTGTCCACGGTGATGGCTGCGCTGCTGGAGGCTGCGAAGCGCCGCAATCCACTTCCGACGGGTACTGCCGCGGTCGGGGTCGGGTTGATGGTGGCCGGGATCTCGGCCTACGGGTTCCTCGTCCTCGCGGACAAGGCGCTGAGCAAGGCCGAGTACTCGCCTCTCGGCGCGCTGTGGAGCCTGGTCTTCCTCGCCGGTCCCGGCCTGTTCCTCCCGCTCGAGCAGGAGATCAGCCGGGCGCTGGCCGAGCGCCGTGCCCGCAACCAGGGCGGCCTGCCCGTGGTGCGGCGTGCCGCCACCATCGGCGTCGGCCTGGGGCTGGGCGTGCTGGTGCTGCTCATCGCCACGGCTCGGTTGAGCGTCGATCACCTCTTCGACGGGCAGATCCTGCTGTTGATCGGTCTGGCGCTCGGCCTGGCCGGCGCGCTGGCCGGGCACCTCACCCGCGGTTGTCTGTCCGGTACGGGCCAGTTCAAGGGCTACGGCACCTACCTCGGCGCCGACGGCTTCCTCCGCGTGCTCGGTGCCGCGGCCTGCATCATGATCGGCGTCGACACGGCCGGCCCGTTCGGCGTGGCCATCGGCATCGCCGGGCTGTTGGCGGTGCCCGTCGCCCTATTGGTGCAGCGGCCCAAGCTCGACGAGGGCCCCGAGGCCGCGTTCGCCGAGGTCGGCAGCGCACTCGGCCTGCTGCTGATCTCATCGATCTGTGCGTTCGCCATCATGAACATCGGGCCGGTCGTGGTGAAGGTGCTGGCGGACGAGTCGCAGAACGAGGCGGCGGGCCGCTTCGTCAACGGCGTGATCGTCGCCCGCATCCCGCTGTTCCTGTTCCAGGCGGTGCAGGCGTCGTTGCTGCCCAAGCTGTCGACACTCGCCCACAGCGGCCACCTGGGCGACTTCCGGGTCGGCCTGAAGCGGTTGCTGATCGCGGTGGGCGGGCTGGCCTTCATCGGCTCGGTCGGCGGGGCCATCGCAGGGCCGGTGATCGTCGAGATCATGTTCCCCGGCGCCGACCTGGGGTCGCGCACGATGGGGCTGTTGGCTGCCGGCGCGGGGCTCTACATGCTGGCGATGGCCTGCGCCCAGGCGCTGATCGCGCTGGGCGGCCACGCCGATCAGGCGGTGGGCTGGAGCCTCGGCCTCGTCACGCTGCTGACCACGGCGTGGCTGGTGTCGGACAACCTGTTCCTGCGCGTCGAGGTGGGGCTGCTGGTCGGGAGCGCGGTGGCCTTCGTGGCGATGGGTGGCATGTTGCTGCGCCGGCTGGCCGCGGCAGGGCCGCTCGCCGTCGAGTCGGGCGACTTCATCGAAGCCCTGCACGACGTCGCCATCGAGCCCTGAGCGGGCTGTCCCTCCGGCTCGCAGGCCTCCTGGCCCGCGCAACCGGTCGTCTCTTCGGGGAACACCCGGCCTGGCCTGATTGTTGAGTGAGTCGCTAGGCTTTTCCGTCGCACGCCTGCTGCGCGCACCGCACGACACGTCAGAGAGGGCGCCCGATGCCGAGCTTCCGTGAGCTGCTCGCTTCCACCAAGTCCGAGATCCGCGAGGTCGACACGGCCACGGCCGACGACCTGCGCCGCCAGCCCGGCGCCGTCGTGCTCGACGTGCGCGAACCCGACGAGTACGAGCAGGGCGCGATCCCCGGTGCGGTGCACATCCCCCGCGGCACGCTCGAGGGCTCGATCGAGGCCCGGCTGCCCGACCACGACGCCCCGGTGATCATCCACTGTGCGAGCGGCGTGCGGTCCGCCTTCGCCGCCAAGACGCTCGCCGAGCTCGGCTACACCGACGTCGTATCCGTGGCCGGCGGGTTCAACAAGTGGAAGGACGAGGGCCGCGACTGGACGACGCCGCGCAGCCTCACCCCCGAGCAGCGCAACCGCTACCAGCGCCACGTGCTGCTGCCCGAGGTCGACATCGAGGGCC
>CAYUXB010000334.1:0-3749 GCA_964448525.1 uncultured Acidimicrobiaceae bacterium
GAGCCGAGGCCACGGCCGGTCGTTCGACGGGGATGTCGAGGGCCGTCCCTCGTGCCCGAGAGGGAGGAGGAAGCCATTCTCTCGACGGATGCCCGCGCGGCGGCCCGGTCGTAGGGTTCCCGTGTGTCCCGACGAGGCGAAGTCGCCCCCGGCAGCCTGCACGGCTGGCTCGTGCGCGCCGCCTCGTGGGCGACGCCCTGGCTCGTCGGCGGCTTCTACGTGCTCGCGCTGCTGGAGGTCGCGCGCTCGGCGGTGGCCGCAGCGACCGCCGTGGCGCTCGGTGGCGTGCTCGGCCTGGCACTCGCCCGTCGCCGGGATCGTCCCACGGTCGCCGCCGCGGTGGTGCTCGTTGCGAGCGTGCCCGCCCACCTGATGGCTCCGGAGCTGGTGCTGCCCTTCGCCGGGATGGTGGCCGTGTGGTCGCTGGCGCAGGCTTACCCGCCCCGGGTCTCGCTCGTGGGGCTCCTCGGGCTCCTCGGGTTGTGCACGATCGCCCTGCTCGAGATGCCGGTGGGCGACACCGTCTTCGCGATGGTGGCGTCGGTGAGCGTGTGGGCGCTGGCGGAGGCCGATCGCAACCGCCGCCAGGCGATCGGCGAAGCGGCCCGCCGTGCCGTGAGCGACGAACAGGCCCGCATCTCCCGGGAGCTGCACGACGTCATCGCCCACAGCGTCTCGGTGATCGTGGTGCAGGCCGCGGCAGCGGACGACGTGTTCGACACCCGACCCGACCAGGCGCGGGATGCGCTCCGGTCGATCGAGGTCACAGGTCGCGAGGCGCTGGGGGAGCTGCGCCGCCTCCTGTCGGCCGTCCGCTCGGAGAGTGCGACCGACGCGGTGTCGGCAGGTGCCGACCTCCCGACGCCGCCGCAGCCGGGCCTGGCGCGCATCGACGAGCTGGCCGAGCCGCTGCGGGCCGCGGGACTGGCCGTGACGGTGGCCTGGGAGGGGGCCCCGGCCCCACTGCCCGCCGGCGTCGACATCTCCGGCTACCGGATCGTGCAGGAGGCGCTCACGAACGCGCTCCGTCACGCGTGCGCATCGCTGGTCGAGGTGACGATCCGCCAGCGGCCTGACGCCGTCGAGATCACCGTCGTCGACGACGGCCGGGGGAACGACGCCCGCGGCGGTCCGGCCACGGGCCTCGGTCTCGTCGGGATGCGGGAACGGGTCGCGTCGCTCGGGGGCACGGTCGAGTCCGGGCCGACGGCGCACGGCGGCTACCGGGTGCACGCGTCCCTGCCGCTGGCGGTGGGCGGATGACGTTCCGCGTCGCGATCGCGGACGACCAAGCCCTCGTGCGGGGAGGCTTCCGCATGATCCTCGATGCCCGCGACGACATCGAGGTGGTCGGCGAGGCCGCGGACGGCGAGGAGGCGGTCCGGTTGACCACCGACCTCGCACCCGATGTCATCCTCATGGACGTCCGCATGCCCGACGTCGACGGCATCGAGGCGACCCGGCGCATCGTGGGCTCCGGATGCCCGACGAGGATCGTCATCCTCACGACGTACGACATCGACGAGTACGTGTTCGCCGCCCTGCGCGCCGGTGCCAGCGGCTTCATGCTGAAGGACGTGCAACCTGCCGAGCTCGCCGAGGGCGTGCGGATCGTCGCCAGGGGCGATGCGCTGCTGGCAGCGAGCGTGACCCGCCGGCTGCTCGATCGCTTTGTCGCCGCCATGCCGGCGGTCGACGCCCCGCCGCCACTCGACCTGGGCGTGCTCACCGCCCGGGAGGTCGAGGTGCTGCGCCTGGTCGCGTCCGCGCTCTCCAACACCGAGATCGCCGAGCGGCTGATCGTCAGCGAAGCGACCGTGAAGACCCACGTCTCGTCGCTGCTGCGTAAGCTCGGGTTGCGGGACCGCGTGCAGGCCGTCGTCCTTGCCTACGACGTGGGGCTGGTGCGCCCGCGCTCATCCTGACGGGCGATGTGGAAGTCCATCCTCGGGCCCGATGCCCGCGGCGACGCCCGTCCGTACCGTCGTCGCCATGCAGACAGCGATCGAGATCGAGGGGCTCACCAAGCACTTCGGCAAGGTGCGGGCCGTGTCCGACCTGACCTTCACGGTGCGAGCAGGCCGGGTCACCGGGTTCCTGGGGCCGAACGGCGCAGGCAAGAGCACCACCCTGCGGATGTTGCTGGAGCTGATCCACCGCGATGCCGGCACGGCGACCTTCGCCGGCCGCCGCTACCGCGAGCTGGCCCACCCCAGCGCGCACGTCGGGGCGGTGTTGGAGCACGCCAGCTTCCACCCCGGGCGGTCGGGCCGCAACCACCTGCGGGTGCTGGCGGCGGCGGGCGCCCACCCCGAGGCGCGGGTCGAGAGCGCGCTCGACGCGGTCGGCCTCGCCGGGGCGGCCGATCGGCGCGTGAAGGGCTACTCGATGGGCATGCGTCAGCGGTTGGCGATCGCGTCGGCGCTGCTCGGTGTTCCCGAGGTGCTCATCCTCGACGAGCCGACGAACGGGCTCGACCCGCCCGGCATCCGTTGGGTGCGGGACCTGCTGCGGGATCAGGCCGCGGCGGGGCGGGCGGTGCTCATCTCGAGCCACCTGCTCGCCGAGGTGGCCCAGATCGTCGACGACGTGGTGGTGATCGCGGGCGGTCGGCTGCGCGCCAGCGGCTCGCTCGCCGCCGTCCTCGGGGACGAGGGGGGAGCGACGTTCGTGCGCACCGCCGACCCGGCCCGGCTCGGCGAGCTCCTCGCGAGGTCGGGGGAGCAGCCGGGTGCTGGACCCGGCCTGACCGTCGAGCGAAGGGCGCCGGACCAGACGTTGATCGTCCGCGGTGCCACGCCCGAACAGGTCGGCGCCGTCGCCGCCGAGCACGGCGTGGCCCTGATCGAGCTGCGCCCCATGGCCAGCTCGCTGGAGGACGCGTTCCTCGCGCTCACCGGTGAGCGCACGGTCGACGGTGAGGCGGCATGATCCCGCTCCTGCACGCCGAGCTGCTCAAGCTGCGGACCACCCGTACGTTCGTCGCGCTGACTGCCCTCGCCGTCGGCACCTCGATCCTGATCGCCGGCCTCGTGGCGTACCTGACCGAGCCGACCCGGGACACCGTCCTCGTCGACGTGTTCGCCTCGGACACCAGCAGCTTCTTCATCCTGATCCTCGGTGTCGTGGGGATCAGCGGCGAGTGGCGGCACCGCACCATCACCAGCTCGTTGCTGGCTGCGCCGGCCCGCACCCGGTTCCTCGTCGCCAAGGCCTGCGCGTACGCGGCGGCGGGGCTGATCACGTCGCTCGTGGTGGCGCTCGGGGTGAGCCTCGCCGGAGCCTCGATCCTCGGTGTGCGCGGGCTGCCACTGCCGAGCCTCGGTGACCTGGCGGGTCAGTGCGGGCGAAACGCGGTGCTCGCCGCGCTGCTCGGCGCCTTCGGCGTCGCCGTGGGGGCGCTCGTCCGCAATCAGTTGGCCGCCATCGTCGCCCTGTTCACGCTGTCGTTCGTGGTCGAGCCGGTGGTCCTGGCGCTGAAGCCCGGGATCGGGCGGTTCGGGCCGACGGGGGTGCTGTCCGTCGCCGCCGCGGGGCTTCCGCACGAGGCGGGTGGGCTCCCCGAGGACGTGGAGCTCGTGTCGAGCCCGGTGGCGATGCTGCTGCTCCTCGTCTGGGTGGTCGTCGCCTTCGCCGTCTCCGCGCTGCTGCTCCAGACCCGCGACCTCGAATGAGCCGGGGGGAGGGCGGGACACAGGTCAGTCCGGGCGCAGCCAGCCGGTCCACCGCCAGCCGACCTCCAGCAGCAC
>CAYUXB010000335.1:0-3711 GCA_964448525.1 uncultured Acidimicrobiaceae bacterium
GACTACCTCACCAAGCCGTTCGCCCCGAAGGAGCTCTCGGCGCGCATCCGGGCGCTGCTCCGGCGGGCCCGCAGCAGCGACTCGGGCAGCAGCCACCTTCGCTTCGGCGACCTCGAGATCATCCCCGACGAGGGTGTCGTCCGGCGCGGCGGCGAGGAGATCCACCTCACCAAGACCGAGTTCCGCCTGCTGGTCGAGCTGGCGTCGAGCCCCGGCCGCGTGTTCAGCCGCGAGACCCTCCTCGAGCGCGTGTGGGGCTACGGGTACTTCGGCGACGGCCGGCTCGTCGACGTGCACGTGCGGCGCCTGCGCACCAAGGTCGAAGCCGACGCCGCCAACCCCCGCCACGTCGTCACCGTGCGCGGCCTCGGCTACAAGCTCCAGGCCTGACGGCCGGCGGACGACGGCCAGGGATGAGGCGCCTGCGCCAGATCAGCCGGCTCCTCCCCCGTCTGGGGCTGCGGGCCCGCATCACGATCGCGTTCGCGGTCGGCGCGCTGCTCGTCTCCGCGGTGCTCGCGGCCGCCACGCTGGGGCTGACGCGCCAGAACCTCCTCGACCAGCGCGAGAGCTCGGCGACCGCCCGCACGTACCAGAACGCCCGCACGGTCGAGGGCGCCCTCCCCCGTGCCTCGGGCGACGGGGAACAGCCCGACGCCGATCCCTACAAGGTGCTGTCCTCGCTGCAGACCCCGACCGGTTCGAACCCCGTGCTCGAGGTCGAGGGCGACTGGTACGCCCGGGCGCCCGACATCGGCGAGGAGGCGATCCCGCCCGCCCTGCGCGAGACGGTCCTGTCCGGACAACCGGCCCTCATGCGCTTCGATCACGAGGGCGCGACCCAGCTGGCGGTCGGCGTGCCGATGGAGTCGATCGAAGGTGCCTACTTCGAGGTCGTCTCGCTCGGCGAGCTGGAAGAGACGCTCGAGTCCATCAGCATCTCGCTGCTGGCGGCCGCCCTGCTGTCGACCATGGCCGGCGCGGCGGTGGGCTGGTGGGCGGCCAGGCGCGTCCTGCGGCCGCTGCGGGGCATCGGCGACGCCGCCCACGCCATCGCCTCCGGTCGGCTCGACACCCGGGTCGAGGCCAGCGACGACGGCGACCTCGCGACGCTCGCGGACTCCTTCAACGAGATGGCCGTCGCCCTCGAGGAGCGCATCCAGCGCGACGCCCGGTTTGCGTCGAACGTCAGCCACGAGCTTCGCTCGCCCCTGATGACCCTCGCCGCCTCGATCGAGGTCATGGAGAACCAGCGCGACGACATGCCCGACCGGGCGCGGGCCGCGCTCGACTTGATGGTCGCGGACATCGAACGCTTCCAGCAGCTCGTCGAGGACCTGCTGGAGATCTCGCGCTTCGACGCCGGCGTCATGCACCTCGACCTCGAGGAGGTCCGGGTCGACGAGCTGATCATCCAGGCGGTCACCAACTCCACCGACGTCGACGTGCCGGTCGACATCGACTCCGACCTGGCGGGCGTCGTCGTGCGGGCCGACAAGCGGCGACTCTCGCGGGTGATCGCCAACCTGCTCGACAACGCGGCCAAGTACGGCGAGGGGGCGACCCGCGTCGAGCTGCGCAAGCGGGGCGATGTGGTGCTGATCGCGGTCGAGGACGACGGGCCGGGCGTGCCGCCCGACGACAGCGAGGCGATCTTCTTCCGCTTCAACCGCGGCACCTCCGCCGGCCACCGGCGGGGCATCGACGGCGTCGGCCTCGGCCTGTCGCTCGTCGCCGAGCACGTGCGCCTGCACGGCGGGTCGGTGTGGGTCGAGGGCCGGGCGGACGGCCAGCGTGGCGCCCGCTTCGTGATCGAACTGCCCGCGGAGGCGTCATGACCCGAGCCACCTCCCGCCGGCGGACCGCACTGGCCTGCATCGCCGCCCTGTTCGGCGCGGCCGCCGCGTGCGGCATCCCGGGCGACGACGCCCCGCGGGGGATCGACCAGGAGCAGATCCCCGACCAGGGGGCGGTCGACGGCGCCGGGACGGGTGAGGGGCGCACCGTGCCCGCCGACCTCTACTTCACCCGGCTCGACGACCTGGTGGTCGTCCGGCGCGAGGTGCCCGCCGGGGGCTCGCCGTCCTCGCCGACGCCGTCCACCGTGCTCGAGAACCTGCTGCTCGGCAAGCAGGAGGGGGACGAGCCCGTCGTCGACGACGACCTCGACAACATCGTCACCCTGATCCCGCCCCAGACCACGCTGGCGAGCTCGCCCGAGCTCGCCGACGGCATCCTCACGGTCGACCTCAACAGCGCCATCAACGGCGTGCAGGGCGAGGGCGCCCGGTTGGCGTACGGGCAGCTCGTGTGCACCGCGGACGCCCTCGACGAGGTCGAAGGCGTCCTCTTCACGATCGACGGCGAGTCGGTGAACGCCCCCACCGCCGGCGAGAACAGCAGCCGACCACTGACCTGCGAGTCGTATGCACCGCTCGTCGGCGCATCCGACGAATGACGCCCGCGCGATCTGCGGCCCGGGCGGCCGCGGATAACCTCGGCGGTCGCACCGGGAGCGGCCCGGACAGCGCGGGACCAACATGAGCTGCGGGACATCATGAGCTACTACCTCGGCATCGACCTCGGAACCACCTACACGGCGGCGGCGGTTCACGACGGGTCACCTCGACGGGCGCCGGAGGTCGTCACGCTGGGCGAACGCGGCCCGGTCGTGCCGTCCGTGCTGTGCCTGCAAGCCGACGGCGGGTTCGTCGCGGGCGACGCGGCCGAGCGGCACGCCGTCACCGACCCCCAGCGCATCGCCCGCCAGTTCAAGCGCCGCCTCGGCGACCCGACGCCGTTGCAGGTCGGCGAGGCCAGCGTGCCCGCCGAGGTGCTCACCGGCCGCCTGCTCGCCTGGGTCGTCGACACCGTGGTGCGGTCCCGGGGCGGCCAGCAACCCGACTCGATCGCCTTGACGCACCCCGCCAACTGGGGCCCCTACAAGCGGGACCTGCTCGAGAAGGCGGCCGAGATCGCCGGCTTGTCGAGCGTCGTGCTCGTCACCGAACCGCAGGCCGCGGCGATCTCCTACGCCGGCCAGGAGCGGGTCGAGGAGGGGGCCGTCGTCGCCGTCTACGACCTCGGCGGCGGCACGTTCGACGCCGCGGTCCTGCGCAAGGAGCCCGATGGCGGGTTCACGATCCTCGGCTCGCCCGAGGGCATCGAGCGCCTCGGTGGCATCGACATCGACGCCGCCCTGTTCGCGAAGGTCACCGAGGCCGTCGGCGACGCCTACGAGGCCCTCGACCCCGACGATCCGCAGGCGCTGGCCTCGGTGTCCCGCCTGCGCATCGATTGCACGCAAGCCAAGGAGGGGCTGTCGCTCGACAACGAGATCCGGGTGCCGGTCCTCCTGCCGACCGTCCAGTCCGAGGTCCGCATCACCCGCTCCGAGCTCGAGGAGATGATCCGCCCGACGCTGGCCGAGACGGTGACCGCCCTCGAGCGGGCGCTGCGCTCCGCGTCGCTCTCCCCGGCCGATGTCGACCACATCCTGCTGGTGGGCGGGTCGTCACGCGTTCCGCTCGTGTCCCAACTCGTGTCCTCGGGCCTGGGCCGGCCGGTCGCCGTCGACGCCCACCCCAAGCACGCGGTCGCGCTCGGCGCCGCGATCGTGGCCGCCCGGGCCGCCGGAGCGCTCGCCCCCACGAGCCGGCCGCTGCCGCCCCCGCCGGGGGCGCGCGCTGCGGGGGCGTCCGCCCCCGCCTC
>CAYUXB010000336.1:0-3702 GCA_964448525.1 uncultured Acidimicrobiaceae bacterium
TGTACTGCGGCATCTGCGTCGAGGTGTGCCCGTTCGACGCCCTGTTCTGGAGCCCCGAGTACGAGTACTCGGAGCTGCGGCTCGCCGACCTGCTGCACGACAAGGAGCGGCTCGGCGAGTGGATGGAGACCGTGCCCGACTTCGAGCCCTACGAGGCCGGGTCGGAGCAGAAGGTCCGCAAGGTGCCCCGCTGATGGTCGCTCAGAACATCTTCTTCTACGTCATCGCCGCGGTGATGGTCGGCGCTGCGGTCGTGGTCGTCACCAACCGCAACGTGGTGCGCTCCGCCCTGGCTCTCGTCGTCGTGTTCGCCGGCGTGGCGGCCCAGTTCATCATCCTGGCCGCCGAGTTCGTGGCGGTCACCCAGGTGCTCGTCTACGTCGGGGCGATCATGGTGCTGATGCTCTTCGGCATCATGCTGACCCGGTCGAAGATCGGGCGCGACCCCGACTCGACGAACGACCACCGGTGGGTCGGCCTCGTCACGGCGCTGCTGCTGCTCGGCGTCATGGGCTATGCGGTCATCGACTACTTCGGCGACGATCCGTTGCCGGCCGAGCGCCACCTCGCCGAGGTTGACGGCAGCAACACCTCCACGGTGAGCGACGCCATCTTCGGCCAGCACCTGATCCCGTTCGAGGCCATCTCCGTGCTGCTGCTCGCCGCACTGGTCGGTGCCATCGTCATCGCCCGAAAGGACCGGTGAGCCCGATGGACGACCTGATGGTCAACCAGTTCCTGATGCTCGGGGCGATCCTGTTCTGCATCGGCGTCTACGGCGTCATCGCCCGCAAGAACACCGTGCTCGTGTTGATGTCGATCGAGCTGATCCTCAACGCGGTCAACATCAACATGCTGACCTTCGGTGCGATGCACGGCGACATCACCGGGTCCGTGTTCGCGCTGTTCATCATCGCCGTGGCGGCCGCAGAGGTCGGCGTGGGTCTCGCGATGGTGCTGATCATCTACCGCAACCGGTCGAGCGTCGACCTCGACGACGTCGACTCGATGAGGGGCTGAGAGTGCTCGACAACGCCTGGATCATCCCGCTCATCCCCGCGGCGTCCTTCTTCATCATCCTCGCCTTCGGCAAGCGCCTGCCCCGCAAGGGCAGCGAGATCGGCATCGCCGCCGTGGGCATCGCCTTCGTGCTGGCGCTGGCCACCAACGTCCAGTGGTACGACCACGTGGAGAACCCCCCGGTCCACGGTGGCGACACCCACACCGAGGAAGAGGCCCCCGGCAGCGGCGAGGACGAGCACAGCCTCGGCGCGCTCACTGCCGACGGCGAGTCGGCGGCGACCGTCACCCCGTCGGCGCCGGCGGCCGAGGACGAGGAAGCCCACGAGGTCGAGCCGGTCGAGCGCAGCTGGACCTGGTTCGAGAACGGCGGCGTGAAGTTCGACGTCGGCATGCTGCTCGACGGCCCGGCGGTGATGATGCTGTTCGTCGTCACGCTGGTGTCGCTGCTGGTGCACATCTACTCGACGGACTACGTGGCCGGCGACCGCCGCTACACCCACTTCTTCGCCTTCCTGTCGCTGTTCACGGCGTCGATGCTCGGCCTGATCATGGCCAAGTCGACCCTGCAGCTCATCGTCTGCTGGGAGCTCGTGGGCGTCTGCTCCTTCGCGCTGATCGGCCACTGGTGGGAGGAGAAGCCGAACAGCGACGCCGCGCTCAAGGCCTTCATCACCAACCGCGTGGGCGACGTGGGCCTGCTGGTCGGCATGATCACGCTGTTCTGGGCAGCCGGCGGCACCTTCGACATCGTCGAGATCAACACCCTCGCTCTCGACGGCGGCATCAGCCAGACCGCCCTCACCGTCGCCGCCCTGTCGCTGATCGCGGCCGTCATGTCGAAGTCGGGCCAGTTCATCCTGCACACGTGGCTGCCCGACGCCATGGCCGGCCCCACCCCGGTGTCCGCGCTGATCCACGCCGCCACGATGGTCGTCGCCGGCATCTACATGGTCGGTCGGCTCTACGGCGTCTTCTTCGAGGGCCTCGACATCGGCACCTCGAGCATCAACCCGCTCGCGGTGGTGGGTGGCATCACGGTGCTCGGCGGGGCCGGGCTGGCGTTCGTGCAGAACGACATCAAGAAGGTGCTCGCCTACTCGACGGTGTCGCAGCTCGGCTACATGGTGATGGCGCTCGGCGTCGGCGCCTGGACGGCCGCCTTCTTCCACCTGTTCACGCACGCGTTCTTCAAGGCCTGCCTGTTCCTCGGCTCGGGCTCGGTGAGCCACGCGGTGCACAGCTTCGACATGCGCAAGGACATGGGCGGCCTGCGGAAGTACATGCCGCACACCTACAAGACCTTCATGATCGCCACCGCGGCTCTGATCGGCATCTTCCCCTTCGCCGGCTTCTGGTCGAAGGACGAGATCCTGGCGGGCGCGGCGCAGCTCGGCGGCGAGGGCCACTACACGATCTTCATGGTCGTCGGCATCATCGGCGCGGTGATGACCGCGATGTACATGACCCGGGTCATCTACCTCACCTTCTTCGGCGAGTACCGAGGTCACGGCCATCCGCACGAGTCGGGCCCGCGCATCACGGTGCCGCTGTGGATCCTGGCGGTGCTCGGTGCGGTCGTCGGCTTCGTCAACCTCCCGGCGGCGCTCGCGCCGGACGCCATCGAGCTGCGCTTCGAGCACTTCTTCGAGCCGAAGGGCCCGTACTTCCCGGTGCAGAACTTCTCCCACCCGGAGTTCTCGCCGGCGATCGCGCTGGGCGCCACGGCGATCGGTCTGGCCGGCATCGGCGTCGCCTACCTCTGGTACTGGCGGGGGATGGGCCCCCACGGCATCACCGAGCGCAACGCCGTCGCCCGTGCGGGCTACCGGGTGCTCGAGAACAAGTACTACTTCGACCGCCTCTACACCGATGTCATCGCCGCTGGGTTCAAGGGCCCGATCGCCCGTGGCGTCTACTGGATCAACCAGAACGTCATCGACGGCGTCGTCAACGGCGCCGGCCGGGTCTCGACCGTGGTCGGGCGCTTCGTCTACACGCGCATCGACCAGCAGGTGGTCGACGGCGCGGTCAACTCCTCGGCCAAGGGTGCCAACAACTTCGGCCAGGCTCTCCGCCTCCTCACGTCCGGCAAGGTGCAGCAGTACGGCGCGCTCCTCTTCGGGGCTGCCGCGGTGTTCGCCGGCGCCATCATCCTCTTCGTCTGACGGCTACCGCCAAGGTTCACGGATCACATGGACAACAACCAGTTCCTGACCGATTGGGGTCTGACGCTCATGGTGTTCCTGCCGCTGGCAGGTGCGCTCGTGATGATGCTCATCCCCAAGACCGAAGAAGCGACCCACAAGTGGGTTGCTCTGGCGGTGGCGGTGGCCACCGCAGGCATCGGGGCGGCCGTCATCGCCGACTTCGACTACGGGGCCACCGACACCCTGCAGTTCGTCGTCGACAAGTCGTGGATCGACGTCATCCACAGCCGGTACGCCATCGGCATCGACGGGCTGTCCGTCCCGCTGATCGCCCTGACGCTGCTGGTGACGCCGCTGTGCATCATCTACTCGTGGAACCACTTCCCCGAGCCGCGCAACCCCAAGGCGTTCCTCATCCTGCTGCTGGTGCTGCACACCGGCATGCTCGGCACCTTCGTGGCGCAGGACCTGATCCTGTTCTTCGTGTTCTTCGAGGTCGTCCTGCTGCCGATGTACTTCCTCATCGGCGTCT
>CAYUXB010000337.1:0-3676 GCA_964448525.1 uncultured Acidimicrobiaceae bacterium
CGGAAAGGCGGGTGACGGCGATCCCGGCAGGAACCACACTCACGCCATGACCGCGGACACGACGAACGACCCGGTGATGGCGGCGCTGGCCGCCGCGCACGAGCGGTCCACGGCGTACGTCGCCGGGCTCGGCGACCGGCCGGTCGGGCCGCAGGCGACGGTCGAGGACCTGCGCGCCGCCCTCGACGGCCCGCTGCCCGACATCGGGGCCGACGCGGCCGAGGTCGTGCGGGCGCTCGCCGACGCGGCCGAGCCCGGGCTGGTGGCGACCGGGTCACCCCGCTACTTCGGCTTCGTGATCGGTGGCGCTCTGCCCGCCGCGCTGGGGGCCGACTGGCTGGCCAGCACGTGGGACCAGAACGCCGGGCTGTACGTCGGCGGACCACCGGCGGCCATCGTCGAGGAGGTGGCAGGGCGGTGGGTGCTCGATCTGCTCGGTTTGCCGGAGACCGCCTCGTTCGGGTTCGTCACCGGATGCCAGATGGCGCACGTGACCGCCCTGGCGGCCGCACGCAACGACGTGCTCGCCCGGGTCGGTTGGGACGTCGAGCGCCGCGGCCTCGTCGGCGCGCCCGGCGTACGGGTGCTCGCGAGCGACGTCCGCCACGCCACCGTCGACCGGGCGCTGCGGCTGCTCGGCCTCGGCGCCGACGCGGTCGAGCCCGTCGCCGCCGACGGGGAGGGCAGGATGCGGATGGTTGCGCTCGACGGTGCACTGGCCGCCTCCGACGGCCCCACGATCGTGATCGCCCAGGTGGGCGAGGTGAACACCGGGGCGATCGACCCCGTCGACCAGATCTGCGACCGTGCGCAGCCGGCAGGTGCGTGGGTGCACGTCGACGGCGCGTTCGGTCTGTGGGCGGCGGCGAGCCCGGCGCTGCGGCCGCTCGTCGCCGGGGTGGAACGGGCCGACTCGTGGGCGACCGACTTCCACAAGTGGCTCAACGTGCCCTACGACTCGGGGTTCGCGGCCTGTGCCCACCCGGACCGCCACGGCGCCGCCATGGGCACCCGCGCCGACTACCTCGTGCACGCCGCCCCCGACGGACCGCGCGACCAGATGGACTGGAATCCCGAGTTCTCCCGCCGCGCTCGCGGGTTCGCCGTCTACGCCGCGCTGCGGTCGCTCGGGCGGCGGGGCGTCGCCGACCTGGTCGAGCGCTGCTGCTCCCACGCCCGGCGCTTCGCGGACCTGCTGGGTGGCCTCGACGGCATCGAGGTTCTCAACGACGTGGTGCTCGATCAGGTGCTCGTGGCGTTCCCTGGAGCCGAGGCGAGCGGTGGCGGGGACGTTCCCGATGTCGCGGCCGGGGGCACCGGTGACCGCGATGGCCGTGGTGTTGGCGGCGATGGCGGGGACGGCGGTGGCGCTGTGGACAGGGGTGCGGATGGCAATGGTGCGGCCACCCGGCGGATCATCGACGCGGTGCAGGGGTCAGGCGAGTGCTGGATGAGCGGCACGACGTGGCAGGGCCGGCCGGCGATGCGCATCTCGGTCGTCAACTGGCAGACGACCACCGACGACGTCGACCGCGCCGTCCGCGCGATCGAGGCGGCGGTCGCTCGGGTGGCCAACTGACATGGGCGTCATCGGGTGTCGGTGGTCACCTACGCTCCGATCATGGCGACGGCTCCCGCGTTGGACGACATCGATCTCTCCGATCTCGACTTCTGGTTGCGGCCCCTCGACGAGCGCGCCGCCGCCTTCGCCACGCTGCGGGCCGAGCGGCCCATCGCGCCGATGACCTTCCCCGGCCTGCCCCACATGGGGCTGCCGGCGTCGACCTACTGGTCGCTCACCCGGCACGCCGACATCGTCCACGCCAGCCGCCACCCCGAGCTGTTCTGCTCCGGCAAGGGCACCAACATCGCCGACCTGCCGCCGGACTTCATCGAGTTCTTCGGGTCGATGATCAACATGGACGACCCGCGGCACGCCCGCATGCGCCGCATCGTCTCCCGGGGGTTCACGCCCCGGCAGCTCGAGCTGATGAAGACCGACGTCGAGGGCACCGCCGCCGAGATCGTCGACGAGATCGCCGAACGAGGCGAGGCGGACTTCGTGACCGAGGTGGCGGCCCGCCTGCCGCTGCGGATCATCCTCGACATGATGGGCATCCCCCGCAGCCAGGAGGAGTTCGTCTTCGACCGCACGAACGTCATCCTGGGCTTCACCGATCCCGAGTACGTCGACGACATCGAGGACCCGATGGGCGTCACGATGTCGATCCTCACCGCCGGGCAGGATCTGGCGGCGCTCGTCACCGAGCTGGGCGAGGCCCGCATCGAGGACCCGGGCAACGACCTCGTCTCCGCCCTCGTGACCAGCGAGGTCGACGGCGAGAAGCTGACACCGCAGGAGCTGGCCTCGTTCTTCATCCTGCTGGTGGTGGCCGGCAACGAGACCACCCGCAACGCCATCGCCCACGGTCTGTGGGCCCTGACCGAGCACCCCGGCGAGAAGCAGCGGTGGCTCGACGACATCGACGGCCTCGCTCCCACCGCGGTGGAGGAGATCGTGCGGTGGGCGTCGCCGGTGATCCACTTCCGTCGCACCGTCACCCAGGACGGTGTGCGCCTCGGCGACCACGAGTTCTCCGAGGGCGACAAGGTGGTGCTCTGGTACTGGTCCGGCAATCGGGACGAGGCGGTGTTCGAGGCCCCGGCGCGGTTCGACCTCGGCCGCACGCCCAACGACCACATCGGCTTCGGTGGCCCCGGCCCGCACTTCTGCCTGGGCGCCCACCTCGCCCGGCGGGAGATGACCGTCATGTTCGGTGAGCTGCTGCGCCGCCTGCCCGACATCCGCTCGGTCGGCGAGCCCGATCGCCTGCGCTCGGGTTTCATCAACGGCATCAAGCACCTGCGGGCCGAGTGGACTCCCGCGGCCCCCTCCCGCTGACCCGCCCGGCGACGCGACTCCGTGGATCGGTGTGGTTGCCCGGCAACCACACCGGTCCACAGAGCTGAACGCGACCGTCCCTCGCCGCCGGGTGCCACCTCCGGTGGTTGCCGGTCGGGTGAGGGTCAGCGGCTGACGTGGGCGGCGACCGTCCTCGCGTCGGTGCCACCTCCGGTGGTTCGCCGGTCGGAGCGAGGTCAATGGCTGACGTGGGCGGCGACCGTGGTGAGGAGGTCGGTCCAGCGGGTGAGCGCGAGGTAGTGGGCGGCGCCGTCCACGATCGTGAGCGACGCATGGGGCACCGCGGTGGCCCACCACCGGCCGAACGCCGGCGGGGTGACGGCGTCGGCCGTGCCGTACCAGAGGTGCACGGGACAGCCGATCGCCCCGAGGTCGATGTCGAGCGGGCGGGCCTGGGCCTCGATGTCGGCGGCGACACCCGCCAGTCCGTTCCGGACGGCCTCGACCAGCCCGGCGGTCATCCGCTCCGTCCCGCCGGGCACCGTGGCGATCTCGGCGGCATCCGCCGGCGATCGGTGCTCGGCCTGGTGCTCTGACGCCAGAGCCTCGTCGCACGGGAACGGCGCGACCATCGGGGCGACCTCGGGCCCGAGCTCGCCGGCGGCCACGATGTCGGCCAGCTCGAGGACGCCCAACCGCGCCTCGCCTGCAGCCCGTACCGCCGGATCGTCGTAGGCCTGGCGAGGCACCAACCCCGCCACGATTCCCAGCGCCGCCACCCGCCCGGCGAGCGGAACGGGAGCGGCGTCCGTG
>CAYUXB010000338.1:0-3655 GCA_964448525.1 uncultured Acidimicrobiaceae bacterium
AGCAGGCCGACCTGGATGCGCTCGGCGAGGTCGGGCAGCTCGTTGATGGCGAAGACCCCGCGGTTGGTGCGGGGCACCAGGCCGTAGTGGAGGGTGAGCTCGTCGGAGAGGTAGCGGCCCTCGGCCACCTTGATGGGGTCGACCTCGCCGATGAGGTCGGCGATCGAGGTGTCGGGCGTGGCGAGCTTCTCGCCGAAACGGGTGTCGCGGTGCACCCAGGCGATCGGCGTGTCGTCGCCCTCGGCCGCCACCAGGTCGCGGGCGTGGCGCGACACCGGGTTGTACGGGTCGTCGTTGATCTCGCTGCCGGCGACGATCGGCATCCACTCGTCGAGCAGGCCGACCAGCGAGCGGATCATGCGCGTCTTCGCCTGGCCGCGCTCGCCCAGGAAGATGACGTCGTGGCCGGCGAGCACGGCGTTCTCGAGCTGGGGGAGGACGGTCTCCTCGTAGCCGAGGACCGAGGGGATGAGCTGCTCGCCCGCCGCGATGCGCGCGACGGCGTTGCGGCGGATCTCGTCCTTGACGGGGACCGACTGCCATCCCGACGCCCGGAGCTCGCCGAGAGTTGCGGGCCGAGTTGCGTCCGACATGCGCGCCAACCTATCCAAGCTCCCCCGCTTCCCCCGCCCCGCCGGATGACCGGCCCCACCATCCCGACGATTTTCCCCGCGGATCTGGTCGCTGGAGCGACCAGATCCGCGGGCGAAATCGCGGGTGTGGGGGCGCGTCGGACGACTCCCTGCGCAAAGGGCGGCGATCGCGGACGACGTGATCGACGAGATCCTCCGAAAGGCTGACATCCGGATGGTTGACCGCGACCGCATACGACTCGAGGAGGTCGCTGTCGAGGTCACCCCGCTCGGCGCCGTGCACCACGCTGCTCTCGTAGGTGGCCTGACCCTTGTCGTAGAGAAGTTCTTGTCGCTGGGCGAAGCTCAGCCGTCGGTTCTCGTCGCCGACTCGGAGGTAGACATCGTCCCGGTGGTTGGCATGTAGCTTCTCGCTCGTCTCGACCTCGATGACGAGAAGGTGATCGGCCGCACCCGCCTCGTTGACGACATCGACGAGGCGGTGGCGACACGGCACGACCGGCACCGTGAAGTCGAGCGGAGCCTGTTGCCAGTCGGCGAGACGTTTGCCTGCGGTTTTACTCTAAATTTTTAAGAGTAAGTAGATGTGAGTAGGCGCCGGCGCCCTGAGCAGGATCGGCGACCCACGGCGCGCCCAGCAGGGCGTCGGTAGCCTGCCGCCGTGAGCGCTCCCCCACTCACGGTCCCGTCACCCGCCGGTCTCACCGACGCCGAGGTGGCGGCGCGCGTCGCGGACGGGCGGGTCAACCGCGCCCCCGACGGCACGAGCCGGTCGCTGTGGGCGATCGTCCGGAGCAACGTCTTCACCCGGTTCAACGCCATCCTCGGCACGCTGCTCGTCGTCATCCTGACGGTCGGCCCGCTGCAGGACGCCCTGTTCGGCATCGTGCTCGTCACCAACACGGCGATCGGCATCGTCCAGGAGTTGCGGGCCAAGCGCACGCTCGACCAGCTCACGCTGCTCAGCACCCCGGCGGTCACCGTCGCCCGCGCCGGGGAGACCCGTGAGATCGCCGTCGATGACGTCGTCACCGACGACGTCATCGAGCTGACCCAGGGCACGCAGATCGTGGCCGATGGCGCCGTGCTGACGGCGGACGCGCTGGAGGTCGACGAGTCGCTGCTGTCCGGCGAGTCGGTGCCACTGGCCAAAGGGCCGGATGACCGGGTGCTGTCCGGCAGCTTCGTCACCGCCGGCCAGGGCTGGTACCGAGCCGACAAGGTGGGGCCGGACAGCTATGCCAACAAGGTGGCGGCGGAGGCCCGGCAGTTCTCGCTCGTGCGCTCCGAGCTGCGCCGAGGCACCGACCGGATCCTCGGCATGGTCACGTGGCTCATCGTCCCGACGGCCGCGCTGCTCATCTTCAGCCAGATGCGGTCGAACGAGTCGCTGCCCGACGCCATCCGGGGCACCGTCGCCGGCGTGGGGGCGATGATTCCCGAGGGGCTGGTGCTGCTGACCAGCGTCGCCTTCACCGCCGGCGTGCTGCGCCTCGGCCGCCGCCACGTGCTGGTGCAGGAGCTGGCGGCGATCGAGGGGCTGGCCCGGGTCGACGTCGTCTGCACCGACAAGACCGGCACGATCACCGAGCTCGACCTGCAGGTGGCCGAGGTCGTGCCGCTCGACGGCGCCGACCCCGACGAGGTCCACGCGGCGCTGGGCGCGCTGGCGGCCGCCGATCCCCAGCCCAACGCCAGCGGGCGGGCGATGGCCGCGGCGTTCGCGTCGCCGGGGTGGGCACCGACGTGGCGCGCCGCGTTCTCGTCCGCCCGGCGGTACTCGGGTGCCGGGTTCGGCGAGCACGGCGACTGGATCATCGGTGCCCCCAACGTGCTGCTCGAGGCCGCCGGTGTCGCCGGCGAGCCCACCGACGACGGGGGCAGGGTCCACGGGAGCGACGGCAGCCTCGGTGGGGCCGCAGCGATCGTCGACGAGCAGTCCCGTCGAGGCCGCCGCGTGCTGCTCGTGGCGCGCACCGAGGCGCAACCCCCACCGGACGCACCGCCGGCGGGCCGTCCTGCCGCCGTCGTCGCCATCGAGGAGCGGGTGCGCGCCAACGCCCGCGCCACCCTCGACTACTTCACCGCGCAGGACGTGACGGTGAAGGTGATGTCCGGTGACGATCCCCGCACGGTCGGCGCCGTCGCCGGGCGCGTCGGCATCGCCCACGCCGACACGCCGGTCGACGCCCGCGACCTGCCCGACGACCCGGAAGCCCTGGCCGACCTGGTGGAGGGCACCGGCGTGTTCGGCCGGGTCGGCCCGCAACAGAAGCAGGCCATGGTCCGCGCCCTGCAGGGCCGGGGCCACACCGTGTCGATGACCGGCGACGGCGTGAACGACGTGCTCGCGCTCAAGGAGGCCGACCTCGGCGTCGCCATGGGCTCGGGCGCCCCCGTCAGCCGGGCGGTGGCGCCGGTGGTGCTGCTCGACTCCGACTTCGCCGGTCTGCCGCCCGTGCTCGCCGAGGGCCGACGGGTGATCGCCAACGTGGAGCGGGTCGCGAACCTGTTCGTCACCAAGACCGTCTACGCCACGCTCCTGGCCCTGGCGGTCGGCGTGGCGCGCGTGCCGTTCCCGTTCCTGCCCCGACATCTGACGATCGTGTCGAGCCTGACGATCGGCATCCCCGCCTTCTTCCTCGCGCTGGCGCCCAACGACCGGCGAGCGGTACCGGGATTCGTCGAGCGGGTGCTGCGCTTCGCCGTTCCCGCCGGAACGCTCGCCGCCGTCGCCACGATGTCGGCCTACGGGCTGGCGCGATCGCAGGACGTGTCGCAGATCGAGGCCCGCACGACCGCGACGATCACGCTGTTCATCGTGGCGCTGTGGGTGCTGGCCATCCTCGCCCGGCCGTTCACCTGGTGGCGGTTCGAGCTGGTCGGCGCCATGGCCGGGCTGTTCCTCCTGGCGCTCGCGGTGCCGTGGTCGCGCCACTTCTTCGCCCTCGACCTGCCCCACATCGAGATCACCGCCGCGGCGGTCGGCATCGCCAGCATCGCCGCCGTGCTGCTGGAGGTCGGCTGGCGGTGGACCGGCTGGCTGCGCCCGGACTGACCTG
>CAYUXB010000339.1:0-3633 GCA_964448525.1 uncultured Acidimicrobiaceae bacterium
TCTGGCAGCCACAACACTGGGGCTCTTTGCCGATATTCGGGCCGGCCTGCCGGAAGCGGCCGGACTCCCCCGTGATCGTGAGGTCGCAGATGACGTTGAGCTCGTTGCCCCCGCCGATGCAGTAGCCGCGCACCTTCAGCAGGATCGGCTTGCCGTTGTTGCGGATGGCCAGCCCGAGGCGGTCGTGGAGGTGGTGCAGGCCGCGCTTCTCGGCCATCGTCGAGGTCGGCTCGCGCACGTCGCCCCCGACGCAGAAGGCGCGCTCGCCGGCGCCGGTGAACACGATCACCCCCACCGCCTCGCCGTCGGCGGCGGCCTCGAAGGCCTCGGCCAGCTCGCGGATCGTCTGGGGCCGGAAGGCGTTGAGGCGCTCGGGGCGGTTGATCGTGACGGTGGCTCGGCCGTCGGCGACCTCGTAGAGGATGTCCTCGAAGCTGTCGGGCACGGGGGCACCTTGTCCGTTCGTGGCGGCGGTTACGACGGGGCGCATCCTACCGCCCCCCGCGCCGCCACCGGAGGCCCCCCTGTCTCGCCTTACGAGACGCAGGTTCGCGAACCGGGTCCGGTCCTTGTGACTCCGGCGGCCCGGATGTACCAATGGTTCGTCGCAACGGTCACAAGACGGGTGTTCGCCATGCGAGACGGACAGATCGAGACGGTGGGGGAGGCCAACGGTCACGGGGCGGATGCCGGCGAGACGGTCAGCCCCCGCTACCGCATCCAGGCGATCGAGCGCGCCGTGGCGATCCTCAACGCCTTCTCCGCGGAGGACCCCGAGCTGGGCGTGACCGAGATCGCCGAGCGCGTCGGCCTCCACAAGTCGACCGTGCACCGCTTCATGGTCAACCTCGACGCCGCCGGCCTGGTGGAGCGCAACCCGCGCAGCGGGCGCTACCGCCTCGGCCTGCACATCTTCGAGCTCGGCGGCCTGGTGATGCAGCGGATGAACCTCTGGGACGAGGCGCTGCCCTTCCTGGAGGGCCTCGTGCGCGACACCGGGGAGACCGGCCACCTGGCCGTCCTCGACGGGGGCGAGGCGATCTACATCGAGCGCGTCGAGGCGCGGCGCGCGCTGCGCGTGCCGTCGGCGATCGGGCGCGGCTACCCCGCCCATGCGACCAACCTCGGCAAGGTGCTGCTCGCCGACCTGCCGCGCGAGCGCGTGGCCCAGATCGTCGCCGACCACGGCCTCGCCGCCTACACGCCGAACACGATCACCACCCTCGACGCGCTGGAGGCCGAGCTCGAGCGCATCCGCGAGCGCGGCTACGCCATCGACGACGAGGAGTACGACGAGGGCCTGCGCTGCATCGGCGCGGGCGTCCGCGACCACAGCGGCCACGTCGTCTCGGCGCTCGGCATCGGCGGCCCGGTGACCCGGATCACGCCCGAGCGCGTCGACGCGCTCGCCGGGCTCGTGATGACCGCCGCCGCGGGCCTGTCGCGGCGCCTGGGCGCCCACCAGTCCGGCGCGTACGCGCGCGCGACCCTGCGCGTGCGCACCACCTCCGAGGCGCCATCCCTGCGGACGGCCGGCCCATGAGCCGCCCGCCGCCGGGCCCGCGCGCCACCACTTTCCCGTAGTCCACCCCACCCAAGGAGACACACCGACCATGGCGACCACCGCCAGCACCCCCGCCCTGCGCCTCTCGAGCCGCACGTCGCACTTCGTGCTCCCCAAGCAGTGGGCCTCCATGCGCAAGGCCGAGGCCCTCGAGCGGGAGACCGGCAAGCGGGTCATCCACTTCGAGAAGGGCGACTTCCAGGGCGAAGAGTTTCGTCCCGCCCCGCACATCATGGAGGCGGCCGCGAAGGCGATCACCGATGGGCACGTGCGCTACGTCCCCGGGCCGGGCCTTCCCGAGCTGCGCGACGCCATCGCCGAGGAGGCCACCAAGCGCGGCCGCCCGACGGTGCGCGAGGAGGTCCTCGTGACGATGGGGGCCAAGCACGCCCTCACCCAGTCGCTGCTCACGATGGTGGACCAGGGCGACGAGGTCATCTTCCCTAACCCGGGCTACCCCCCGGACGAGTTCTGGATCACCTACGCCGGCGGCTCGGTCGTCTACGCGCCGCTCGTCGAGCCGGACTTCCACTTCGACCTCGACTCGCTCCAGAGCCTGATCACCCCCAAGACCAAGCTGCTGATCATCAACTCCCCGCAGCGGCCCAACGGCCAGACCGTCGGCCAGCTCGAGGAGATCGCCGCGATCTGCACCGAGCACAACGTCACGGTGCTGACCGACGAGATCTTCAGCCACATGGTCTACTCGGGCGCCGAGCACAAGACGATCGCCGCCGTCGAGGGCATGGCCGACCGCTCGATCCTGGTCGACACCTTCTCGAAGACCTACATCATGACCGGGTTCCGGATCGGCTGGTGCGTGGCCAACAAGGACCTGATCACCACGATGGACATCTTCCAGCAGAACTCGGTCACCAACGTGCCCGCGTTCGTCCAGCTGGCGGCCCTCGCGGCGATCACCGGCCCGCAGGACCACGTCCTCGAGATCACGAAGCGCCTCGAGGCCAAGCGCGACAAGACCGTCGCCGCCCTCAACGCGATGCCCGGCGTCGAGTGCCCGACCCCCGACGGGTCGTTCTACGTCTTCCCGGACATCCGCGGCACGGGCATGACCGCCCAGCAGTTCGCCGACTACATGATCGAGAACCACCAGGTGGGCGTCGTGGCCGGCTCGGCCTTCGGCGACCGCGGTGAGGGCCACATCCGCCTCACCTACGCCTGCCCGGACGACGTCCTCGAGGAGGGCCTCGACCGGATCCGTAAGGGCCTGGAGAACCTCTAGGCTCCCGGGGACCTGAGAGCTGATCGAGGAGGATCGCGTGGCTGAGGAACGCCTGCTGTGGGAGGACCTGAACGAGGGTGACGTCGCTGTCTCGTCCGGTCGTACGATCACCGAGACCGACGTCGTCAACTTCGCGGGCCTCTCGGGCGACTTCAACTGGTTCCACATCGACGACGTGGCGGCCAAGGAGTCGGTGTTCGGCCAGCGCGTGGCCCACGGCATGCTCGTGGCGTCGATCGCCACCGGCCTCCAGGTGGCCTCGATGGAGCCCAAGATCGCGACGGCCGCCTTCATGGGGCTGCGCGAGTGGCAGTTCCGTGGCCCGGTCTTCTTCGGCGACACGATCCGCGTGAAGCGGACGATCGGCGAGAAGAGCGAGCACAAGAACCCCGCCCAGGGCTTCGTGATCTACGAGGTCGAGGTCGTCAACCAGGACGACAAGGTCGTCCAGAAGGGTCAGTGGAACATGCTGATCCGGCGGCGCCAGGGCTGACCTGGGGCTGACCGTCGTCAGGACGCCCGGCTCTGACAAGGAGTCGGGCGTCCTGCGGCGAACCGGGTGGGCATGTCGAACCCCACCCACACCATCACGGTGGCCCAGGCCGCCGAGGCCCTCGGGGTCTCCGAGCGGACCGTCTGGCGCTACCTCAAGTCCGGTCGCCTCCCGGGGCAGACCACCGGCGAGCCCGGCGCCCAGCGCACCATGATCCCCGCGGCCGCGGTCGAGGCGCTCAACGGCTCGCGCGCCGACGCGGGCGCGCAGGCCCTGCGCGCCGAGCGCGACCGCCTGGTGGCCGAGCTGGCCGAGGCCTGCGCCGAGCGCGAC
>CAYUXB010000340.1:0-3605 GCA_964448525.1 uncultured Acidimicrobiaceae bacterium
GTCGGATCGTTCCCGGTATGGCGGTGGTCAAGGTTCCGCTCGGCCGTCCGAACCGTCGATCGTCGGGTCAGGGGCGCAGGCGGTAGTCGGGGTTGAGGACGGCCAGGCGGTTCTGGTGGACGCCGACGGTGCCCGTGACCTCGATCCGGGACCCCACCCGGACCCCGCCGAGCTCGCGCCGGCCGAGGAACACCGCCAGCAGGGTGCCGGATCCGTCGTCGAGCACGCATTCGAGCGTCGGCACGTCGCGCTGCGGGGCGATGCGGATGGACTTGACCCGTCCCTGCACCTTCACCCGGTCGCGCCAGCGGACGTCGCCGATCGGGGTGACGGTCTCGGTGTCGACGCGCGGGGGACGGTCGGTTGCCGGCCGCGGCGTCGTCGTGAGTCGGCCCCGGGTGACGGGGGCGACCATGTCGATCGTCTCGTCGGACAGCCAGGCGTCGAGGTGGAAGGGCACGGTGGTGACGTTGGCGTGCGGCAGCTTCGACACCTCGGCCTGGATGCTGTCCGCCGTGCGGTCGTGCAGGACGCGGCGCCACAGGCCGTTGTACTTGCGGTCCGGCAGCAGCACCGACACCTCGGTGTCGCCGTCGGAGAGCTCGTGGGCGACGAGCTCCACCGCCGCGTGGGTGAGCCGGCGGTCGGGGCAGGCCGCCAGTTCGAGGCGCACCCGCGAGAGGCCGAGCCGGCGCCACTCGTCCGCCAGGCGCTCGCCCGCCTCGTCGTCCACCACGAAGTGCACGGCCCGCAGCTCGTCGGGCGTGAGCGTGCGGGCGTACTGGATGGCGCGCGCCGCCGCCAGGTCCAGCCGATCGACGAACACGAGCACCACGTGCCGGTGCAGGATCGGCGCGGTGACCGCAGCCGGGATGTCCGCCTCGAGCGACACCCGCTCGCGCTCGTACTGCCGGTTGAGCCGCAGCAGCACCACCACGACGACCGGCATGATCGGCAGGATCACCCAGGCGTCCTCGAACCGGGTGACGATCACGATCAGCACGATCGCCCCGGAGATCACGGCGCCGACGCCGTTGGCGACGATGCCGCGGACGAAGCCCTTCTCCCGCTTGCGCAGGTGGTGCTTCGTCATGCCGGCCTGCGACAGCGTGAACCCGGTGAAGACCGAGATGGCGTAGATCGGGATGAGCCGGGTGACCTCGGCACCGCTCAGCACGACGAGCACGGCGGCCGCGCCGGCGAGGGCGAGCACGCCGTTCGAGAACACCAGCCGGTGCCCCCGCTTGGTGAGCTGGCGGGGCAGGAAGCTGTCGCCCGCCTGCAGGTTGGCGAGCCGCGGGAAGTCGGCGAAGCCCGTGTTCGCCGCCAGCACCAGGATGAGCATCGTGGCGACGTTGAGGACGTTCGACATCACGTCGCCGGCGCCCGAGTTGCCGTAGACCGCCTCACCGATCTGGGCGAGGACCGTGGGGGTGCCGTCCTCGAAGGGCCCGACCTCGATCTCCGACGCCAGGAACGACAGCCCCAGGAACATCACGGCGAGGCCGCTGCCCATGATCACCAGCGTCTGGCGGGCGTTGCGCCACTCGGGCTTGTGGAAGGCGGGCACCCCGTTGCTGATGGCTTCGACCCCGGTGACCGCGGCGCCGCCCGAGGCGAAAGCCTTGGCCAGCACGAACGCCGAGGCGCCGAGCAGCAGGCCGGTGCCCTCGTCGCCCCACTCGACCATGCCCTCGACCTCGACGCCCAGCACCGGCAGGTCGCCGGTGAGGTGACGGGCCACCCCCAACGTGAGCAGCACCGCCATGTTGGCCATGAAGAAGAACGTCGGCGCGGCGAAGATGCGGCCCGACTCGCGCACGCCGCGCAGGTTGCCGTAGGCGATCAGCGCGATGAAGAACAGCGAGATCGGCACCCTGTAGGGGGTCAGCGACTCGACCGTGGAGGTCAGCGCGGCGCTGCCGGCGGCGACCGACACGGCGACGGTCAGGATGTAGCCGATCAGGAGGGCGGCGCCCGCCAGCTGGGCCGGGATGATGCCGAAGTTGTCACGCGTGACGAGGTAGGCGCCCCCGGCCGAGGGGTACTCCTTGATCGTCTCGCGGTAGCTGATGATCAGCAGGCCGAGCACGACCAGCAGGCCGGCGGTGATCGGCATGACGAGCGAGAACGCGGCGATGCCCACCACGGGCACGAGCACGTGGAGGATCTCCTCGGTGGCGTACGCCGAGGACGACAGGTTGTCGCTCGCGAACACGGCGAGCGCGGTGGGCTTGCCGAGCCGCTCGTTCTCGAGCTGCTCGGAGTGCATCGGTTTGCCGAGCAGCCTGCGCTTCAGTCGGTAGCCGACGCTGTCGGGAGGGAGCGGGACCCGGGGCTGCGAACTGGCGGGCTCGGGCGCTTGGTACTCGGCGGGGCCGCCCGCGGGGGCGTCTGCCGAGGTCAGGGGGGCCTCGGTGGGCATCGGGCGGAAGCCTATGGCCACGCGGCGTCCCGGTAGCGGTCGAGTGCAGCAGCGCACCGAAAACGACGAGGCGCTCCTCCCGCAGCCTTGCGGGAGGAGCGCCCAGGTCGTGGTGGCCCGTGGCCGCTGAACGTCTGTGGCGGTCAGGCGCTCTACGCGGCCACGGGGGAGGCACCGGAGGCGGTGGCGGGAACCGGCTCCAGTGCCAGGTCGAGGACCTTGGCGACGTCGTCGACCGGGTGGAACGTCATCTCGTTCCGCACGGCCTCGGGGACGTCGTCGAGGTCGGCCTCGTTGCGCAACGGCAGGATCACCTCACGCAGCCCCGCCCGGTGGGCGGCCAGCACCTTCTGCTTGACCCCGCCGATCGGCAGCACCCGGCCCGACAGCGTGACCTCGCCGGTCATCGCCACCGTCGAGCGCACCGTGGTGCCCTTCAGCAGGCTGACCAGTGCGGTCGTCATCGTGATGCCGGCGGACGGCCCGTCCTTCGGGATCGCCCCAGCGGGGAAGTGCACGTGGAAGCGCTTGCCCTCCAGGTCGGCCCGGTCGACGCCGAGCTGCTCGGCCTTCGACCGCACGTAGGACAGCGCGATCTGCGCCGACTCCTTCATCACGTCGCCGAGCTGGCCGGTGACCGTGAGCGTGCCCGTGTCGCCGGGCATCGAGGTGGTCTCGACGAACAGCACGTCGCCGCCCACGCCGGTGACCGCCAGGCCGGTGGCCACGCCGGGCACAGCCGTGCGGTCGGCCGCCTCGTCGTGGAACCGGCGCCGCTTGAGGTAGGTGGCGACGTCGTCGACGTCGATGTGGATCGGTGTCGGCTCGGCCTTGGCCACCGCGGTGGCGGCCTTGCGCAGGACCTTGCCGATCTCGCGCTCGAGGTTCCGGACGCCGGCCTCACGCGTGTAGCCGTCGACGATCTCGCCGAACGCCGCGTCGGTCACCTCGACCTCGCCCTCCCGCAGGCCGTTGCGGGCCCGCTGGCGGTCGAAGAGGTGGTCGCGGGCGATGGCGACCTTCTCGTCGTGGGTGTAGCCGTCGAGGCGGATGACCTCCATGCGGTCGAGCAGCGGCCCGGGGATGGTCTCGAGCGTGTTCGCCGTGGCCAGGAACAGCACGTCGGACAGGTCGAGGTCGACCTCGAGGTAGTGGTCGCGGAACGTGTGGTTCTGCGCCG
>CAYUXB010000341.1:0-3583 GCA_964448525.1 uncultured Acidimicrobiaceae bacterium
ACCCGAGGTGGACCTCGTACACCGCCATCCTCTCGTCCCACGGGCGGGCGTCCGCACGGCGGGCCATCCACTCCTCGTCGGCCCAGTCGTGGGTCGACCGGAAGATCACGCTGGCGTTGGCCGGCGGCACCTCGGTGGCCTGGGCCAGCGGATCGGCCCGCAGGACCGTCTCGCCGTCGGCGCCGAGGATCTCGAACTTGTAGCGGTGGCCGGGCCGCGCCTCGGGGACGAACGCCTCCCACACCCCGGACACACCGAGGGTGCGGAGGGGGTGGACCCGACCGTCCCAGCCGTTCCAGTCGCCGACCACGCGCACGGCTCGCGCCCCGGGGGCCCACACGGCGAAGGCCGTGCCGGCCGTGCCCTGGTGGTCGCGGGCGTGGGCGCCGAGCACGGTCCACAGCCGATCGTGGCGGCCCTCACCGATCAGGTGGACGTCGACGTCGCCGAGCGTCGGCCAGAACGCCCACGGCTCGACCACCGTGTGCGTGCCACCGCCCTCCCACCCGTAGGTGACGGCGTAGCCGGGCTTGGGTTCGGCGTCGACCAGCGCCTCGAACACGCCCGCGTCGTTGATGCGCCGCATCGCGCGGCCCTCGAGCGTGGCCGTGGTCGCGTCGGGCCGCCAGGCGCGCACGACCACCTGGTCGCCGTCGCGGTGGACACCGAGGAGCTGGTGCGGATCGCGGCACGTGCCGGCGACCAGGCCGTCGAGCGCGGCTCGGAGCGTGCCCGCGTCTTTCGATCTTCCCATCAGCGCAGGTTCGCCACTGCTCGCCGCACCGCCGAGGCCGGGATGCCCACCCAATCCGGCCGGTGGGCCAGCTCGTAGCCGATCTCGTAGACGGCCTTGTCCAGCTCGAACGCCCGCAGCACGGTGGTGCGATCGGCTTCCGACGCGGGGAGCAGGGCCTCGATGCCCTCCACGTGGCGGTAGCCGGCGAGGTAGGCCTCGACCGCCCGTGCCTCCCACTGGTCGGCGACGTCGACGAGCTCGGGATCGACGTCGCGGCCGCGCTCGGTCAAGGCCGTGCGGGCCGCGTAGTGCAGGGACCGCACCATGCCCGCGACATCGCGCAGGGGGGACGACGCGGCGACGCGCTCGGCCATCGGACGGACCGGCTCGCCCTCGAAGTCGAGGACGAACCACCCGGCGTCGGCGAGCAGGAGCTGACCGAGGTGCAGGTCACCGTGCACGTGCAACCCGACACCGGGATCGTCGACCTGGAGCAGCTCGGCCTGCACCGCCTCGACAGCCGCCCGGTCGAACAGGTCGCCCATGTCGAGCGTCTCGTCACCGAGGTCGACCTTGCCCTGCGGCAGGCGGTCGAGGGTGGCCCGGAACCCTTCGGCCCAGGAGTCGCGATCGGCCGGCTCCGTGCCGAACGCCTCGGCCAGCGCAAGGTGCAGGCGGCCCGTCACCTCCCCGAGGGTGAACGCCTCGGGACCGAAGTCGGCCCCGGCCTCTTCGGGCGGCATGCGGGTGCCGAGCAGGTCGCGCAGCGAGGTGTGCGCCAACTGCCAGGCGTCGGTCGAGCCCAGCAGGTACTGGCGCACGACCGCGAGATCGGCGCCCTCGTAGCGCATCTCGGCCAGCTGCGGCACGACGTGGGGGAACCCACGCTGGCCGAGCGCCTCGGTGATGGTGACGTCCGGGTTCGGCTCGGGGTGCACCCGGCGGAACAGCTTGAGGATGAGGCGCTCGTCGTAGACCACCGACGTGTTCGACTGCTCCACCACCAGGGGACGGGCGACCTCGGCCGACTCGTCGGGCGCCACCCGCTCGAGCACCACCAGCGCGAGCTCGGGATCGACGAGGGCGTCGTAGTACACCCAGTCGTCCACCTCGCCGACGGTGAAGCGGTCCTTGCCCTGGAGGAACTCGAGGTCGCAGGGCGCCGGGCGACCGCCCAGCACCACCTGGTAGGTGGCCCGCTCACCCGCATCGTCGGTGACGTGGACCAGCAGCCAGACGAGCACGGGGTCGCCGTCGCGGACGTCGAGCGCGGTCGCTTCCACCGACGTGGGGGCCTCCGCGCCTGCGTACCACCGCTGCCGCGGGAGGAAGCCGGCGAGCAGCGGGGCCAACTTCTCGGCTAGATCGTCGAGGCGTGGCACGACCCCTGCCTAGCACCGATCGCGGCGTGGCGAATCGCTCGTGACCCGGGGCACAAACCCTCCTCCGCTGACCTGGGACGATCCCGTCAACGCATCCTTGTCCTACCACGCAGCGCGGAATTGCATGCACGCATGGGGTCGTCGTCGTGGCAGGACGGTGTCCACCAGGTGAACGACGTGCCGTCGAGGTCAGCCACCGGAGCCGAGGCCCCCGATCGGCGCCGGCCAGGGGAACTGCGAGAGACTGCGCGGATGCGGGTAAGCAGGATGACAACGACCGTGCTCGCCGGCTGCCTGGCCCTCGGGGTCGGCGCAACGGCGTGCGGTGGCGACGACGACAGCTCCGGCTCGGGCGACGGCGCGCCGGCCGACAGCGGCGACATCGGCATCACGAGCACGGCGTTCGAGGACGGCGAACCGATCCCCGTCGAGCACACCTGCGACGGCGACGAGACCTCGCCCCCGCTGGCGTTCACGGGCGTGCCGGCCGACGCGGCCGAACTGGCGATCGTGGTCCGTGATCCGGACGCCGACGGCTTCGTCCACTGGGTGATCGCCGGCATCCCGCCCGACGCCACGGGCATCGACGAGGGCGCCCCGCCCGCGGCGGCGGTGGAGGCCGACAACGGCTTCGACGAGCCCGGCTGGGCGGGCCCCTGCCCGCCCGAGGGCGACCACACCTACGAGTTCACGGTGTACGCGCTGGCCGAGCCGTCCGGGCTGGAGGGCGGCGCCGACGCCGAGGACGGTGCCGCCACCATCGAGGACGCCGACGCGCTGGCGGTGGCCACGCTGCGCGGCACGTTCGAGCGCGGCTGACATCCGCGACGGATCCCGCACCGGTCCGCGGGTCCACGGGCGGCCGATCGTCCCCAGCGACCGACCGCCCACGGACGATCAGTCGCCGGCCGCGTCCTCGCGCAGGGCCACGCTGTAGACGGAGGGGCGCCAGTCCACCGACGTGATGCGCCGGTGGACGTCGGACTCGATCCGGGCGGCCGCCTCCTCGAGGAAGGCGGTCAGCGACTGCCGGGCGAGCCGGCGCCCGATCAGTCCGTCACCGAAGCGACCGACGGGCCCGAGCGGCACGGTGTAGACGCCGACGACCGACAGCACCGTGCCCGCCCCCGCGCTGTCGGGCGTGGCTTCCAGCCGGCCGTCGAACACGGGGAACAGCCGGTCGCGCCCGCTGGCCCGCCAGCGCAACGGCAGGACGGCATCGGTGTCGGTCACGCGCAGGTCGCCGACGTCGATGTCGACGGACTGACGGAACGCCGTGGCGCCGAGCGCGACGCCGAGCTCGGACCGCAGCTGGTCCCCATCGGCCGGACCCGCCGGCTGCTCGACGTCCTCGTCGACCACGACCGAGGCGGGGTCATCGGACAGGACGCGGCTCACCTGGTCGAAGGAGACCTCGAGGGCCGTCGTCGCGTGGATGGCGCGCTTCACCTCGCCAAGGATGCCG
>CAYUXB010000342.1:0-3578 GCA_964448525.1 uncultured Acidimicrobiaceae bacterium
CGACCGGGCCGAGACCTTGTCGCACGGCAACCAGCAGCGGGTGCAGCTCGCGGCCGCGCTGGTCCACAGGCCGGATCTGCTGGTGCTCGACGAGCCGTTCAACGGCCTCGACCCGGTGGGCGTCGACCTCCTGTCGGGCGTGCTCGGCTCCGAGGTCGCCCGGGGGGTCGCGGTCGTGTTCTCCAGCCACCAGCTCGACCTGGTCGAGCGCCTGTGCGACGAGGTCACCATCGTCGAAGGTGGACGGGTCGTCGCCGCCGGCGCCACCAGCACCTTGCGCACCGACGGTCGCCGGCCCACCGTGCGGGTCGAGCTCGACGGCGGGTGGACCTACTGGGCCGAGGGACTCGACGGGGTGGTGGCCGTGCGGTCCCGGAACGGCGCGGCGCTCATCGAGCTCGCTGACGGGGCGGACGACCAGGTGGTGCTCGACGCCGCCAGGGCGGCGGGCCGCGTCGTCGCGTTCGAGCACGTCGTGCCCTCCCTGACCGACACGTTCCGCGAGGTGGTGCGGGCATGAACGCCACGGTGGCGCTGATCGCCCGACGGGAGATCGGCGAGCGGCTGCGGTCGAAGGCCTTCGGCGTGTCGACGCTCCTCAGCCTCGTGGTGCTCGTCGTGGTCGTGTTCGTGGCGGGCGCAGCGAGCGGGGGCGGCAGCACCACCTACGACATCGGGGTGGTGGGCGAGCACCCGGCGGCCGTGGCCCGCGGCGTCGGATCGCTGGTGGCCGGCAGCGAGGAGATCGACGCCGCCGTGGACATCACCGTCCAGCAGTATCCCGACGCGGCCGCCGCCGAGCGGGCGGTGAGCGACGGCGACCTCGACGTGGCGCTGGTGGGGACCGCGATCGTCGTCAGCGGCGGCATCGACGAGCGGTTGGAGGCCCTGATCCAGTCGGCCAACCGACAGGAGGCCGTCGGCACAGCCCTCCGCGACGCCGGGGTCTCCCCCGCCGACGTCGCGGCGGCGACGTCGGCGCCGGGCCTGACCATCGACGAGCTCGAACCCGACGATCCGGACGACGACCGCGCCCAGCTCGCGTTCATCGGCACCGTGCTGCTGTACGGCCAGCTGCTCGGCTTCGGCTACTGGGTGGCGGCGGGGATCGTCGAGGAGAAGGCGTCGCGGGTGGTCGAGCTGCTGCTCGCCAAGACGAGCGCCTCGCGGCTGCTGGCCGGCAAGATCCTCGGCATCGGGCTGCTCGGGTTCGTGCAGCTCGTCGGCTTCGTGGGCCTCGGGCTCGGGCTGGCGGCCGCGTCGGGGCGGGTGGACCTGCCGTCGGGCACCGCCCGCGTCGCCGTCGAGGTCGTCGCCTGGTTCGTGCTCGGGTTCGCCCTCTACGCCTGCCTGTTCGCGGTCGGCGGCGCCATCGCCAGCCGCCCCGAGGAGCTGCAGGGCACCACCATGCCGATCACCCTCGTGGCGATGGGCGCGTTCTTCACCGCGATCTTCACGAGCGGTGAGCCGGGCGGCATCGTGGCCCGGGTGGCGACGTTCGTCCCGCCGGCCGCGCCGATGGTGCTGCCCGTGCGGGCGGCCGCCGGCGAGCTGCCGTTGTGGGAGGCGGTCGTCGGCGTCGGGCTCGTCCTCGCCACCATCGCCGTCGTCGTGCCGCTGGCCGCACGCATCTACGCCGGCGGGGCGCTCTTCACCCGGGGCCAGATCACGTTGCGGACGGCCCTCGCCCAGGCCGACGGGTGAACGGCCGGCCCTCAGCTGTCCTGCGGACCGGTCGAGGTGAGCGTGCGGGCGTCGACGCCGCGGCCGTGCGTGAGGTTCTCGCCCGTCTCGGGGTCGAACAGGTGCATGCGCGACGGGTCGAGCCACAGCTCGGCCTCCTCCCCCTCGCGCACCCGGCTCTCGGCGTCGAGCGTGACGACGAGCTGGGTGCGGATCTGCTCGCTGTCGAGCTCGTTGGCCAGCTCCTCGAGCGGCTTGCGCACCTTCTCGGGCGCCTCGAACGGGATGTACGCGTACTGCTCGCTGCCCAACCACTCGAGGACGTCGATGTGGTCGCGGAACACCACGCCCTGCCCTCGGCGCTGGTCGTCGAGGAGCGACGCGTCCTCGAAGTGCTCGGGCCGGGCGCCGGCGATGAGGATGTCGTGCCCCTGGACCCGCTGCGCGAGGTCGCCGGTCAGCTCGATGTCGCCGATGGGCAGCTTCAGCGTCGATCCCTCGACACCGGCGGGGAGGAAGTTCATCGGCGGCGAGCCGATGAACCCGGCCACGAACAGGTTGACGGGCTGCTCGTAGAGCTCGCGGGGCGGGGCCACCTGCTGCAGGATGCCCTTGCGCAGCACCGCCACCCGGTCGCCGAGCGTCATGGCCTCGATCTGATCGTGGGTGACGTAGACGGTGGTGATCGAGAGCTGGCTCTGGATGCGCGAGATCTCGGTGCGCATCTGGCCGCGCAGCTTGGCGTCGAGGTTCGAGAGCGGCTCGTCGAACAGGTAGGCGTCCGCGTCGCGCACGAGCGCCCGGCCCATCGCGACGCGCTGGCGCTGGCCACCGGAGAGCTGCGACGGCTTGCGGTCGAGCAGCTCGTCGAGCTCGAGCATGCCGGCCGACCGTTGCACCCGCTCCTTCACGTCGTCGTCGTCCATCTTGTGCAGACGCAGGGGGAAGGCGATGTTCTCGTAGACCGACAGGTGCGGGTAGAGCGCGTAGTTCTGGAACACCATGGCCAGGTTCCGCTCCCGGGGGGCCAGGTCGTTGACCGTGCGGTCGCCGATGACGATCTCGCCGGACGTGACGTCCTCCAGCCCGGCGATCATGCGCAGGATCGTCGACTTCCCGCACCCGGACGGGCCGACGAGGATCACGAACTCCCCGTCCTCGATGTCGAGGTTGACGTCGTCGACCGCGGGCGAGTCCGCACCGGGGAAACGCTTCTCGATGTTGTCGAGACGGATGCTGGCCATGGGAACTCCTCTGCGGTGGGGCGCTATCCCTTGACCGCGCCGGAGGTCAGGCCGGCGACGATCCGGCGCTGGAAGACGAGCACCAGCGCGATGACGGGGATGGTCACGATGACCGCGGCGGCCGAGATGGCCGCGGTCGGCTGCTGGAAGAACGACTCGCCGGTGAAGAAGGCCAGCGCGGCGGGCACCGGCCGCGCCCTGTCGGTGGCGGTGAGCGAGATGCCGAACACGAAGTCGTTCCAGGCGAAGAAGAAGACGAGGATGGTGGCGGTCGCGACCCCGGGAGCCGCCAGCGGCACGATCACCTTGCGGAACGCCTGCCACGGTGTCGCCCCGTCGACCTGGGCGGCCTGCTCCATCTCCCAGGGGATCTCGCGGAAGAACGCCGTGAGGGTCCAGATCGACAGCGGCAGGGTGATCGACAGGTACGGGATGACCAGGCCGGCCCACGTGTCGAACAGGCCGATCGCCCGCCAGATGTTGAACAGCGGCGTGACGATCGAGATGACGGGGAACATCGACACCCCGAGCGCGAGGCCCAGCACCAGCGCCTTGCCGGGGAAGTCGAGGCGGGCGACCGCGTAGGCGCAGAGCGCCGCCAGCACGACGGCGATGCCGGTGGCGATGAGGCAGATGCCCACGGAGTTGCGC
>CAYUXB010000343.1:0-3570 GCA_964448525.1 uncultured Acidimicrobiaceae bacterium
GGCGGCGACAGCGACGACCCGCGGGTCGTCGACGCCGGAGCCGCCTTCGAGATGCTGCACGCGTTCGCGCTCGTGCACGACGACGTGATGGACGGCTCGGACACCCGCCGGGGCAGGCGCACGGCGCACCTGATGTACGAGGACTCCCACCGGGCGGCGGCCTGGCGGGGCGAGGCGCGCCGCTTCGGCGAGGGCGCCGCCATCCTGATCGGCGACCTCGCCCACGTGTACGCCGACCGGCTGCTCGGTGACGTGCCGGGCGACGTCTGGTCGGTGTGGAACGAGCTGCGGCTCGAGCTGAACGTCGGCCAGTACCTCGACCTGTTGGGCACGGCCCGCGCCGACCGCGACCGCCCCCTGGCCCGCCGCATCTCCCGCTACAAGTCGGGCAAGTACACGATCGAGCGACCCCTCCACGTGGGCGCCGCGCTGGCGGGGCGGCTGGCGGACCTGCGCGAACCGCTGTCGGCCTACGGCGATCCGCTGGGCGAGGCGTTCCAGCTGCGCGACGACGTGCTCGGCGTGTTCGGCGACCCGGCTCGCACCGGCAAGCCGGTCGGCCAGGACCTGCGCGAGGGCAAGCCGACACCGCTGCTGGCGATCGCCGTCGAGCGGTCCGCCGCTGGATCCGCCGCAGACGACACCGCGGCCGGCCGCCTGCTCGACCGGGTGGGCGATCCCTCTCTCGACGCCGAGGGCGTCGCCGCCATCCAGCGCGTGCTGGTGGAGTCGGGCGCAGTCGACGAGGTCGAGCAGCTCATCGACTCCCTCACCAGCCGGGCCATCGACGCGATCGAGGCCGCGGACATCACCGCCGAGGCGCGGGACGAGCTGGTCGACCTGGCTCGCTTCGTCGCCTCCCGCGACTCCTGATCGCCCCGCAGCGACCGACCTGGGACGACCTGACCCGCGGACGACCTGGGGGCCACGCCGACCCGTCCCGGGACGACCCGACCCACCCCGGAGACGGCACGGGACGGATTTCCACCACTGGATCGGTCGCTACAGCGACCAGATCGGCTGGGGAAATCGGTCAGTCGAGGGCGGCGAACAGCTCGAGAGCGGTGGCGCGGGGAGCCGAGCGGACCCCGGGCTCGGAGGCGACCGCCGCGAGCCACGGCGGGCGCACCACCGCGCTGACCACGATCGCCACGTCGAGTCCCGACAGCGTGGCGGCCTGCCGGGCGTAGGTCGCGGCGTAGTCGGCGGGGCGGATGTCGTGGGCGAGGTCCAGCAGCGCGTACGGATCCGGAGCACCGGGAGCAGCGGGCAACGGGGCGGGCAGCACGAACGGCGTGGACGGCTCGACGCCGCCGCCGGCCAGCCCCGGACCGTCGTCGAGGATCGCCCCGCGCACCAGATCGGGCCGCGCGCCGGCGATCATCAGCGTGACGTAGGCCCCCAGTCCCCGCCCGAACAGCGTGGCCGGGCCCAGGTGCCCGAGAGCCGCGTCCGCGTCGCCCATCAACAGCTCACAGAAGTAGCCGCCGCCGGCCGGCCGGGTGGAGTCGCCGTGCCCGGTGAAGTCGAGGCCCCACACCGGCCCCGGCCAGGTTGCGTGGTGGTCGGGCACCACAGCCGGGGTGCGCTCGGCCAGTCCGTGCAGGAGCAGCAGCGGGCGCCCCTCGCCGCCACGCAGTCGGTGCAGCGCCAGGTCGATCTTGTTGTGGCGCAGGATGACGGGGTCGGCCCTGTCAGCGGCATCCTCGACGGTGCCGGCATCTGTCACGACGCCGGTGTCGGCGCCGGTGGCAGCGCCGGTGGCTGCAGCGGTGGCAGCGCCGGTGTCGGCGCCGGTGGCTGCAGCGGTGGCGGCGCCGGTGGCTGCGGCGGTGGGGCGGGGGTCGGTCACGCCAGTCCCTCCAGGAACTCGAGGGCCAGCCCGGCGATGCGCTCGGGCTGCTCGATGTGCACGAAGTGGCCGACGTCCTCGACGACGACGAGGCGGCTGTCGGGCGGGAGGTGGCGCTCGATCAGCTCGACGGGGGTGGCCCAGCCCATCACCTCGGGCTGGCGGCCGATGATCGCCAGCATCGGCACCCCGACACTGGGCAGCCGGGCCATCGCCCACTCGGGGCGCCACGGGCCGAACCCACCGAGGCGCAACGCCGGGTCGATCTTCCAGCGCCAACCGTCCGCGTCGTGACGGGCCCCGACCGACACGAGGTAGCGCAGCCAATCGTGCGACAACCTCGGGTTCATCGCGGCCCGGCGGGACGCCAGGCCGTCGAGCGTGTCGGGACGTCGGGACTTGGTGGCGACCGATCGGCGGAAGTCGAGCCAGCCCGAGAGCTCACCGGCGAGGAGCTTGGTGCGCTCACGGTCGGACACGTCGGGCATCGAACCGCCGCCAGGCAGACCGTCGAGGTTCACGAGGCCCGACATCCGGTGCGGCATCGCGATGGCGAACTGCACCAGCACCGCCCCGCCCTTCGAATGGCCGATCATCGGCACCGGCGCTTGGGTGACCGAATCGACGACGGCGAGGGCGTCCCGCAGGTCGGACTCCCAGGAGTACATGGCCGCCTGTTCGGAGTCACCGTGCCCCCGCTGGTCCCACGACACGACCCGCCAGCCGGCATCGGCCAGCAGCGGGGCGAAGACGTCGTAGGTGCGGGCGAAGTCGAACCCGCCGTGGGCGAGCATGACCGGGGGCGCGTCCGCGTCGCCCCACTCGTGGACGGCGAGCCGGATGCCGTGGGAATCGACCGTTCGGCGCCGATCGGGTGCACGGGCGCCGGGGAAGGCGACGACCTCGGACGCGGGAGACGCTGCAGACACGGCCGCAAGATTGACCCACGGGTCAAGGCTTGGGCAAGCGCACTCCCAGGTGCTCGAGGGCGGTGACGCCGCGCGTGGCGAGACCGCCGGGCCGCCGCAGGTTCACGTCGCGCGCCTGGTAGGTGGGGAGCAGCTCGGCGTGCCACCGCTGGTGCCAGGGCTGGTTGGTGATCAGGTCGATGTGGTGGATGCCGGGGTCGTCGCAGCACCACCGGACCAGGTCCGCCATCAGGATGTTGCTGGGCGAGAGATCGGCGAGGCGGTCGTCGTAGGCGATCTTGTGCAACGCGACCACGCCTGCGGTGATGCACCCGAGCTGCGCGGCGACCGGCCGCCCGTCGAGGCACAGGGTCCGGACGAAGCCCTGGCCCGTGCCTCCCATGTTGAGAAGGAACGCGCGCATCACCTCGCGATCGTTCGGTCGGTTGAGGAACGCACCTTTGTCGCGCTTCCACCCGGTTGCCTCGATGGCCACGAACTCCTCGAACCCGGCGGCGATCTCGTCGCGGCTCTGGGCGACGGTGATCGTCATCTTGCCGGCGCGCTCGAAGCGGTTGCGGGCCTTGCGCACGCTCGCCCGGAGGTTCTTGCCGGCGGCGGCGAACCACTCGTCGCCCGTCATCCGGGTGTCGATCACCGAATGACCGCCGTGACGAGGCTCGGCCCGCAGGCCGGAGGGCGCGGACGTGGCCAGCCACAGGTAACCCGACCCGGTGTGCATCCGATTGAGCGACAGCACGTCGATCGGCTCGCCCGCCGCCGCCGACGCGTCGAGCAGCGCCTGCCGCA
>CAYUXB010000344.1:0-3567 GCA_964448525.1 uncultured Acidimicrobiaceae bacterium
TGGTCGTCGACGTGGCCGATCTGTTCCGCGGCATGCCCTGACCCGGCGCTGCGGTCTGGACCAAGCGTCCGAGCGGATGGAGTGCTCGTCTCGGCCTGTCCCCGGCGATTCGGCGCCGAGTCATCAGCTGCACAGTCGGCCGACAGACAGCACGGCGTCCGCGTTCCACGATGACGGGATGTGTTCGCTGGGCCCTACGGGGCCGGCGCGGTGGATGGCGAGGTGACGACCATCGGCCAGTCGTCGGACGTCGGCAGGGGGTGACGGAAGAGGCGGGCCGCGTTGCCGCCCGCGATCATCGACGCCTCCTCGAACGGGATGTGCCCGAGGCGCGCGCGGAGCAGGTCCTGCGAGTGGGGCCACGTCGAGTCGGCGTGCGGGTAGTCGGTCTCGAACATGATGTGGTCGACGCCGATCAGGTGCCGTTGGTCGAGCGTGCTCGGGTCGTCGAGCATGCAGAACCAGAAGTTGCGGCGCAGCGCCTCGCTCGGCGAGACGTCCCACTCCCACGGTTCCACCGCCGCGGAGCCCGCCGAGTGCGCGGTCACGTAGTCGAGGCGGTCGATCGCCATGGGCACCCAGCCGATGCCGCCCTCGCTGAGCGCGATCTTCACGTCCGGGTAGCGGCAGGGGATGCCCGCCCAGACCCAGTCGACCGCGGCACAGAACGCGGTGCCGGGGAACATCGAGACCTGCGTGTTGAGGCCCGTCCCCGGCGACCCCTGCAAGGTGAAGCCGCTGGCGCCGCAGTGCAGCGAGATGACCGTGTCGGTCTCCTCGCAGGCCCGGAAGAACGGCGCCCAGTGGTCGTGGTCGGTGATCGGCGGCAGGCCGAGTCGCTCGGGCGACTCGAGGAACGACACCGATCGGAATCCCCGGTCGGCGTTGCGGCGCACCTCGTCGGCGGCGAGCAGCGGATCCGGCAGCCACGGGAGCTGCATCGGGATGAAGCGCTCGGGATGGGCGCCGTACCACTCCTCGATCATCCAGCCGTTCCACGCCCGGATGGCGGCGAGCCCGACCTCGCTGTCGCGGTTCAGCGACAGGACCCGCCCGGTGAACCCCCATGCGCCCGACGGGAAGCACAACGAGGCCCAGATGCCGTCGAGGTCCATGTCGACGACGCGCCGGTCGACGTCCCAGCAGGCGGGGCGCATCTCGTCGAGGTTGAGCACGTCCTCGCGCCACTGGTCGCGGGGACGCCCGGCGACGACGCTCAGGCCGTTGTCGACGTAGAGCCGGCCCTTGTAGCTCCACGCCTCGGAGCCGTCGGGCTGCCGGACGAGCTGCGGGGCCCGGTCGCGCAGCTTGGCCGGGAAGCGCCCGGTGAAGACGTCGGCCGGTTCGGTGAGATGGTCGTCGACGGACAGGACCGAGAACGAGCGCGCCTGGGGTTCCGGGTCGGGGAGGAGCCGCCACGTCGGCCGCACCGGGGGAACGTCCGCGGCCGGTGCCGTCGGCTGGTCGCTCACGACCGTGCCCCCGTCGGGATGTCGCCCTGCACGTCGGCGTTCGGCGTGGCCGCGGCCAGCAGCGGACGGATGGCGGCGTCGACGTCGGCTGCCTCCGCGACCGGCGGACCGGTCGGGCCGCGGCGCCAGCCCTCGGCGACGGCCAGCCGCTTGCCCGAGGTCACGATGACGCGACCGGTCACGTCCGCCGACAGGGGCGAGGCCAGCCACACGAGCGCGGGGGAGACCCAGGCGGGGTCGAGGGCGCCCGACCGAGCGTCGTCGGTGTCGCCGAGGCCCACGGCCTCGGTCATCGGCGTCAGCGCCGTGGGGCACAGGGCGTTGACCGTGGCGCCGTAGCGGCCGAGCTCCATCGACGCGGTGATCGTGAACGAGGCGATGGCCGCTTTGGCCGCCGAGTAGTTGGCCTGCCCGACGTGCCCGTAGAGCCCCACCGACGACACGGTGTTCACCACCCGGGCGTCGATCGCGTCGCCGGCCTTGGACCGCTCCCGCCAGTGCCGCGCGGCCCGCTGGGTGACGAGGAACGTGCTGCGCAGGTGCACGTTCAGCACCGCGTCCCAGTCGTCCTCGGTGAGGTTCACGAGCATGCGGTCGCGGGCGATGCCCGCGTTGTTCACGACGACGTCGAACCGTCCCCAGGTGTCGAGCGCCGCCGCGAGCAGCCCGTCGGCCCCCGTCGCGGTCGACACATCGCCGACGTGGCCGACCGCGACCGGCGTGCCGGCGGCCTGGCGCAGGGCGTCGACCGTCTCGGCGACCGCCGCACCGTCGACATCGTTGATGACGACCCGGGCGCCTTCGGCGACCAGGGCGTCGGCATGGGCCCGGCCGATGCCGCGGGCGGCGCCGGTGATGACGCAGACGCGTTCGCCGCAGAGCGGGCTCATGGCTGGGGGAGGGGTCGCGGCATCGGTCAGGCGACGGCCGAGGTGGGCGTCGTGTAGGTGACCCCGATGTCGCCGCCGACGTCGTGGCGCTGCAGCTCGGGCAGCACCTTGGACGAGAACAGCTCGAAGTTGGCGGTGGCCTCGTCGGCCGGCATCCCGCCGAAGCACAGCGGGACGACGAGGCCGCCGGCATCGGTGCGCTTCACGTAGCCGAGCAGCTTCTCGGTGACCTGTTCGGGAGTGCCCCACACCTGGAGGTCGGCGAGGAAGCCGTTGAACTTGTCGATGCCGTGCTTGTTGATGTTGTTGGCGAGCGAGGCGTAGTACTCGTACCCCTCGATCTCGGCGAAGCCGGCGTTGTCGAACTCGTAGTGCTCGACCGTCGAGCGGGCCCAGCGCTGCAGGTAGACCTCGCGCATCCGCTCGACCTGGGCCGGGTCCTCGCTGACCCCGGCCACCACGACCAACACGGGCTTGGGCGCCTCGACCCCCTGGAGCTCGACGTACCGCTGGCGGTAGGCCTCGAGCTCGGCCTCCGTGGTGTCCCACGGCTTCTGCGCGATGACGAGGAGGCCGACACCCATGCGGGCCATGATCTCCATGGATTCGGGCGACACGGCCGAGGCGAACGTGCGGCCTTTGAAGCTGGCCAGCGGGTCGGGGCGGATCGCCACGGGAGGCTGCTGGTACAGCTCGCCGTCGTAGCTCATCGTGCCCGTCTCGAGGGCGTCGAGCAGGGCGTGGGTGTACTCCTTGAACCGGCGCCGGGACTCGCCCATCGGCACGCGGAAACCGACGAACTCCTTCTGGCCGAGCCCCCGGCCCAGCCCGAGGATCGCCCGCCCGCCCGACATGTGGTCGAGCACGGAGAACTGCTCGGCGACCCGCACCGGGTCGTGCCAGGGCAGGACGGTGACGAACGTGCCCAGCCGCAGCCGGGTCGACTGAGCGGCCAGCCACGACAGCACCATCGCCTGCTGCGGCGTGAGCTGGTAGTCGGAGAAGTGGTGCTCCGAGACCCAGACGGAGTCGAAGCCCGACGATTCGGCCCGTGCACCGAGACCGAGCTCGAGCTCGAAGACCTCGGCATCGGTGAGTCGGCGGTCGAGGTTGGCGAACTGCAGCCCGAGCCCGATGTGCATGAGTGTTTACTTACCACAGCCCCGAGACGGTGCGCTAGCGCCTGGGGGCTGACCAGGCCGGCA
>CAYUXB010000345.1:0-3541 GCA_964448525.1 uncultured Acidimicrobiaceae bacterium
GCGACCTCGTGGCCGCGGTGCGGGTCGACGAGGGTGAACAGCGCGCTGCCGAGCGCGATCTCGCCCCCCAGGTCCCTGTCGTCGGGCCGCTCGTCCGTGCCGGCCCCGGCGCTCGTGTCGGTGCTCACGTGGTGATGCCGAAGCGCTCGAGCCCGAACGCCTCGATGGCGTTGCCCCGCAGCAGCTTGTAGGTCTCGGTCTCGTCGAGGCCGGCCTGGGCGCAGATGTCGGCGGCGACCTTCTTCGAGTGCGGGAAGGTCGAATCCGCGTGCGGGTAGTCGGTCTCGAAGCAGATCTGGTCGATGCCGATCACGTCCCGGTTCCGCAGGCCGATCTCGTCGTCGAAGATGCAGCCGTAGATGCGACCGGGGATGTAGCTGGTCGGCGGGTGCGGCAGCGCCGTGCCGAAGCTGTTGTCGCTGCGCTCCGCCCACAGCTTGTCGGCCCGCTCGAGCACGTAGGGCATCCACCCCACCTGCCCCTCCGAGTACGCGATCTTCAGCGTGGGGAACCGCTCGAGGGTGCCGGAGAAGATGAAGTCGAGCATCGAACCCATGGCGTTCTGGAACGTGAGGGTCGACGACACGATGAACGGGGCGTCCGGCGAGGTGGCCGGCATGCGCGACGACGAGCCGATGTGCATGCACACCACGGTCTCGGTCTCCTGGCAGGCGGCGAAGAACGGGTCCCAGTGGTTCGTGTGGATCGACGGCAGCCCCAGCGGGTGGGGGTTCTCGGAGAACGCCACGGCATGGCTCCCCCGAGCGGCCGACCGCCGAACTTCGGCGGCGGCCAGCTCGGGGTCCCACAACGGGATCATCGTGAGAGGGATGAGGCGACCCTTCCCGTCGCCGCCGCACCACTCGTCGATCATCCAGTCGTTGTAGGCCTTGACGCAGAGGAGCGCGAGCTCGGGATCGCCGCCCTCGCGCTTCACCCCCTGCTCGTAGAAGGTCTGCCCGCAGAAGCGGGGGAGGGTGTTGGGAAAGCAGATCGAGGCCTCGACGTGGTTGGCCGTCATGTCGGCCAGGCGCTCGGACTGGATCCAGCAGCCGGGGCGGATGTCGTCGAAGGTCGTCGGGGTGACGTCGAGCTCGTCGAAGCCGACGGCCGCTGACAGCTTGGGGAAGGGGTAGACGAGCTCGTCGTAGAGCCACCAGTCGCACCACTCGCCGTCGGGGGTGCCCTTCTCGTAGCTGAACACGCCGCCGGAGAAGTCGAACGTCGCCCGGTCCCGGACCACCCGGGGGCCGACGTCCGCGTACTTGGCAGGCAGGCGACTCGTCCACAGGTCAGGCGGCTCGACCACGTGGTCGTCGACCGAGATGATCAGCGGTAGGTCGTGGCCGGCCTGGGTCATGCCCCGACTTTAGAACACGTTCTAGTAAGAGGGAATCCCCCGTCAGTTCTTGCATGTCGGCTGCGAGTAGTGTTCGGCGTTCGGAGGGGTGCGAACGTGGAACCAGTGGACGAGACCAGCGCCGCCGTGCCCGGCGAACGGCCCGTGTCGCCGCCCGGCCGGCGCTTCCCGCTCGCGCCCTTGATGGTCATGGCCCTCGTGAGCCTCGTCGACCAGATCGACGTGTCGGTGGCCCGGGGCATCCTGCCCATCCTCGAGGACGAGTGGCGCCTCAGCGACACCGAGCTCGGCCTCATCACGTCGGTGTTCGTGGTGGTCAGCGCCCTAGCCACCATCCCCGCGGGTTGGGTGGCCGATCACTACCGCCGCAACAAGGTCATCGGCTGGACGCTGCTCAGCTGGAGCGGGCTCATCATGCTGTCCGCCACCGCCGTCAACTACGCCAACCTGCTCGTCGCCCGGGCGGCCATGGGCATCGGCCAGGCGGTCGACGACCCGGCATCCACGTCGTACCTGGGCGACAGCTACCCGGCGCGCATGCGTGCCAGGGTCTTCTCGTTGCAGCAGGTCAGCTTCTTCCTCGGCGGCGGCATCGGCCTGGCGCTGGGGGGCTGGGTCGGTGAGACCCTCGGTTGGCGCTGGGCGTTCGCGGTCGTGGGTCTGCCGGGGGCGGTCGTCGCCCTGGCCGTGTTCCGTCTGCGCGAGCCGCGCCGGGGCGAGGCCGAGCTGCCCGAGTCGATGACCTGGGCCGAGATCGACGCGCTTCCGCCGCGGGAGAGCGACCGCCGCTCGGGCGCCGAAGGCCTGAGCATCCGCCAGTTCACCCGCCTGGCTGCCACCGAGCTGTTCAGCCAGCTGCGCATGATCTTCGGCATTCGCACGATGCGCTACGTGCTGGTGGGCGTGGCCTCGCTCCTGTTCACCGTCAACGGCGTGGCGACCTGGCTGGCCATCTACCACGAGCGCTACTCCGACATGTCGGTCACCCGGGCCACGCTCGCGACCGGCGGCGTCCTCGGCCTCGGCGGCATCATCGGCACGCTGGCCGGTGGGGCGTTCTCCGACCGCTACCACCACCGGTGGAAGGGCGGCCGCATCGCCATCGTCGTGTGGTCGGCCGTGCTGAGTGCCCTGCTCTTCATGGCGTCGTTCGCGGTCGAGCCGGTGGCTCTCCGCCTCGCGCTGCAGTTCATCGGCGTGCTGTCCGCTGCGGGCGCCGCCCCTGGTCTGCGGGCCGTGATGCTCGACGTGGTCCCGCCGGAGTCGCGGGGCGTCGGGGCCTCGGCGATGGCGCTGACGACGTCGGTGTTCGGCGCCGCTCTGGCGCCCGTGCTGGTCGGCGGCGTGTCGTCGCTCACCGGCTCGCTGGTGGCGGCGTTCTACCTCACGTTCCCGCCGGTCATCCTCGGCCTGATGCTGCTGCTCCGGGCCCGGCACACGCTCGAGGATGACGCCCGCGCCATCATCACCGCCATCTACGAGGAGAACCAGCTCCTCGAGAAGGAGCGGGCGGCGATGGACCTCACCCCCAGCGATGGGTGACGTGCCTGCTCCCACACGGCACTAGGCCTCGACGACGCGCCGGGCGTGCCCCAGCAGGCGCTTGGCCCAGCTCACCATGCGGCTCGCTTCGCCTGCGGAGAAGGCGGTTGAGCGCGTCGTTGCGGTCCCATGGCTGGGCTCGCGTCTTGGGTCGAGCCATCACGCCACCTGCCCGAGGGCGGTGCGCCCGCCGGCGATCACCACGAGATCCCGGGCCCACTCCGACAGGATCGGCTCCTTGGCGCGCCGTAGTCGTGCGATCTCCCGCGGCGTTCGGCCGATGACCTGCGCACGGTTGCCCGTCCACCGCCGGATCTGCTCCGCCAGCTTGTCGACGCGGTCATCGAGGTCCGGATCGTCGGACACGACGAGCACGTCGATGTCGCTGCCGGCGTCGCCGTCGCGTCGGGCTGCTGAATCGAAGATGCCGACCAACATCGGGCGCCGTGGCCACTCCCCGACGGCAGCACGGATGCGACGGGTCAGCTCGCCGTGGAGGGTGGCGAGCAGCTCGACCGCCGGCACGGCGATGTGGTCGCGGTTGAGCACGTACCCGCCGGGAACCTCGAGCACCAGGTCCTCGTCGACCAGTCTCAGCAGCACGGACCGAATCCCGGACTTCGACCCTCGGCCTGCGCG
>CAYUXB010000346.1:0-3511 GCA_964448525.1 uncultured Acidimicrobiaceae bacterium
GCCGATGGCGGTCACCATCCGCCTGACCGACGACGTCGACGTGTCGCGGGGCGACATGATCTGCCGCACGCGCAACCGTCCCCATGCCGACCAGGACATCGAGGCGATGGTGTGCTGGATGACCGCGGAGTCCGAGCTGCGCACGGGCGCCAAGCTGGCGATCAAGCACACGACCCGGTGGGGTCGCGCGGTGGTGAAGGATCTGCAGTACCGCCTCGACGTCAACACGCTGCACCGCGACGAGGACGCCTCCGGTCTGGGACTCAACGAGATCGGCCGGGTCCAGTTGCGAACGACGGTGCCGCTGTTCTTCGATGCCTACCGGCGCAACCGCACGACGGGCAGCTTCATCCTCGTCGACGAGGTCACGCACAACACGGTGGGCGCCGGCATCATCATCGGCCCGACCGAGGTCGAGTGACGGCCCGGTGAGCGCCACATCGGACGCCGCCTCGCGGGGACCGTCGGCGGGCGGTGGCGTGCCACCTGCGACGGGGGCGACCAACGTCGTGTGGCACGAGGGCGAGGTGGCGCGCACCGACCGACCGTCCCGGGGAGCGACCGTGTGGTTCACCGGCCTGTCGGGGTCGGGCAAGTCGACCGTGGCGGTCGAGGTCGAGCGGGCGCTCGTCGCGGCCGGCCGTGCCGCCTACCTCCTCGACGGGGACAACGTCCGCCACGGGCTCAACGCCGACCTGGGCTTCTCGGCCGCGGACCGCACCGAGAACATCCGTCGCGTGGGCGAGGTCGCCCGCCTGTTCGCCGACGCGGGCGTCGTGGCGCTGGTGCCGGTGATCAGCCCGTACCGCGCCGACCGCGACCGGGCCCGCGCCATCCACGAGGCCGTGGGCCTGGCGTTCGTGGAGGTGTTCGTCGACACGCCGATCGAGGTGTGCGAGGCCCGTGACCCGAAGGGCCTCTACGCCAGGGCCCGTGCGGGCGAGATCCGCGGCTTCACCGGCATCGACGACCCCTACGAGTCGCCCGAGCACCCTGACCTGCGCCTCACGCCCGCCGACGGCGACCCCGCGGCCCAGGCGGCCCGGGTGCTGGCCCTGCTCGCCGGCTGACCGCCGGCGGGGGCGCTCGGTCGGTCGGTCAGGACGGGCCGGGTCGGTAGGTGCCGAAGCACCAGACGTTGCCCTCGGGGTCGCGGGCGGCGAAGTCGCGCGAGCCGTAGTCCTGGTCGGTCGGCGGCATCACGATCTCGGCCCCGGCCCCGGCGGCCCGCTCGTGCATCGAGTCGACCTCGGCGAGCGCCACGTACACCGCCGTCGGGCCGAGGGCGAACGGGCTGTCGCCCTCCGCGGTGCGACCGAAACCGAACCAGCAGTCGCCGAGCGCCGCCTCGACGTACACGGCGTTCCCGTCGGGGTCGCGGTGGACCGCCTTCTGCTCGACGCCGAACGCATCGACGAGGAAGCGCAGCGCGTCGTCGGGGTCGCGGTAGTGGAGTACGGGCTGGATGATCACGTCGTCTGCCATGTCGCGACGGTACGACAGCGGTGCCCGACGACGCTTGGACGAACGCGACCTCGGCGACGGCCCGAGCGGTCGTGCAATCGCCTGCCTCGGGGCAGCGGAGCTGCGTACAGTCGGCGGTATGGCCGATGCCGCCGACGACTTCCTCCTCTTCGCCGGGTCGGCGAGCCAGAAGCTGGGGGCCGACATCGCCGGCTACCTCGGCTGTGAGCTGGGCGCCTGCGAGACCCTTCGGTTCTCCGAGGGAAACCTGTTCGTGAGGGTCGAGGAGAACGTGCGCGGCCGCGACGTGTTCCTCGTCCAGGGAACCGCCTTCCCGGCCAACGACAACTTCATGGAGCTCCTGTTCTGGATCGACGCGCTCAAGCGGGCCAGCGCCGCGTCGGTCACCGCCGTGATCCCGTACTTCAGCTACGCGAAGGGCGACAAGAAGGACGAGCCCCGGGTGTCGATCCGTGCCCGCGTCTGCGCCGATGCCATCGACGCGGCGGGCGCCGACCGGGTCGTCACGCTCGACCTGCACGCACCGCAGGTGTCGGGCTTCTTCCGCATCCCCGTGGACGACCTGTACGCATTGCCCGTGCTGTGCGACGCCATCGCGGCGAAGGGGCTCGGGGATCTGGTGGTCGTCGCCCCCGACGCGGGGTTCGCGAAGAAGGCCCGAGAATGGGCCAACCGCCTGCACGCGCCCACCGCCATCGCAGACAAGCGGCGCGTCGACCACAGCGAGTCCGCCGAGATCGTCGAACTGATCGGTTCGGTCGGGGGGCGCACGGCGCTGATCGTGGACGACTTCACGATCTCGGCCGGCACGCTCGTCGACGCGTCGCGGGTGCTGATCGAACGGGGCGCCACGGCGGTCTACGCCGCCGTCACCCACGGCCTGCTGGCCGGGCCGGCCAACGACCGGCTCGACGACAGCCCCATCGAGCGGCTGTTCATGACAGACAGCGTCGAGACCCAGCCGACGGCGCTGTCGCCCAAGGTCGAGGTCGTGTCGGTCGCCGGACTGCTCGGCGAGGCGATCCGGCGCATCGCCCGCCGCGAGAGCATCTCGGTGCTGTTCGAGTAGGGCGGCCCGGGCCGCCGCGCCGGGCGCGCTCGCTGCCGGGGTCCACGGAGGCGGCGACTCGCGAACGGTTCGGCTGTAGCGAGCGCCGCGCCGCCCGCCCTGTCAGCGCACCAAGGGCTTGTACTTGATGCGGTGGGGCTGGTCGGCCTCGGCGCCGAGCTCCTTGTGGCGCCAGGTCTCGTACTCGCTGAAGTTGCCCTCGAACCAGCGCACCTGGCTGTCGCCCTCGAACGCCAGGATGTGCGTGGCGATGCGGTCGAGGAACCAGCGGTCGTGGCTGATGACCACGGCGCACCCGGGGTAGGCCTCCAGCGCGTCCTCGAGCGCCCGCAGCGTGTCGACGTCGAGGTCGTTGGTGGGCTCGTCGAGCAGCAGCACGTTGCCGCCGGTGCGCAGCACCTTGGCCAGGTGGACGCGGTTGCGCTCGCCGCCGGACAGCACGCCGACGGGCTTCTGCTGGTCGGAGCCCCGGAAGTTGAACGACGCCACGTACGCCCGGCCGTTCACCTCGCGGTTGCCCACCTTGATCAGGTCCTGGCCGTCGGTGATCTCCTCGTAGACCGTCTTGTCGGCGTCGAGGGTGTCGCGGGACTGGTCGACGTAGGCCAGGTCGACCGTCGAGCCGACCTTGATCGTGCCGGCGTCGGGCTGCTCCGCGCCGGTGAGCATGCGGAACAGCGTCGTCTTGCCCGCGCCGTTGGGGCCGATGATGCCGACGATGCCGGCTCGGGGCAGCGAGAACGACAGGTCGTCGATGAGCAGCCGGTCGCCGTAGCCCTTGGAGAGGCCGTCGACCTCGATGACCTGGTCGCCCAGGTGGGGACCGGGCGGGATGTGGATCTGCAGGCGGTCCGGCCCGCGCTCGGCGGCCTCGGCCTCGGCCTGCAGCTTCTCGTAGGCGGCGAGGCGGGCCTTGCCCTTGGCCTGGCGGGCCTTGGGCGCCATGCGGACCCACTC
>CAYUXB010000347.1:0-3487 GCA_964448525.1 uncultured Acidimicrobiaceae bacterium
ATCCAGGCACATCTTGGGGATCTGGGTGCTCTTGCCCGAGCCGGTCTCGCCGGCCACGACGACGACCTGGTTCTCGCGGATGGCGGCCATCACCTCGTCGCGCCGCTCGGCGATGGGCAGCGCCTCGGGGTAGGTGACCTCGGGGACGGCGGCCCGGCGCCGCTCGACCCGGGACTCGGCCTCCTCGATGTCTGCCGCCAGGTCTGCCAGCGCGTCCGGCACCGTCTTGGCGTCGCCGCCCGACGTGGAGCGGGCGCGGTCGAGCTGGCGGCGAAGGCGGCCCTCGTCGCGGAGCATGAGCGCACCGAGGCGCGCGCGGAGGTCGGCGGGGGAGACGGACATGGACGGTCGACCATGATACGGAGCCCCTACCAATGGAACGCCCGCATTAGAAGGTCCGACGCGTGCCGTAACGCCCCGCTAGGGTCCCCGCCGTGCACACCACCACCTCCGATCTGAAGGTCGACCCGGAGGCCGCGGGCTTCGACCCGGCCCGCCTCAGCCGCATGGACGAGCACCTCCGCTCCCGCTACATCGAGCCGGGCAAGATCGCCGGCTGCCAGGTGGTGGTGTCCCGCGCGGGCAAGCTCGCCCATTCGTCCACGCTCGGGCTCGCCGACCGCGAGCGCGGGGTCCCGGTCGCCGACGACACGATCTGGCGCATCTACTCGATGACCAAGCCGATCACCGGCGTGGCCCTGCTCAGCCTGTACGAGCGGGGCCTGTTCCAGCTCGACGACCCGGTGCACCGCTTCCTGCCCGAATTCCGGGACCTGCAGGTGCGCGAGCGCGACGAGGACGGCACGCGCCGGCTCGTCGACCCCGCCCGCCCCATGTCGATGCGCGACGCGATGATGCACATGACCGGCATCGGCGCCGGTCCGCGCGAGATCCGGCTCGACCTCGCGTCGCTCGGCGACCGCCCGCCCTCGTTGCGGGTCGGCGACGGCGGCACGCTCCAGACGCTGGTCGAGAGCCTGGCCGGCGAGCCGCTGCGGTTCCATCCGGGCACCCGCTGGCTGTACTCGTGGTCGACCGACGTGTGCGCCCGGCTGGTAGAGGTGCTCTCGGGCCAGCGGTTCGACGAGTACCTGCAGGCCACGATCTTCGATCCGCTCGGCATGGCCGACACCGGGTTCTCGGTGGCCGACGCCGACATCGACCGGTTCGCGGCGCTGTACCGGCGCAACTCCCGCAAGGAGCTGGTGCTGTCCGACGACCCCCGGTCGAGCGGCTACCGCGAGCACCCGACGTTCCTGTCGGGTGGCGGCGGCCTGGTGTCGACCGCGGCCGACTACCTGCGCTTCTGCCACATGCTGGTCGGTGGTGGCGAGGTCGGCGGCGTGCGCGTCCTCAGCCGCAAGACCGTCGAGCTGATGCGCACGAACCACCTGCCCGACGGCGGCGACCTCCGCGGGTTCGCCCTGCCCGGCGGCTACGGCGAGGTCGGCTTCGACGGCATGGGCTTCGGCCTGACGGTGGCGGTGTCGAAAGGCCCCGCCGCCACGCAGGCCGCGGGGTCGGCGGGCGAGTTCATGTGGGGCGGGCTCGCCTCGACCGCCTTCTGGGTCGACCCGGTGGAGGAGATCGCGGCCGTGTTCATGACCCAGCTCATCCCGTCGGGCACGTTCGACTTCCGCGGTCAGCTCAAGTCGATCGTGTACGGCGCGCTCGCCGACTGACCCCACCCGCGACCGGCTATTCGTCGTCCTCGCCGATGATGTAGCGGGGCCCGGCGCCGTGCTCGCCCGCGTGGTCGTCGGGGTTGAGCAGGCGGCACACCTTGAGCGACAGGCACCCGCAGCCGATGCAGCCGTCGAGGCGGTCGCGCAGGCGCTCGATCAGCTGGATCTGCTCGTCGAGCCGGGGCCGCCACGCTTCGGACAGGCGGGTCCAGTCGGCCTGGGTGGGCGTGCGCGACTCGGGCAGGGAGGCGAGCGCCGCGTGGATCTCCTCCAGGGTCAGCCCGACGCGCTGGGCCACACGGATGAACGACACCCGGCGCAGCACGTCGCGGTGATAGCGGCGCTGGTTGCCGTCGGTGCGTGTCGAGGCGATGAGACCCTCGGCCTCGTAGTAGCGCAGCGCGGACGGGGCGACGCCGGTGCGCTCGGCCACGGTGCCGATCGGTAGTGCCTGCTCCATGCGGGGGGAGGGTACCGGCCGAGCAACGAGTTCGAGCGAGGTTGAGCATTGCCGGGTGGGGCACGCGGCGGGTTAGCGTGCGTTCAACAAAGTGTCGTGCGACACAGGAGGGCACAGTTGGGGCAGCAGATTCCGCTCGTCGACTACCTGGTGCTGGGCGACGACCCGCACCTCGTCGCACACGAGTGCACGGCGTGCGGCGCCCGCTTCTTCGACCGCCGCAACGCGTGCGCGTCGTGCAGCGGCACCGAGTTCGTCCAGGCTCGGGTGGCGACCGACGGTGAGCTGCGGGCCTTCACCATCGTCAGCTTCGCGGCACCCGGCGTCGAGGTTCCCTTCGTCGCCGGCGTGGTCGACTGCGACGGCACGAGCGTGCGCGGCAACATCGTCAACATCGAACCCGACCCGGACCACGTCCGCACCGGCATGGCTGTGCGGCTGACGACGGTGCCCGTGGGCACCGACACGGCGGGGACCGAGGCGGTCGGCTTCGGGTTCGAGCCGATCGACGGCAACGGGCAGAACGGTCAGGAGGACGAGCGCAGTGAGTGACGACGTCTGGATCCTCGGCATCCACATGACGCGCTTCGGCAAGCACCCCGACGAGGACCTCGTCGATCTCGCCTCGGAGGCCGCCATGGCAGCGCTCGCCGACGGCGGCGTGACGATGGCCGACATGGGCGTGCTGGCCGCCGGCAGCCTCATGGCAGCGAATGCCGGCATCGGCCAGCAGGTGCAGAAGCAGATCGGCCAGACCGGCATCCCCGTCTACAACGTGGCCAACGCCTGCGCGACGGGGGCCACGGCCCTCCGCACGGCGATCATGGCCGTGAAGGCGGGGGAGTGCGCGATGGGCCTCGCGGTCGGCGCCGAGAAGCTCTCGGGCGCCGGTCTGCTGGCCGGCGGCAGCCGCAAGCAGGACAGCGACACCTGGACGCCGCGGGGCCGCTACGGCGCGGTCGCGCCGGTCGACGGTCGCATCGGCACCGAGGTCATGCCGGGCGTGTTCGCCCAGATCGGCACCGAGTACGGGCACCGCTACGGCGGCACGAGCTTCGAGCTCTTCGCCCGCATCTCCGAGAAGAACCACGCCCACTCGACGCTCAACCCGCTCGCGGCGTACACGAAGCGGCTGAGCCTCGAGCAGGTGATGGGCGACGTGATGATCGCCTACCCGAACACCCGGCCGATGTGCTCGGCCAACTGCGACGGCGCCGCCGCCGCGGTGGTCGTCTCCGGCTCCAAGCTGAAGACGCTCTCGCTCGAGCAGCAGCGCCGGGCCGTGAAGGTCTCGTCGTCCAGGCCTGGGGCGGCGGTCCCGGCCTCGTCGATGCACTGCACG
>CAYUXB010000348.1:0-3482 GCA_964448525.1 uncultured Acidimicrobiaceae bacterium
CCTCCTCGTTGGACAGCACCGTGCCCAGGCCGGGACACCAGTTGACCGGCGCCTCGCGCACGTACGCCAGGCGGTGGTTGTCGACCACGACGCGACGCTCGGTGGCCGACAGCTCGGACCACGGTCGGCCGGTCGGGTTGGTGCCCTCGCCCGGCTCGCGGGTGCCGGCGTCGAGCTCGGCGATCAGGTCGTCGATCGGACGGGCCCGGTCGGCGTCGATGTCGTACCACGAGTTGAAGATCTGCAGGAAGATCCACTGCGTCCACCGGTAGTAGCTCTCGTCGATCGTGGCGATCGACCGGCGAGGGTCGTGCGCCAGGCCCAGCCGCCGCAGCTGGCGGCGCATCGTGGCGATGTTCGACTCGGTGGTGGTGCGGGGGTGCTGGCCGGTCTGCACCGCGTACTGCTCGGCGGGCAGGCCGAACGCGTCGTAGCCCATCGTGTGCACGACGTTGTGGCCGGTCATCCGCTGGTAGCGGGCGTAGACGTCGGTGCCGATGTAGCCGAGGGGGTGCCCGACGTGCAGGCCCGCCCCGCTCGGGTAGGGGAACATGTCGAGCACGTACAGCTTGGGAAGGTCCGCCATCTTGTCGAAGCCGGGGCTCAGGTCGCCGACCGGGTTGGGGGCGTGGAAGGTGCCCTCCTTCTCCCAGCGGTCCTGCCAGGACGTCTCGATGTGCCCCGCGAGGGTGGCCGTGTAGCGGTGCGGGGGCGCGTCGGCCCGGGGCTGATCGATGCTCGGCGACGTGGACTCGGCCATGGACACGAAGGGTACCGGTCCCCCCGCTCACCTCTGGAAGTGGAAACGAGCCTCGGGCGGAACGGCCGTCCCATCGCCGCTGGTGAGCGGCGAGACATCCGTCACAGCCCGAACCGGATGTGTAACGGAGGCTGAACGGGGGAGGTCGGACCGATGATGCCCACCCTCCTCCATCGCCTCGAGCGCGCCGCGGCGCGCGACACCGCCGTCACCTTCGTGGTGGGCGGAACCGAAGACGTCGTCCGGTGGTCCGATCTGCACACCCAGGCGAAGGGCTATGCCGCAGCCCTCCAGGCGCGGGGGGTGCAGCCCGGCGACCACGTCGCCTTGCTGTCGCCCACCACGCGCGAGCTGGTCACCGCCATCCAGGCCACGTGGCTGGCCGGCGCCGCGATCGTCGTCCTGCCGCTGCCGATGCGGTTGTCCTCGATCGACGAGTTCATCGCCCAGACCCGGCAGCGCATCCACAACGCCGACACCAAGCTGTGCGTGGTCGACCCCGAGCTGGCGGCCTTCGTCACGCCCGAGCCGGGCGACCCGCCGATGATCGGCTTCAGCGATCTGGCCGGGGGCGACCCGCAGGCCTGGGTCCGGCCGGAGGACGACTCGGAGCGCCTCGCGATCCTCCAGTTCACCAGCGGTTCGACGTCCGACCCGAAGGGCGTGATGCTCCCGGACCGGGTGCTGCAGGCCAACCTCGACGCCATCCAGGCGGCGACGGACCTCGACCCCGCCGACGACGTCCTGGTCTCGTGGCTGCCCCTGTACCACGACATGGGGCTCGTCGGGTTCCTCACGCTGCCGATGTCGACCGGCACCCCCCTCGTCCTCGGCGCGCCCCAGGAGTTCACGGCCCGCCCCGCCCGGTGGATGGAGTGGATCTCCACCTACGGCGGCACCGCGACCGCCGGGCCCAACTTCAGCTACGTGCTCGCCACCCGGGCGCTCAACCGCTGCGAGCAGCTGGACCTGTCCCGCCTGCGGGTGGCGCTCAACGGCGCCGAGCCCATCGACCCCGACCAGGTCGAGGCGTTCGTCGAGGCCGGCAGGCGTCACGGGCTGCGGCCCGGCGCCGTGTTCCCCGCCTTCGGCATGGCCGAGGTGGCGATCGCCGGCACCCTCCCCGAGCCCGGCGCCGGCATGGTGACCGATTGCGTCGATCGCCGCGTCCTCGAGACCGAGCGCTACGCCGCGCCGGTCGCCGCCGGCGCCGACGGCAGTCGCCGGCTGGCGTTGCTCGGCACCGCGGTCCAGGGTCTCGAGATCCGCATCGTCGACCCGGACACGGGCGCACCGCTGCGCGACCGCGAGGTCGGCGAGCTCGAGATCAGCGGCACATCGGTCACCCCCGGCTACTACAAGCGGCCGGACGCCAACGCCGACCTGTTCCGTGACGGCTGGTTGCGCACCGGCGACCTCGCCTACACGCTCGACGGCCGGCTCGTGATGTGCGGCCGCATCAAGGACGTCATCATCGTCGGCGGCCGCAACGTGTTCCCCGAGGACGTCGAGCGGGCCGTGGGCGACCTCGAGGGCGTGCGCGCCGGCAACGTCATCGCGTTCGGCGTCGACGGCGACCGGGGGCGCGAGACGCTCGTGGTCGTCGCCGAGTCAAAGGCCGACGACCTGGCCTTCTTGCGCAAGCAGGTCGGCGAGCGCGTGCGCGAGGTGGTCGGTGTGCCGGCGAAGGACATCGTGCTCGTCGCGCCGGGCACGCTGCCCAAGACCAGCTCGGGCAAGCTCCAGCGGTCGCTGTGCAAGCGCCGCTACGAGGACGGCCAGCTCGCCCTCGTCGACGCCTGACGCCCGGTAGACATCGCGCTGGTCACCGGGGCCGCGGGCGACGCGGACTTACACTCCGACGATGCCCAGTCCGCGCACCATCGCACCCGCCACCGGCCGCCTCGGCATCCTCACGCCCGGCCTCGGCGCGGTCGCGTCGACGTTCATGGCCGGCGTGCTCGCCGCACGCTCGGAGGGGGCCGCGCCGATCGGGTCCGTCAGCCAGATGGCGCGCATCCGCCTCGGCAGCCGCGAGGAGGGCCGCAACCCCCTGATCAAGGACTTCGTGCCGCTCGCCGCGCTCGACGACATCGTGTTCGGGGCGTGGGACCCGATCTCGGCCAACGCCCTCGAGGCCGCCCGCTCGGCCGGCGTGTTGGAGGACCGCGACCTGGCCCCCATCTCCGGTGGGCTCGAAGGCATCGTGGCGATGGACGCCGTTTTCGACCAGAACTGGGTGAGCCGCCTCGACGGCACCCGCGTCAAGTCCGGCACCAGCAAGATGGACCTGGCCGAGCAGCTGATCGCGGACATCGAGAACTTCCGCATCGACAACGAGTGCGACCGCCTCGTGATGGTGTGGTGCGCGTCGACCGAGGCCTACCGCGACGTCACCGACGTGCACGCCACCGTCGAGTCGTTCGAGCGGGGCCTGCGCGACAGCCACGAGCTGATCTCACCCAGCCAGATCTACGCGTACGCCGCGATCATGTCGGGCGTCCCGTTCGCCAACGGCGCCCCCAACCTGAGCTGCGACCTACCGTGCATGATCGAGCTCGCCGGCCGGGAGGGCGTCCCGATCGGCGGCAAGGACTTCAAGACGGGCCAGACCCTGATGAAGACGATCCTGACGCCCGGGCTCAAGTCCCGGATGCTCGGCCTGCGGGGCTGGTACTCCACCAACATCCTGGGCAACCGCGACGGCGAGGTGCTCGACGAC
>CAYUXB010000349.1:0-3479 GCA_964448525.1 uncultured Acidimicrobiaceae bacterium
AGGACATCGCCGAGTTCTTCCTGCTCTTCCAGACCATGTACGACGGCTTCGTCGAGCGGGCGCAGGCGGTGTCGCGGACGCTGTCCGACAAGCGGACCGCGTTCGTGGTGGTCTCGACGTTGGAGGCCTCCCCGGCGCGCGAGGCCGACTTCTTCATCGAGGCACTGCGCGAGCGGGGGTTCCCCCTCGGGGCCGTCGTGCTCAACAAGGCGCTGCCCGCCTGGTTCCTCGACCGGGGCTCGACGGGCGCGGCCGAGCGCTTGCGCACCGAGGCCGCCCCACTCGCCGCGGCCGTCGCCGACGCGGCGGCGGATGTCGGGGAGCCGGTGCAGGTGGCCCGCGTGCTCACCGAGGTCGGCGAGAGCTTCCTCAACTTCCAGGTGGTCGCGAAGCGCGAAGCCGAGCAGCGCGACGACCTGTCCGTCCACGCCGACGTCGTCGCCACCGTCCCGTACGCCGACCACGACATCACGGACCTCGCCGGGCTCCTCGAGCTCGGTCAGGCGTTGTGGCGGTGACGGCGACCACGTAGCTGCGACAATCGAACCGATGGCCAGCCTCCCCGAGCTCGCTCGCTTCTTCACCCGCCTCGACACCGCCTCGGTCGCCCACCTGCAGCGCCTGGCTGCGGCCTGGGGCCTGCTCGCAGACTTCTGCTTCGCCGACCTGCTCCTGTTCGGCGTGGTGGGCGAGCCGCGCGAGGGCGGCGGCAACCGGTTCGTCGTGCTCGGTCAGGTGCGGCCGACCACCGCGCAGACCGTGTACAAGGCCGACTGGGTGGGCACGGTGCTCGAGGAGGAGGACCGTCCCCTCGTCGCCCGGGCCTACCGGCTGGCGGAGATCATCGAGGGGGAGATGACGATCTCCCCGCTGCGGGAGCGGGTGCGGGTGCTGTGCATCCCGATCCGCTACAAGGGCGAGGTCGTGGGTGTGCTCACCCGGGAGTCGGCGCCGTCGTTCGGGCGCCAGCCGGGCGAGCTCGAGCGCACCTACGTCGACGTCTTCAACCGCTTCGCCCGCATGATCTCCACGGGGGACTTCCCGTTCGACGCGGAGGACGTCGAGACCGAGGAAGCGCCTCGGGTGGGCGACGGCGCCATCGTCATCGATGCGTCGGGCCGGGTCGAGTACAGCTCGCCGAACGCGGTGTCGACGTTGCACCGCCTCGGCGTACATGCCAATGCGGAGGGCCTGCGCTTCTCCGAGCTCGGGTTGGAGGAGACGGTGGTGAGCACCGCCTTCGCCCTCGGCCTGCCGGTGACGGAGGAGCTGCCCCGGGGCGCGGACATCACCGTGCTGATGCGGGGGATCCCGCTGCTCGACCACGGGGTCGTCACAGGGGCGGTGGTCCTGCTGCGCGACATCTCCGAGCTGCGCCGCCGCGACCTGCTGCTCTTGTCGAAGGACGCGACGATCCGCGAGATCCACCACCGGGTGAAGAACAACCTGCAGACGATCTCGTCGCTGTTGCGCCTGCAGGGCCGTCGCTTGGGCACCAGCGAGGCCCGTCTGGCGATCGAGGAGTCGGTGCGCCGCATCCGCTCGATCGCGCTCGTCCACGAGATCCTGTCCCGCGAGGCCGGCGACGACGTGCCGTTCGTCGCGATCGTCAAGCCGGTCGTCGGCATGGTCGCCGACAGCATGATCTCGCCCGAGCACCCGATCCGCTTCGACGTCCAGGGCGACGGTGGTGTGCTGCCGGCGAGCATCGCCACGCCCTTGGCGGTGGTGCTCAACGAGCTGCTGCAGAACGCGGTCGACCACGCGTACCCGCGCGAGCTCGACCTGACCGGCGAGCCGGGACGGGTGACGGTGGCGATCGACCGTGACGGCCCGTCGTTGCGGCTGCAGGTCACCGACGACGGGGTCGGCCTGCCGGAGGGCTTCGAGCTCGACGCCGTCACCGGCCTCGGCCTGTCGATCGTGCGGACCCTGGTGACGAGTGACCTGACCGGCGAGATCTCGGTGACGACGGGACGCGGCGACGGCGACCGGCCGGGCACCGAGGTGACTCTGCGCGTGCCGATCACCGTCGAAAACGACGACGACCTCGCCTGAGCGAGGTCGAGATCGCGTTGAGAGCGTGTCGTTCGTCTGCCCCGAGGGGCACCCCAGCATCCCAGCGTTTGCGTTTGAATCGGTGCCTCTGTGTTGCGGGCACCGGGTGGCCCTCGTCGCCGAGGGCCGGTGTTCAGGCGGAGGCCTTGCGGTTCCGTGCCACCCACTGGCGGCGCAGCGCACGGCGCTCTTCTTCGGATGTACCGCCCCAGATACCGCTGTCCTGATTTGTGGACAGGGCATAATCGAGGCAAGCCTTCTGCACGTCACACACACGGCAGACGGCTTTGGCATTTTCGATCTGCTCGATCGCCGGACCAGTGGTGCCGACGGGGAAGAACAGATCGGGGTCGGTATCGCGACAGGCGCTGTTCTCACGCCAATCATCGCGCTCGATGGACAAGGACAAACTGCGGCTCTGCGTCAGGGCCACGGGACCTCCACGGCGGATTCGGGTCACCGAGAATTGTGACGAGTTTCACATGCCACCGCGGTCAGTGACGGAATGCGTGTGGCTGCGACGGAGCAAAGATACCGGTCACCGTTCAGATGGGCAAGGATTTTTTTCTCCGTCGAAAGGACGAGTTTTCGTGATACAGGTGATCGGGCACCGGGGTGCCCCGCACATCGCGCCGGAGAACACGGTCGAATCGTTCCTCGCCGTCGCTCGCATGGGGGCCGACGGCGTCGAGCTCGATGTCCGCCGTGCGGCCGACGGCGGCCTGGCCGTCCACCACGACGCGCACCTCGCCGACGGACGGGCGATCGTCGAGGTGCCCCGGGGTGAGCTGCCCGCGGAGGTGCCCGACCTGGGCGCGGCGCTCGATGCCTGCGCAGGCCTCGACGTGGTCAACGTCGAGATCAAGAACTGGCCCGACGACGTGGACTTCGACGCCTCGCTCGGCCACGTCGACCGGGTGGTGGAGGTGCTGGCCGACCGCAGCGCGGCGGAGCGCTCCCGCATCTTGGTCTCGGGCTTCCACCTCCCGTCGATGGACCGCGTGCTCGAGCTCGCACCCGACCTGGCCACGGCCTGGCTGGTCATCGGTCCGGGCGCGGATGGCCGCACACCCACCGACGTCGACCCCGTGGCGGCGATGGTGGCCGAGGTCGCCGACCGTGGGCACCGGGCGCTGCACCCGCACCACGCCTTCGTCACCACCGAGCTGGTGGTCGCCGCGCACGAACGGGGCGTGGCCGTCAACGCGTGGACCTGCGACGACCCCGACCGCATCCGTTGGCTGGCTGGGATCGGTGTCGACGGGGTGGTCACCAACGTCCCGGACACGGCGCTCGCCGCCCTGGGCCGCACCCCGTCCCCGTCCCCGTCCCCGTCCCCCACCCCGAGGTCATAGGTTCCGTTTCGAGCAGCCCGAGGTCATGGGTTCCGGATCCGGAACCCATGACCTCAGGCTCCTCCG
>CAYUXB010000350.1:0-3401 GCA_964448525.1 uncultured Acidimicrobiaceae bacterium
ACGGCACGATCGCGGCCGTGCTCGACTGGGAGCTGTGCACCCTCGGCGATCCGCTCGCCGACGGCGGCCTGCTGCTCGTGTACTGGACCGAGGGCGGCGACGCCCATCCGGCCCTGCTCGACGCGGCCACCACGGTCGAGGGTTTCGCCTCCCGCGCCGAGCTGGTCGAGCTCTATGCGGCGGCATCCGGGCGCGACGTGACCGACGTCGACTACTTCGTCGCCCTCGGCTACTGGAAGCTCGCCTGCATCCTCGAAGGTGTCTACGCCCGCTACAAGGGGGGCGTGATGGGCGAATCCTCGGGATTCGAGGGGTTCGCCACGCAGGTCGAGATACTGGCGGAGGCCGCCAGGGCGACGGTCGAGAACCTGCCGCCGGCCTAGCACCTGCCCCCTCCTCACGAGAGACGCACATGGCGCTGTACGAGCTGATCGAACAACCCGACCTGGACGAACCCATCCTCGTCCTCGCCCTCGAGGGGTGGATCGACGCCGGCCTCGCCGCGGGCGGTGCCGCCGACGTGCTGAGCGAGCGTCTCGACACGGTGACGGTCGCCCGGTTCTCCACCGACGACCTGCTCGACTACCGCGCCCGCCGCCCGATCGCGCACCTGGCCGACGGCGTGCTCCGGGGCCTGACCTGGCCGGAGATCGAGCTCCGGGCCGCGATCGACGACGACGGCAACGAGCTCCTGCTGCTCGTGGGCGCGGAGCCGGATCGCCTGTGGCACCGCTTCACCGACGAGGTCGTGACGCTCGCCCTCGACTTCGGCGCCCGCATGTGCGTGGGCCTCGGTGCGTACCCGTTCGCCGCGCCCCACACCCGTTCGCCGCGGGTGGCCTGCACCGCCTCGACGGCGCGGCTCGCCGAAGGCACGTTCCTCAAGGCGTCGCTCGACTTCCCCGGCGGCATCCAGGCCGCGATCGAGCAGGGCTGCGACGAGCGGGGCATCCCCGCGGTCGGGCTGTGGGCGCAGATCCCCCACTACGTACCGGCCAGCATGCCGTTCCCCGCCGGCAGCGTGGCGCTGCTCGAGGGGCTGAGCCTGCTCGGCGATCTGTCCTTGCCGGTGGGCGACCTCGCCAGTCAGGCGGACGCCACGCGGGCGCGCCTCGACGAGCTCATCGCTCAGAATCCCGAACACGTGGCGATGTTGCGCCAGCTCGAGGTCGCGTGGGAGCAGTCCGAGCCGGAGGAGACCCCCATCGGCTTCACCGACCTGCCGACGGGCGACGAGCTCGCCGCCGAGCTCGAGGACTTCCTGCGCGATCAGCGCCCCGACTGACACAGGCACCACGGCGCATCCCGGGAACGGACATCTGTCGACGCGAGCGTCCGGGAACCTGGGCGCCGGGGATCCACTAGGCGAGCATCGGTAGTAGCGAGAGTCGGATCATCGGTAGGATGATCCTCATGACAGCGAAGACCAAGGTTTCGGCCACGCTGACGCCCGGTCGCCTCGCGGAGGCTCAGGCGATCACCGGTACCGGCAACGTCTCCCAGCTTCTCGACGACGCACTCGCCGCGCTCATCGAGCGGGAACTGGAGCGCCGCTGGATGGACGCCCGGCCCGATCCGGACCTGCCCGGCGAGGTGCCCGTCGACCTCACCGACGTTCCCTGGGACGACGGTCGGTGAGCCAGCTCATCAACCGCGGCGAGGTGTGGTGGGCCGACGTGCCCGGCGACAAGGTCCGCCCCGTTGTGGTGCTCACCCGACAACGCTTCACGTCCCGTCTCAACGCGCTGCTGGTCGCCCCGGTGACCACCATGGTGCGGGGCATCCCCACCGAGGTGGCACTCGACGCAGATGACGGCCTGGGGCGACCCTGCGCCGCCAACTTCGACAACACGTTCACACTCGGGCGCGCCCGTTTCGAGCGCCGCATCACCCAGCTGGGAGACGAGCGCCTCGTCGAGATCTGCCGTGCGTACCGCTTCGCCGCGGGCTGCTAGCAGCCCAGCCAGCGTCTTCGTCGGCCTCCACGTCCCCCGTGCGCCTCACGGGAGGCCTTGACCGGCGGGTCAAGGAGTCGAGTAGGTTCCCCATCATGAAGATCGACGGGGGCATGCGGGGTGGGCTCGACACGGCGACCGCGGTGGCGGCCGACCTCGAACGGCGCGGCTACGACGGCGTGATGACCGCCGAGACGAACCACGACCCGTTCCTGCCCCTGCTGCTCGCCGCGCAGGACACCGAGCGGCTCGATCTGTCCACGGCCATCGCCGTGGCGTTCGCCCGCAGCCCGATGACGCTGGCGCAGACCGCGTGGGACCTGCAGGCGGCCTCGCACGGCCGCTTCATCCTCGGTCTCGGCAGCCAGATCAAGCCGCACATCACCCGCCGGTTCTCGATGCCGTGGTCGCATCCGGCGGCCCGCATGCGCGAGATGATCCTCGCCATCCGCGCCATCTGGGCCGCCTGGAACGACGGCTCGAAGCTCGACTTCCGCGGCGACTTCTACCAGCACACGCTCATGACGCCGTTCTTCGACCCGGGGCCGAACCCCTACGGCGACGCCCGCATCTTCCTCGCCGGGGTCGGCGAGCTGATGACCGAGGTGGCGGGCGAGGTGGCCGACGGGTTCATCTGTCACGGCTTCACCACCCGCCGCTACCTCGACGAGGTGACCCTGCCCGCGCTCGAGAAGGGGCGGGCCAAGGCCGGCAAGACGATGGAGGGCTTCGAGTTGTCGGGCCCGATGTTCGTGGTGACCGGGCGCGACGAGGCGCAGATGGACGCGGCGGCCAAGGGCGTGCGCGGCCAGATCGCCTTCTACGGGTCGACGCCCGCCTACCGCAAGGTGCTCGACCTGCACGGCTGGGGCGACTTGCAGGACGAGCTGAACCGGCTCTCCAAGGAGGGCCGCTGGGCCGAGATGGGCGAGCTGATCGACGACGACATCCTCCGGGAGTTCGCCGTCGTCGCCCCCGCCGAGGAGATCGCGGCCCGCCTGATCGAGCGCTGGGGCGACGTGCTCGGCCGGCTGAGCTTCTACACGCCGTATGAGTCCGACGACTCCCAGTGGGACCAGGTCATCGCCGACCTCAAGGCCGCCTGACCAGTCACGCCTCGGAGTGCGTGACGGGCTCCTCGCCCATCCACTCCCGCAGCGTGTTCTTGAGCTTGATCTGCTGGATGAAGATGTCGTGCTCGGGGTCGATCCCCGCGTCCGTGGTCATCGGCGCCTTGAAGTAGAAGCTGAGCCACTCCTGCACACCCGTCTCGCCGGCCCGCGCCGCGAGGTCGAAGAACAGGGCGAGGTCGAGCACGAGCGGCGCGGCGAGGATCGAGTCGCGGCACAGGAAGTTGACCTTGATCTGCATCGGGTAGCCCATCCACCCGAAGATGTCGATGTTGTCCCACCCCTCCTTGTTGTCACCGCGGGGCGGGTAGTAGTT
>CAYUXB010000351.1:0-3385 GCA_964448525.1 uncultured Acidimicrobiaceae bacterium
GATCGTCCGCCTCGAGCGCGCCGGGCTGGTGGCCGCCCTCGTCACCCAGTCGGTCGACCGCCTGCACGCCCGCGCCGGCAGCGCCGACCCGATCGAGGTCTACGGGACCGTGCTGGTCGTGCGCTGCGAGCGCTGCGAGGAGCGCTACGGGCTCCCGGAGGTCGGCCGCATGATCGCCGACGCCGCCGACGGCGTGCCGCGCTGCACCACGTCCGGCTGCGGCTACCCGGTGCGCCCCGAGGGCACCCTCTGGGGCGAGCCCCTGCCGCGCCGCGCCGTCGAGGCGGCCTGGGAGCGCGCCGCGGAGGCCGACGTGCTCGTCGTCCTCGACTCGGACCTGCGCACCGCCCCGATATCCCTGCTGCCCTCGGTCCCGCTCACCCGCGGTGTGCCGCTCTACCTCGCCGGCGACACCCCGACCCAGTACGACCGCTACGCCGCCCGGGTGGCGCGCGGCCCCGGCGCCGACCTGATCACCGCCGTCGCCGACCTGATCGCCCCGGCGAGCCGCGCCGGCTAGGAGGGCTGGCCCTCCGGGGCGGCCGCATCGCCGTCGACGACGAACTTCTGCGAGTAGTAGATGTCTCCCTCGTGGCCGAGCTTCATGCGGCGCAGGGTCGCCTTGACCCGGGTGCCCACCGCCACGTCCTCGGGGGCCACGCCGACGACCGGCGCCGGCATCAGGACGCCCTCGTCCATGGTGATGTGCCCCACCACGTAGGGCTCCTGGCCGAGGAAGTCGCGCGGCGGGTAGTAGACGACGGTGTAGTTGCTGAGCTCCCCGGTGCCGGCCAGCTCCTGCTCGACCATCTCCGAGCCGCCGCAGGCGTAGCAGTGGTGGTGCTCCCACCAGGGGCTGAGCGTCTCGCATGCCGTGCAGCGCATGGCGTAGAGCCGCAGCTTGGGCGGCCCGAGGCGCGAGAACTCGATCGCAGAGACGGTCACTACTCGCCCTCCAGGCGCTGGTAGACATGGATCGCGCCGACCGCGCCCGGGCCGCCGCGGCAGGCCGAGACGCCGATCGCGGCGTCGGGGCGCTGCATGTCGGCCGGGGCGGTGCCGCGCAGCTGCTCGACGACGTCGACCGCCTGGGTGGAGCCGGTCGCCCCCAGCGGGTGGCCCTTGCACAGGAGCCCGCCCGACAGGTTGACCGCGACCGTGCCGTCGATCCAGGTCGAGCCGTCGGCGGCGCCCTGCCAGCCCTTGCCCCGCTCCGCGAACCCGAGCCCCTCGATGCCGAGCGGCTCCTGGATCGCGAACGAGTTGTAGATCTCCGCCACGTCCACGTCGCCGGCCGAGATCCCGGCCATCGCGTAGGCCCGCTCGGCGGGGGCCGCGAACAGCTCGTGGGCGTCGTCGAGGGTGTCGGTGGCCGCGTACCAGGTGCCGGTCGCCATCTGGGTGGCGGTGACGAAGACCTGGGGCTTGTCGGGCTGGTCGCGCAGGATCTCCTCGCGGCAGAGCACCAGCGCCGAGGAGGCGTCGGTCATCGGGCAGACCTCGTAGAGCTTCAGCGGGTCGGCGACCTTGGCCGAGCGCATGACCTCCTCGACCGTGCACTCGAAGCGCAGGTGGGCGTAGGGGTTGCGCGCGCCGTAGTGGTGGTTCTTGACCGAGGTGTGGGCCAGGTCCTCCTCGGTCAGGCCGTACGTCTGCATGTACGTGCGGGCCGTCAGGGCCACCCCCGAGGGGAAGGTCAGGCCCGAGAAGTACTCCTCCTTGGAGTCGGCCGCCTGGGCGATGATCGAGGTGCCCTCCACCGTCGCCAGGTCGTTCATCTTCTCGCAGCCCAGCACCATGACGGTGTCGTAGAGCCCCGAGAGGATCGCCACGCAGCCCAGGTGCAGGGCCCAGGCGCCGGTGCCGCAGGCGGCCTCGACGCGCACCGAGCCGGCCGGGACCACGCCGAGGTGGTGGGCCACCATCAGGCCGGTCGAGTTCTCGTAGTTGAAGCCGACCGAGCCGACGTTGCCGACGTACAGCGCCTGGATGTCGGACGGGTCCACGCCCGCGTCCGCCATCGCGGCGCGGCCGGACTCGACCGCCAGGTCGCGCAAGGACTTCTCGTGCTGGATCTTGTGCGGGGTCTTGCCGATCCCGAGGACGCCGACGCGCATCACGCCTCCCTTAGTGCGGTTCGGCCTGACGGCCGCGGGTCCAACGGTAGTACGTGCTGAGGTCGATCGCCTCGCCGGCGATCTGGTCGGCGGCGCCCGAGGAGGGCGGCGCCTGGGTGACCTCGATCTCCTGCGCGATCGCCTCGCCGCCGCCGTAGCCGAGGGCGACCAGGCGGTCGCCGGGCTGGGCGCGGTCCAGGCCCATGGCGAGCGCGACGCCGACCGACGCCGCGCCCAGGTTGCCGATCTCCCCCACGAAGCTGGTGCCCTCGAGCTGGCCCTGGCCGACGCCGGCCTTGCCGAGCGCGCGCAGGGTCTGCGGGTGGGGCTGGCTCGGGCAGACCGCGGCGTAGTCGGCCGTGGCCCGCTCGGTGAGCCGCTCGAGGCCCGCGAGGGCGTCGCGGGTGGTCGTCGCGTAGGCGTCGAAGAGGACCTCGAGCCGGTAGCGCGGCTCGGCCTCGGTCCCCAGGCGCCAGACGTCGTAGACCTCGCGCCCGGCCCGGGCGCTCGCGCCCAGGCGGGCGACGCCCCCCGAGGCGCCGACCAGGAAGGCGCTCGCCGCGCCGGCCGACAGGGTGTCGCAGACGCGCTCGTCGTGGCTGACCAGATGGTCCGAGGCCACCACCAGCGCGGGCGGGCCGCCCTCGGCGGACAGCGCCCCCGCGATCCGCAGCGCGTCCATCAGCGCGCCGGCGTGCCCGCCGACGTCGAGCGGCACCACGTCGTCGAGCCCGAGCGCGCGCGCCAGCGTCGCCGACAGCTTGCGCAGCCCGAAGGGCGGCGACTGGCTGACCGTGATCAGCGTCCCGGGCGCCTGCGACGCGCCGTCCAGCGTCGCCACGGCGGCCTCGTAGGCCATCGTGAGGGGGTCCTCGTCGAGCGCGGGGGTGCACAGCGCCTTCGCGCGCGGCCGCCCCGGGCGGCCGTAGAACGACTGGATCTCCTTCAGCGGGGCCCGGTACGGGGGCAGGTACGCCCCGTACCGGATGATCTCCGCCACGGCTAGCGCTTGACCGTGATGCCGGCGGCCTCACGGTCGAAGGTGTCGGCGGTGATGCCCTCCTCGCGGAGCTTCACCTTCTGGACGCGCTCGGTCGGCGTCTTGGGCAGCTCCTGCACGAACCGGATGTAGCGGGGGACCATGAAGTACGGCATCCGCTCGGCCATCCAGTGGGTGAGCTCGACCGGGTCCGGCGCCGTCCCCTCGGGGATGCAGACGATCATGATCTCGTCCTCCGAGGAGGCGCCCTCGCCGGCCTTCACGCCGA
>CAYUXB010000352.1:0-3358 GCA_964448525.1 uncultured Acidimicrobiaceae bacterium
CCCGACCCGCTACGGCGACCTCGACGTCACCGGCGGCGGGCAGTTCGCCACCGACGAGCTGTCCTACGACATCTTCGCCCAAGCCGCGCAAGCGGTGCGCAACCCCGAGGGGGTCGACCCGATGGGCGGCCTCGACGTGGACAACGTCCTCGCCATCGGTGCGTCGCAATCCGCCGGGCGGATGACGATCTACTACGACGCGGTGCTGCCGCAGGTCGAGAGCGTGTTCGACGGCTACGGCTTCATCGTCGGCAGCGCGCCGGCGCGGGAGGGCGACGAGCCGGTGTTCCACGTGCTGTCCGAGACCGATGTCCGACCGGGGCCGCGCCGGGCCGACAGCGACCTCTACCGACGGTGGGAGGTCGCGGGCGGCGCGCACTCGGGCTGGAACGGCCAGGAGTACCGCGAGTCGATCAGCGAGCGCGACCTCGGCGCGTCACCCACCTATGAGTGCGCGCAGCCGCCGTTCAGCCGGGTGCCCGTGCACCACGTGACCGGCGCCGCCTACGACCACCTGGTCCGGTGGATCGAGCGCGGGACACCGCCGCCCACCGCCGAGCCCATCGAGCTCGCCGCCGACGGCACCAAGGTCCGCGACGAGCTGGGCCTCGCGCAGGGCGGCATCCGCCTGTCCCAGGTCGAGGTGCCCACGGCCCTCAACTCCGGCGACAACGCGGGCGAGACGTTCTGCCGCCTGTTCGGCACCTACATCCCCTTCGACGAGGCCCAGCTCGACGACCTGTACCGGAGCCACTGGGGGTACGTCCTGCAGGTGATCAGGGCCGACCGCGCCAACCTGCGGGCGGGCTACATCGTGCCCGCGGATGCCTGGTCCAACGCTGCCGAGGCCTTGCGCTCCGACATCGGCGGCCGGTTCGGACATCGCCCGCCGGGCCCGGCGCCGCACGCCACCGGCGAGCCCACCGGTTGACCCCCGGCGGCGACGGTGCCGATCCGCCGATGTCGCCGACCGTGCCGTCAGCCGATGTCACCACCCAGCAGGACGAACAGCACGATCAGCGCCAGCACCACGCCGGCACCGCCGACGGGCCCGACGTACTGGGCGACGCCCACGCCGAGCGCGACGGGCGCCGCGACCACGAACCCCCAGGTCGGGACCGCCGGCTTGTCGTCCTTGGCGTCGTTCTCGCGGGCCAGTCGCAGGCCGACGGCGACCAGCAGCAGTGCGGCCACGAGCAGGATCGTGACCAGCAGGCCGGCGAACTGGCCCACCACGGCGGCCGCGGCCACCACCGCCAGGCCGACCAGCCAGCGGACGAGGGGCCGGCGGCTTCGCCGCCCACCGGTCCCGGCGCGCGCCGGGACCGGATCAGCGGCGCCCGGCTGCGCCGTCGGCGGGGCCCCGAACGCGCGGGTCTGGTCGGGGCTGACGGCCTGGGTCGGCGCACCCCCGGCCAGGCCGGAGTCGCCCGGCAGGACACGGGTGGGGACGCCCTCGACGCGGGTCGGCGCCGGAGCTCGCGACCCCGGCGCTTCCATCACCGCGAGCAGGGCTCGCGCGGTGGGACGCGCCCGGGGGTCCGTCGCCATCGCCGCGGCCACCGTCGGTTCGAGCCACTCCGGCACGCCGGCGACGTCGGCGTCGGCGACGGCGTCGCGGCCCACCGTCGCGTCCCCCGCCGTCCGCCTCGCGGCCGCGGCGGCAGCCTGCGGGTCCTCCGGGGCCAGGGCGCCGACCGGCGGCCGGCCCGTGGCGGCGTAGACCATCAGCGCGCCCCACGACCACACGTCGCCGGCCGGGCTGGTCATCACACCGGCGAGCCGCTCGGGCGGCATCCACGCCGGTGTCCCGAGCGACGAACCGGCCTGGGTGATCGGCGCCGCACCGGCGAGCCAGGCGATGCCGAAGTCGACGACGCAGGGACCGTCCGGGCCCAGCACCACGTTGCCCGGCGTCAGGTCCCGGTGCACCACACCGGCGTCGTGGATCGCCACGAGGGCGGCGGCGAGCGCGGCGCCGAGGACGCGCAGAGCTCCCATGGCCAGCGGGCCGTGCCGGACGATGTGGTCTCCCAACGTGGGGCCGGCGACGTAGGTGGACGCCAGCCAGGGCCGGACGGCGGCGAGATCTGCATCGAGCAGGCGGGCGACGTGGGGCGAGTCGACGCGGGTGGCCGCTTCCACCTCGCGGGCGAACCGGGCCAGCCAATCCGGGTCGTCGACCATCGCGGGGTCGATCAGCTTGACCGCCACCCGCCGGGGCGTGCTCCCGGCGGCGCCGGTCGGGTCGTCGGCCAGCCACACCTCGCCCATCCCACCCCGACCGATGCGCTCGATCAGACGGTAGGGCCCGATGTTGCCCGGGGAATCCATGCGTCCAGCCTGCCCGATGCGCTCGCCGTGGGCGACGACCGGGCGACTGTCCGCGGCGCGGTCCGACGGGCGCCGCCGCCCACGCCGGCCTGGCGTCAGCGCGCCAGAGGGGCGGGTGCGCAGGTCGCGCCGTCGGGCGTCGGCCACTGGATCACCCGCATCGTCGCCGGCCCGTAGGCGCCATCGGTCACCAGGCCGTGCGCCTGCTGCACGTTCGTGACCGCGGCGCGGGTCGCAGGTCCGAGCTCGCCGTCGACCGGGATCGCCTGGCCGTTGCAGCGCGCCAGCGCCTCCTGCAGCGCGGTGACGGCCTCGGTGTCGCTGCTCTCGTCGACCTGACACACGAGGTCCGTCGACGAGCCGAGGCCCTCCTCGCCCGGCACCACGACCGAGACCGCGCCCGACCGGGCGACGACCGCGTCGTCGCAGCGCGGCAGGCTGGACCTCGATGACGCGACCGGGGCGTAGCTGAAGTCGTCGTCACCGCCCGTCTCGATGATGTCGGCCTCACCGGGCCGGTCGTCCTCGCTGGCCAAGCCGATGCCGGCCAGCGCCAGCACCATCAGCAAAACGGTTCCCGACGACGACGACGCCACGTGGTTCCTCCCAGACTCGAACGCAACGAGTCCTACCCGTGGGCCGGTCGGGGAAACGTATCGTGGACCCGGCGCCGGGGGATGCGTCGACGTGCCGTCGCTCCCCCTAGGCTGTACAAGTCTGATACAAGTCAGGCGGCACCGCCCCTGCCGCCCGCTTTCGCAACGATCCCCGGGAGACGTTCGCCCATGCCGAAGATCAAGGTCGAGAACCCCGTCGTCGAGCTCGACGGCGACGAGATGACACGGGTCATCTGGCAGTTCATCAAGGACAAGCTGATCCTGCCGTACCTCGACGTCGACCTGAAGTACTACGACCTGTCGATCGAGTCCCGCGACGCCACCGACGACCAGATCACGATCGACTCCGCGAACGCCATCAAGGAGCACGGCGTCGGCGTGAAGTGCGCGACGATCACCCCGGACGA
>CAYUXB010000353.1:0-3307 GCA_964448525.1 uncultured Acidimicrobiaceae bacterium
CCACAGATCAGATGTCACCTCGTCGCGCGGCAGTCCCCTCGTCGACGACCTGGCGGCGTTCGGGTTGTACGGGTGGCACCGACTCACCCATGACGCAGCCGCCGACAACCCGCCCCCGAGCCTGCGGGCGATGTTGCGATCGTACGCCCACGTCTACCGGGCCCGACCGGCCGTAGACGACTACACCCGCGCCATCGCCAGCGACCCGCGCTTCGTCCTCGGCTTCGTCAGCCTGGTGGCCCGCCACGAGAACGAGCTGCCCGAGGACTGGAAGCAGCTCGTGCCCTGGGGCGAGACCCGTACTCCATGATCGCGGTCCCCACGACAGCCATCCGCGGCGGCATGCCGCGCACCCGTGTGATCGATCTGATCCACGACCACCTCCTGACTGACCTACCGGGAGCCCGCGCCGCCCTCCCCGGGCGTGGTGCCGCCAGCCCACTGATCGGGACGTGGGGCACCGCTCGGGTGCGGGGGCGGGCGTACACCGGGGTGCGCATCTACCACGTCACCACCCCCGACCTGCCGGAGCGCAGCGAGGTGACGCTCGTATACCGGGACGACACCGGCGAGCTGGTCGCCTGGGCGCAGGGCTGCGACCTGGGGGAGATGCGCAACGGGGCACTCGGGGCCCTGGCCGCGCGGCGATGTGCTCCCGGCGACCGCCCCCTGGTGGTCGCCGTCTTCGGCGCCGGCCGTCAGGCCTTCGCGCAGTGTGAATACGTGTGCAGCGACCGCCCACCGCTCGAGCTGCGGGTCGTGTGCCGCCGGCGCGAGCAGTTCGATGTGCTCCGGGACGAGCTGCGGGTGCGCTGCGGTGTAGAGGCCACCTACTGCCCGGATGGCGCCGAGGCCGTGAACAGCGCGGATGTGGTGATCACCGCGACGTCGAGCCCGGAGCCCGTGCTGGACCCCACCTGGTTGGCGCCGGGGGCCCATATCAACCACGTCGGTGCCAAGAAGGGCGGGGCGAGCGAGCTGCCCCGCGGCCTGATCGACCGGGCGGACGTCGTGATAGTAGACGCCCTCCCGCAGTTCCGCGCCGACCTGGAGCGCGGCGAGTTCACCTACCCGTTCCACGACCGGGACGTGATCAGCCTCTCTGATCTCCTGGTGGATGCCGCCGACCACCGCCCGACCAACTCGATCTTCATCTCCAACTGCCTGCCGGGCGGAGAGGTGGCGATTCTCGCCACCTGGGCGATGGAGCACGCCGCCCCCACTGGTCCACCAAGCAAAGTAGGTGCACGCTCATGGCTGTAGAAGGACTGTTCCGTCACCCCCTCCAGGGGGTCGTGGTCACCTCTGTCCGACGCCCGCCCCGCCACGTCGTGGAGGGGTTCCGCGCCGTGTACAGCGCGTTCGTGCTTGACCACGTCGGCAAGCACGGCGCCATGGACCCGGCCCTGCGCCCGCTCGCGCCTGGCATGAAGCTATGCGGGCCCGCCGTCACCGCGCTGGGGCCCGACCTGTCCGTGCGGCGCATGGCGATCGACATCGCGGAGCCGGGCGACGTGCTCGTCGTGGCGGCCGGTGCGCCCGCGAATCGGGCGTGCTTCGGCGACGGTACCGCCCTGCGCATGACGCGCAAGGATCTGGGCGGCGTCGTGATCGACGGCCTCACCCGCGACCGCGACGGCGTCGTGCAGCTCGGCTACCCGACGTTCTGCCGAGGCGCCACACCCCGCAACTTCCACTATCCGGAGGAGGGCGACCATGGCGCTGTCAACGTGCCCGTGGTGTGCGGCGGCGTCCTGGTGCACCCGGGTGACCTCATCCTCGGCGACGGCGACGGGATTGTCGTCGTCGAGCGGCTGCTGGCCGAATCGATCCACGACGACATCCTCGCCAACCTCGACCAGGAGCGAGCCCAGCGGCAGGCGATGACGAGCTTCCAGCCGTTCGGCGTCGAGACCGAGCTGCGCCGGCGGGGCTTTCGGTTCGTCGCCGACGCGGCGGACCTGCAGCTGCCGCCGGTGCGGGCCTAGGTCGTCCTCGTGGCCCAGGCTCCGTCCACCCCCGAGACGACTGACCGACGAGCGGCGCTGGTGCGGGGCGACTTCGGTCGCTACCTCGTCGCAGTCCTGGTCACCGTCTCGGGGAACTGGGCCCAGAACGTGGTGCTCGGGATCCTCGCGTTCGAGGTCTCCGGCAGCGCTCTGGTGGCGGGGTTGGCGATCTCGCTGCGGCAGCTTCCCCTGCTGTTGCTCGCCCCCTTCGCGGGGCGGATCATCGACCGTCACGACAGGACGAGGCTCATCGCGACGTGCCAGGCGGCGGCGGGCGTCGTGACCTTTGCGTTCTTCCTCGTGGCCATGGCCGACCTGGCATCCACGCCGGGCGTGCTTGGGTTCTCGACGCTGCTCGGCCTCTTCAGCGTTCTGGACGTGCCGTCTCGCGTTGCGCTCGTCGCCGACCTGGTGTCGATGGACCGCATCAGCCCCGCCATGGCTGCGGCCAACACCGCCTCGGCGCTCGGCCGTGTAATCGGCCCGGCCACCGCGACCGCGGTGATGGCGACGAGCTCGTACGAGTGGGTGTTTCTGGTGAACGCGGCCTCGTACCTCGTGACATCAACGATGTTTGGGACGCTCAAAGGACGCTCGGGTTCGGGACCGGGAGATGGGGAGGCGCGGCCGCGACCGATCCCCCTGCGTCAGGTGCTGCGGACCGGCGACGTGGGTGCGGCCCTGCTCACCGTCGCCGCGGTGGCGACGCTGGTGGTCAACTCGCAGGTGGTTCTGCTGGTGCTGGTGGACGACGTGCTGATGCTCAGCGACTCGGTCTACGGGGCGCTACTGATCGTGCTAGGCGTGGGCGGCGTCGGGGGGACCCTGGCGGCGGGCAGGATTGCCCGACCCTCGCTAGGACTGCTGGTGGGCCTCACCGCTGCCGCGGGGGTGCTGCTGCTGGCCTTCAGCGCCACGCGCACTAGTGTGGTCCTGCTGGGTCTGGCGCTGGTCGGCGGGATCGCAATCGGTGTCTTCGCCACGGCTGCCGTCAGCTTCCTGCAGCGACGGGCCCCGGACGGGGAGCGGGGCAGGGTCGTCGCGCTGTTCGAAGCGGTGTTCACCGGCGCAGCCCCGCTGGGCGCCACCCTCGCCGGCAGCGTCACGGAGGGCCTGGGTGCCCGGTCCACCCTCGCCCTCTTCGGCTTGGCCGTCATCGCCGTCGCCGTGGGTGCGCTGCTCGTCAGCCGACGCGGGCGATCGCACCTCGCGCTTCGCGACCACTCCCTATAGCCCCGACTTGTCCCTGGAGGACAGCCATGGCGGTCCCGAGATCACTTCGTAAGGTCATCCAGTCG
>CAYUXB010000354.1:0-3301 GCA_964448525.1 uncultured Acidimicrobiaceae bacterium
GTCGCCGTGGATGATCTCGTTGGGCCGCTCCTCGAACGGCAGCCGGATGCTCACGCCTATGGACCGGTCTGCGCCGGCCCCCTCCATGCCGGCCTCCATGATGCCCGGGCCGGCGCCGGTGACGACCATCCACCCCGCGTCGGCCAGGCTCTCCGCCAGGCTGCGGGCGTGTTCGTACAGGGGGTCGGTGGCCAGCGTGCGGGCCGAACCGAACACGGTGACCTTGCGCACCCCCTGGTAGGGAGCGAAGAGACGAAAGGCGGTGCGCATCTCGCGGAGCGCGTCCCGGGTGATCTTCAGGTCGAGCCGGTCGGCTTCGTCGGCGCTCAGCTCGAACGCGGTGCGGTAGATGTCGGCGAGTACATCGCGGTTGCGGGTCGCGCCGACGTCGTCGAGGAGTTGTCGGATCAGCTCTCGTTCCATGGCGGGGTCAGCCTGCCATGATCGCCGGGTGTCCGAAACGCAGCACACGTGTGCGCACTGCGGCACCACCGCGTCGGCGCCCGAGGACGGCCTGCCGGCCGGGTGGTCGCTGGCGACCTCCGACCGGGGCGTCGATCGTCTGTGCGCCGACTGCACGCGCGCGAACGTGCGGGCGATCGAGGCCCGGCTGGACGAGGAGTGGTGGTGATCAGGCCCCCGAGATCGTGCAACCGAGGACGACGTTGGTGAGGGCCTGCCCGAAGTCGCTGCTCGGGTCGAAGTCGTCCGTCGTCATCTGCTCGTTGAAGGTCCCGAAGTCGGTCTCGGTGGACATGTCGTCGTAGACGCATCCGCACAGGTCCGCCGCGTCGAGCCCGACCAGGGCTGCCTGGCTGCCCACGCCGGACGCCGAGCAGTCCTCCAGGAAGGCGGCGCGCGCCTCGTCGCTCCAGTCGTCACCGGGCAGGGGCTCGAGCGGCGCCTCGTGGCTCCCGTCGAGCCCTGCTCCGCCGCCGATGCCACCGAGCCCTCCCACGCCGCCGAGTGGATCCGCGCTGTCCCCGGGCGAGGTGGAGTCGGCCTCGTCGTCCGCGCCATCGGTCTCCGCGTCGTCGGTCTGCGCGTCGCCGGACTCCCCGGTGGCGGGGGCTGTGCCGGTCGCAGCCGACTCCCCGCCGTCTCGGGTCGCGGCCACGCCGACCAGCACCGCGACGAGCACGACGATGGCGGCCACCAAGCCTGCCAACGTCTTGCTGCGACCGGCCGGCCCGGCTGTCGCGGGTGCGTGATCGCCGCTCGGCGGAGGGCCGCCCGGGAACGGGCCGCCGCCCGGGGGGAGGGGAGCGCCGCGGACCGCCCTCGCCTCGCGGAGGGGAACATCGGAGCCCGAGCGGGCGGGAGAGTGGTCAGGCGGCGACGAGGCCGCAGCCGCAGCCGGCGTGCCGGCGACGGCCGGGGCGGCGATCGGTCGCAACGCGGTCCCACCGGTGAGGACGGGGGCGCCGGCGTCGGACGGCGAGGGCCCGGCCGCCGACATGGTGACGATGGCAGCGCCGAGTGAGATCGCGTCCTTGGGACGGGCGTCGACGGCCACCGGCAGACCGAGATCGTGGGTGACGAGCTGGCTCACGAGCGGGATGCGCGACGAGCCGCCCACCAGCAGCACGGCGGCCACGTCCTCGAGGCGCAGGTGTGCCGATGCGACCGTCCGCCGCAGCGCGACCAGGGTCTCGTCGAGGGCGGGGCGGATCATCGCCTCGAACTCGCTCCGGGTGAGGCGCACCTCGGTGTGGCGGTCGGGGAGCATCACGGGGATGGAGACGTCGGACTCGTGCGAGAGCGCCTCCTTGGCCTCGACGCACTCCTCGCGGAGCTGAGCCAGGCCGCTGGCCGTGCGGGCGTCGTCGGGGTCGAGGTGGTCGAGGTCGAGGCCGATCGCCGCGAGGACGTAGCGGTAGACCGCGTGGTCGAAGTCGATGCCGCCGAGGCGCTCGACACCGTCGGGCCGCCCGATGATCTGGGCACCCGGCTCGTCTCCCGGCGCGGTGGGATCACCGGCGCGGACGAGGGCGGCGTCGAAGGTGCCCCCGCCCAGGTCGTACACGGCGACCGTCGTGCCGGGCGGCAGCGACCGCTGGGCCGCGTAGGTGGTGGCGGCCGCCACCGGCTCGGGCACGAAGCGGTCGACGGTCAGGTCGACGTGCCGGAGCCCCTGGCGCAGCAGGTCGAGCTTGTACTCGCCCCAGCTGGCCGGATGGGTCAGCGCCAGCGAGACGGGGGCCGACCCTTCGGTGGCCGACACGTGGCCGACCACCCATTCGACCACCCGGGCCATGCACAGCTCGGCCGACACCGGTGAACCGCCGAGGAGGAGGGGCGTCGGGTCGCCGACGCGGCGCTTGAACTCGCGGGCCACCCGGCCCGGATCGGTGATCGCCCGCCGGGCCGCCGGCTCGCCGACGAGCAGCCTGTCGTCCGCAAGGCACACCACAGACGGGATCGACACGCTCCGGGTGCCGAGCGTGGCCGCCTCGGCGCGGCCGTCGCGCCCGATCGCCGCCGCGGTGTAGGTGGTGCCGACGTCGACGCCGAGGTGGTAGCTCATCGGGGCGACCCTAAGTCAGCCACCGCGGCCCCCGGAACGGGGGACACCCCCCGGTCCGCGGGCCTGGCTCTCAGGTGCCGGTGGTCACCCCGGCGACCGGGGCGTACAGGGTGGTGCGCTGCTGCAGGGTGCGGCCGATCGGCTCGATCATGGCGGCGAAGTCGTCCGGGGTCATCTCCTGGCCGTGGCTCGCGCCGGCGGCTCGGGAGATGTTCTCGTCCATGAGCGTGCCGCCGAGGTCGTTGCAGCCCGCCTGCAGCAACTGTACCCCGGCGGTCTGGCCGAGCTTCACCCACGAGAACTGGATGTTGTCGATGAGGCCCCGGTAGGTGATGCGGGCGATGGCGTGCATCAGCAGCACCTCGCGGAACGTCGGCCCCCGCCGGGCCTTGCGCTGCAGGTACAACGGGGTGGCCATGTGCACGAACGGCAGGCCGACGAACTCGGTGAAGCCCCCGGTCTCGGCCTGGAGCTCGCGGGTGCGCAGCAGGTGGCGGGCCCACGACACGGGCGACTCGACCGCTCCGAACATGATCGTGATGTTGGACGCGAGGCCGACCTGGTGGGCCGTGCGGTGGGCGTGGAGCCACTCGTCGGTCGTGATCTTGTCGGGGCAGAGGATGGCGCGGACGGGGTCGTCGAGGACCTCGGCCGCGGTGCCGGGCAGCGAGCGGAGCCCGGCGTCCATCAACCGGCGCAGGTACTGGTCGAGCGGCTCCCCGAGGCGCTTGGCCCCCTCGGTGACCTCGAGGGCGGTGAAGCCGTGGACGTGGA
>CAYUXB010000355.1:0-3289 GCA_964448525.1 uncultured Acidimicrobiaceae bacterium
GCAACGCGGAGTCGCTGCTGGTGCTGGCCGGGATCGAACCACCTCGCCAGTGGGCGGCTCCCGTGCGCATCAACGACGTGGTCCGCGCCGCGCTCGGCGAGGTCGAGAACTACGAGCGCGTCACCGTCCGGGGGGTGGCGCCCGCCACGGTGCAGGGATCCGTGGCCGCGGACCTGGCCCACCTGCTGGCGGAGCTGATCGAGAACGCGCTCGTGTTCTCGCCGCCCGACCAGACCGTCGACATCCGGGGCGCGGCGCAGCGCTCCGGGCAGGACACCGGCTACACGCTGGCGATCATGGACGCCGGGCTCGGCATGCCGCCGAACGACATCGAGGCCGCCAACCGTCGTCTCGCCGGCGTCGAGTCGTTCACCGTCGCCCCGTCGAAGTACCTCGGCCACTACGTGGCGGGCAACCTCGCGGCACGTCACGGCATCCGGGTGCAACTGCGCAGCTCCCCGGGCACGGGCATCATCGCCACGGTCGAGATCCCGCCGGACCTCCTGACGGTGGAGTCGGCCGCCGGCCAGGCGCCGATCGGCGCAGCCCCGGGTCAGGGCTTCCTCGGCTCCGGGCCCGCACCCGCCACGCCGGCGCTGTCCCCGTCCGGACCGGGCCGAGACGCTCGGCCGCGCGTCCCGAGCGCGCCCACCGACGACCAGTGGGCGACGCTCGCCCGCCTCGGCGACCAGGGCGGCTCCTGGCAGGCACCACCCGTGGCGCCGGTGCGCCCCTCTGCCGCCCCCTCGGCCCCGTACGCGGCGCCGTCGCGTCCTCCGACAGGCCCCGGTCCGGCGCACCAGGCTCCGGCCGCCGCGGGTCCCCCGGCGGGCATGCGTTGGCAGGACATCCCGTCCGGCCGGCCGGCGTCCGCGGCGCCGCAACCGCAGCCGCAGCCGCAGGCCTGGAACGAGCCCCCGCCCGCGGCCCAACCCCGGGCCTGGGACGAGCCCCCGGCCGAGCCGTTGGCCCAGGCTGCGCAGCGCTGGAACCAGCCCCAAGCCCAGCCGCAGCCGCAACCGCAGCCGGCACCGGCGAGCGGGCAGCCGCCGCTGGCCCGTCGTGACCGTGGTGCGCAGATGCCCACGACGAACCTGCGCCCGATCCGCGGCGGGCAGGCGGGGGCCGAGCCGCAATCCGCGCGCCCCGCCGCGCAGCCGCCGGTCCATCGCCCGCGCGGCGCGGAGGACGTCTACAACTTCCTGTCGAGCTTCACCGCCGGGGTGCAGCGTGGGCTCGACGACTCCGGGCATCGCAACGGCGGTTGACCGCCCCGGCGTGAACGGGCCTACCGCCTCGCGCGAACGCTACTCTTGCGCAGTGAACTAACATCTCGGTCACAACAGCGGCCACAGGCGGTTCCGTGTGCCGGGGGAGGACAACGCGCATGGAGGTCGACACCGGCCGGCCCGACAGCCACATCATGTTGGATCTCGGGCTGGTCACCAGCCGCTCGGGCGACGACGTGCGAGGCGTCGCCCCCGTGGTGCCCGAGATGTGGGTGCCCGGCACGGCGAGCCTGCGGACGTCGATCCTCGCCACCTGGGTCGACCACGTGTGCGGCCTCGCCGCCATCGGCGTGATGGCCCCCCGGGTCCCCGTCACGCTGGAGCTCGACGTCCACGTCTACGACCACCTACCGGCCGACGGCACGGTCCACGCGGTCGCCCGCGTCCTCAAGGCCGGCCGGTCCGTCGTGGTCTGCGGGGTCGACGTCACCGACGGCGACGGGGCGCCGGTCGCCATCGGCAACGCCTCGTTCATGGCCTCGCCCGACCCGGCCGTGACGCTGCCCGACGGCCTGACCGACGAGGTGATGGCCCGCACCCCGGGCCGGTTGCGGGTGCCCTTCGCCGAGCGGGCGTCCTGCGAGCGTCGCGCGCCGGGCGTCGCCGTGCTCCACCGGTCGGAGGACGGCCTGAACGCGGCGGGCACCGTCAACGGCGGCCTGATCGCCCTGCTCGTCGAGGAGGCCGCGCTGTCGGCGGCCCCCGGCCAGACCCTGACGTCGATGGCGCTGCGCTACCTGCGTCCCGTGCGCACGGGGCCCGCCGTGGCGACCGCGACCGAGCGGGCCGGCCTGGCCCGCGTCGAGGTGCGCGACGAAGGCGGCGACGACCGTCCGGTCGTCACCGGGACGACCCGCGCGACACGTCGCGGTGCTCCAGATCTCTGACGTTCTGCCACATCAGCGAGGGGAAGAAGACATGACCGACATCGGTGCGTTCCTGTCACTGCGGTACGACCTGCGGGCACCCGCCTTCGGGGCGCCGGCCGAGGCGCTGTACAAGGCAGCGCTCGAGCAGTGCGCCTGGGCCGAGGACCACGGCTTCCTCATGGCCACGCTGTCCGAGCACCACGGGTCCGACGACGGGTACTGCCCCTCCCCGCTCATGATGGCCGCCGCCATCGCGGGCCGTACCCGCAACCTGCGCATCATGGTCGCCGCGCTCATCCTCCCCCTCTACGAGCCGATCCGCCTGGCGGAGGACCTGGCCGTGCTCGACCTCGCGAGCGGTGGACGCGTCGACCTCATCCTCGGAGCGGGCTACCGGCCCGAGGAGCTGGCGATGTTCGGCCGCACCCTCGACGATCGCGTCCCGCTGCTCGAGGAGAACATCGAGGTGCTGCAGAAGGCGTGGACCGGCGAGGAGTTCGAGTACCGCGGTCGCACGGTGCGCGTCACCCCCCGACCGGCCCGCCCCGAGGGTCCGGGCCTCATCCTCGGCGGGGCGTCCAAGGCCGCTGCTCGGCGAGCCGCCCGCATGGGCCTCGGCTTCCTCCCGGTGGACGACGTCACCTGGGCCGAGTACCAGGACGCCTGCCGGGACCTCGGCCGCGAGGTCGGCGCCTCCCCCGGGCTCGACGGGCCGCGGTTCATCCACGTCGCGGACGACCCCGACAAGGCGTGGTCGCGCATCGCCCCGCACGCCTTCCACGACACCAACATCTACGGCACGTGGCTGGCCGACGCCAACGCACGGGGCCCGTACGCGAAGACCGACGACGTCGACTCGCTGCGCGCCGAGGGCTCCTACATCGTCATCACGCCCGAGGAGTGCGTCGAGCGGGTGCGCAAGACGGGCTCGCTGCTCCTGCACCCGCTGATGGGCGGCCTCGACCCGGACCTGGCGTGGGAGAGCCTGGAGCTCGTCGCCTCCAAGGTCATCCCCCGTCTCGCCGAGCCGGCCTAGCGTCGCGGCGAGACGCCCTTCCGGCGCCGCGGGCCGGCCTCTAGCCGATGGCGAGGAGGTCGGCCTGCACCACCCGGCGCAGCAGCTTGCCGGTC
>CAYUXB010000356.1:0-3279 GCA_964448525.1 uncultured Acidimicrobiaceae bacterium
CTGGTTAGCGACCTGCGGAAGGGATAAGCGCTGAAAGCATCTAAGTGCGAAGCCCGTTCCAAGATGAGGTTCCTCACAGGGTCAACCTGGTAAGGCCCGTGGTAGACGACCACGTTGATAGGCCGGAGGTGGAAGCACGGCAACGTGTGCAGCCGACCGGTACTAATCGGCCGAGGGCTTGGATTTACAATGATATTCGTGCTCGCTATGGAGTCCTCAAGGAGCGGGCGCCTCAACGGCGCCCCCCGAGTGACAACAGATTTTCGGTGGCTATGGCGGAGGGGTCACACCCGTACCCATTCCGAACACGGAAGTTAAGCCCTCCCGCGCCGATGGTACTTGGCAGGAGACTGCCTGGGAGAGTAGGTCGCCGCCGGATTTCGCTTTGGAAGAGGACCGCCTACGGGCGGTCCTCTTCTCGTTTTCGGCCCGGTGCCGGCCGCCGCTACGCAGTACTTCCAGATCGCGAAAGTAGGATTCGACCCATGGCACCTCCCCAAACCCCTGGCGGCGACCGCCGCGGCGGCCGCCGTTCTGACAGCGGCCGTCGGTCCGGTGCTCCTGATACCGGCGGCCGCCGCGGTACGAACCGGTCGGGCAAGCCGGTTCGCCGCAGCGGCTCCGGCTCGACTTCCGGTTCGGGGTCGGGTGGGTACGGCGGCTACCGACGTGGGTCGGGATCGACGCGCGGCGGTTCCGGCGGGCAGCGTTCCGACGGCGCCCGCAGCGACGACCGACGTGGTGGCCGGGCCGGCGCCAGCCAGGGGAGGGGCGCCCGTCGCTTCCGTGACGACGACGGGCGGGGCTCCCGCCCCGGGCAGGGGGACGGCGCGCCCGCGCGGCGCCCACGTACCGGTGGTGCCCAGGACGGTCGGTCCCGGCGCGATTCGGGTGTGCGCGACGGCTCGGGCGGGCGGACGAGCGGGTCCCGCGGTCGCGGCTCCGGCGGCGACCGTGCTCAGAGCGGCGCGGGTTCCCGTGGTGGACGGGGGAGACCGCCGAGTGGCGGCAGCGACTGGGATGACGGCGATCGGCGCGGCGCTGGACCCCGTAGACCGGTGAGCGGCGGAGCCGGTAGGGATGACCGTGATCGGCGTGGATCTGGTTCGCGTGGCGGTGGCGGTGAACGTGGCGAGAGCCGCGGTGGCGGCTCGCGCGATCGAGCCCCTGCCCTGCGCGGCCCGCGCCAGTGGGGTGGCCTGGCCCGACGTGGCGCCGGTCGTGCGGCCGAAGGTGGTGCCTCGGACGCGTGGCGGGCGGCGGCAGCCGCGAGCGACGACGACGACCGCAGGCGAGGGGCCGATGCCGAGGTCTGGGAGCCGGAGCAGTGGATCGACGAGGGCGAGTTGCGCGGTGAGGCCGAAGGTGCAGTGGGCCGGAGTCGGTCGGCCCGCACCGGCCGGCGCTCGTCCGGTGACGACCGTCCTGCCGATCGGGGCCGTGGTCCGCGTGGGCAGGGTGGGCGTGGGCGGCCCGACGCCGGCGCGGCGGTCGAGCGCTCCGGCGACCCTGGCGACGACCTGAAGGGTGCGGTTGCCCCGAACCGCATCGAGCGGTTCGAGGCCCGGCTCAAGGAGGCGTCGGTCGCGTTCCGGCGCGAGCGGTACGAGGATGCCCGCCGCATCCTCCGGCCGTTGGCCGAGCAGGCGCCGAGCGCGTCGTCGGTGCGCGAGCTCTACGGCCTCACGCTCTACCGGCTCGGTCGCTGGGCGCAGGCGAAGCGCGAGCTCGAGGCGTTCCGCACCCAGACCAACAGCACAGAACAGCACCCGGTGCTCGCCGACTGCAGCCGGGCACTCGGCCACTACGCGGAGGTCGAGGAGCTCTGGGAGGAGCTTCGGGCCGCCAGCCCCAGCGCCGAGCTGGTGGCCGAGGGACGGATCGTGGCCGCCGGTGCCCTGGCCGACCAAGGCCGGCTCAAGGACGCGATCGCGTTGCTCGAAGCCGCCGCCAAGCCGACCAAGCGTCCTCAGCTGCACCACTTGCGCATGGCGTATGCCCTGGCGGACCTCTACGAGCGAGCCGGCGACCTCCCCAAGGCCCGCGAGCTGTTCGGACGGGTGGCCGCGTCCGACGAGGACTTCGTGGACGTGCAGGCTCGGCTCCGGGCGCTGCGCTGACCTCAGGTGCCACGCGGTGACCGGCCCGGGCGGGCCGGTCACCGCGTGCGCGCCGGGTACCTTGGCGCTGATTCGCACTCAGGGGGTGATGCGCCCGGCACCGGCCCCGGCCGTCACCGATGCCTTCACCGTCGCCACGTTCTCTAGCGTGTAGGCGTAGGGGATGGCCGCGACGCTGCCGGCGGCCTGGGGGGCGCCGGAGTTCGTGAAGCGGTTGTTTCGCTGCACGAGGGTGCCGGGGTCGGATGAGGCGTACCCGACGAGGGTCGGGTCGTCGACGTTCTCGAAGACGTTGCCTTCGACCAGCACACCTGCGTCCATCGTCGACGCCACGCCGTACTCGTTGTCGGAGTACAGGTTGTTGTAGACGTGCACCGGGTTGCCGAACCGCACCCGGGGATGGCGGGTGCCGCTGCCGTCGAACCAGTTGTGGTGGTAGGTGACCCGCAGGTGACCGCGGTCCTGACTGCCGTTGCCATCGCTGTGGCCGAGCAGCATGGACTTGTCGTGGCCGTGCACCCGGTTCCACGACACGGTGACGTAATCCGACCCGCGCTTGATGTCGACCGCACCGTCGTACCCGTCGGTGAAGGAGTTGTGGTCGATCCAGACCCGCTGTGACTCCTGCACGTTGATGGCATCGTCGTTCCAGCCCCGGAACGAGATGTTGCGCACGATGACGTTGTTCGCGCCCGAGATGTTGAGCCCGCAGCCGGAGATGGTGGCTCCGGGGTTGCCGAGGATCGTCTTGTTCGAGGCCACCCGCAGCATGCCCGAGCACGAGATCGTGCCCGACACCCGGATCACGTGGCCACCACTGGCCGACACGGCGCTCGACAGGGCGGACGCCGAGGTGACGGTGGTCGTCGCGGGGGTGCCGCCCCCCCGGGTGGCCCCCCCCAGGGGCGCCCAACCCCCCAGTGCGGGGGGGGGGGGCGAGCGACTGGCACTTCACGCTGACGCCCCGCGCGATGCTGGTCACCGCCCGCCGCCGCTGGCGCGGCATCATCGGCATCGTTGGTGCTTGCCTGCTTCTCACCGTCGCGTATCTCCTGATCGCCTCGCCGAAGTACGAGGCGCGGATGACCATCGTCCCCTATGCGCCTCCGGCATCGACCAGCTTCAGCGACGCTCCGTCTTTCCAGGGCCTGCTTGGGCA
>CAYUXB010000357.1:0-3279 GCA_964448525.1 uncultured Acidimicrobiaceae bacterium
GGCGTCCTGGACCGCCTCCTCGGCGAGGTCGATGTCGCCGAAGAAGCGGACCAGGGTGGCGACGGCACGGCCGGACTCCTCCCGGAAGACCCGCTCGACGTCGGCAGGGGTGGCCACCCGGGCTCAGTCCTCGGGGTTGCCCTGGAAGGGACGGACCTCGACCGGGCCCTTGCAGGCGGCGGAGCCCTGGGCAGCCCAGTCGAGGGCGGCGTCGAGGTCCTCGCACTCGACGACCCAGAAGCCGCCGATGTGCTCCTTGGCCTCGGAGAACGGGCCGTCGGTGGTGATCGTCTCCCCGTCGACCACCGAGACCACGGTGGCGACGTCGGCCGGGTGGAGCCCGCCGGCGAACACCCACGCTTCCTCGTCCTGGAGCTTCTGGTTGAACTTGTCGACGTCCTCGAACGCCTGCTGCATCTCCTCCTCGGTTGCGTACGGCGTCTCGCCCTCGACCATGTGCACGGAAAGCAGGTACTGCGGCATCTGTCTGGCTCCTTGCGCTGTCGCCGGCCCGTTGCCGGCGCTCACCATCTACACGAACGGTGACCCCCCGGATCGACACCCTCGACCACATTTCTCGAAAATCTCGTCGGGAACCGGCGTGGGGCGCCGGCTCCCGACGGCAGATCGGGGGACCGTGGCAGGCTGCGGGCATGCAGCGCTACGGCATGACGATCCCCTTCGACGGTCCCCTCCACGCCCAGAAGGACCGGTTCCGCGAGCTGGTCGACCTCGGCTACACCGACGTGTGGTCGGCCGAAGCCGACGGCCACGACGGGTTCACCCCGCTGGCGCTGGCGTCGGTGTGGGCCCCCGAGCTGCGGCTCGGCACTGCGATCATCCCCGCGTTCACCCGGGGCCCGGCGTGCCTCGCCCAGTCGGTCGGCTCGCTCGCCCAGGCCGCCCCGGGTCGCTTCGCCATCGGCATCGGCACCTCGTCCGATGTGATCGTCGAGCGCTGGAACGGCATCCCCTTCGACGAGCCGTACCAGAAGATCCGCGACATGGTCCGGTTCCTGCGCACCGCGCTCTCCGGCGAGAAGGTGGCCCAGGAGTTCGACACGTTCGAGATCAAGGGGTTCCGCCTCAAGGCGCTGCCGCCCGAACCGGTGCCGATCCTCGTCGCCGCCCTGCGCTCCGGGATGCTGAAGCTCGCCGGCCGCGAAGGCGACGGGGCGATCATCAACTGGCTGTCGGCCGACGACGTGTCCACGGTGGCACCGATCGTGCAGGAGGCCGGCGGGGGCGCGCCGCGCGAGGTCGTGGCGCGCATCTTCGTCGCGCCCAGCGAGGATGCCGAGACGGTGCGGAACATGGGCCGGTTCGCCATCGCCGCCTACCTGAACGTGCCGGTCTACGCCGCCTTCCACGAGTGGCTCGGCCGCAGCGACCGTCTCGCCGACATGTGGCGGCTGTGGAAGGAGGGCGACCGCAAGGCCGCCCTCGCCGCCATCCCGGACTCCGTCGTCGACGAGTTGATCGTGTGGGGCAGCCCCGAGGCGTGCCGCGAGCACATCCAGCGCTACGTCGACAACGGGGTGACCACGCCAGCGTTGGCCCTCCTCCCGTTCGGCATCGACGCCCGTCAGGCGATCCGCGACCTCGCACCGCGGTGATCGGTCACTGAACACGCGCTGAGCGTGAACGAATGCCCTGGTGGTGGGGCTGACCCCACCGTCGGGACACAAGCCTGCGCCATGTCGTCTGCAAGCGCGCCGCCGTACCGTGGCGCCATGAACCCCCTCTCCGGCGACCGCTCGGGGTCGAGCTTCCCCCCGGCCCCGAGCGGCTCTTCGGGGAATCCCCGATGCCCCGAGGGGGTTGCTTTCCGTAACGTGTCGACCATGTTCACGAGCCCGGGCGCCCTGTCGACGAGGGAGGCGAGATGATCACCCTCGATGTTCTCGCCGATCTGTCGGCCCTGGCGTACCTGGTCGTGCTGCTGCTAGCGGCGTTCGACGTGATCGTGCCGGTGCTCCCGAGCGAGAGCGTCGTGATCCTCGGCGGCGTCCTGGCGTGGCAGGGGCGACTGCACCCCGTTCCGCTGGTGCTCGCGGCGGCTGCCGGCGCGATCGCCGGCGACCACATGTCCTACGGCATCGGTCGGTGGACCCAGCGCGGGCGCCCCCAGCCCGGTCGCCGCGGGGGCGAGCGACGCATGGGCAAGGCCGAGCGTCTCCAGGTGTGGGCCGGCCGCCAGCTCGAGCGGCGGGGTCCGGTGCTGCTGATCATCGCCCGGTTCATCCCCGGGGGGCGCACGGCCAGCACGTTCATGGCCGGGCGCACGGCCTACTCGCTGCGTCGGTACACGCCGACCACCATCGGCGCCGGCCTGCTCTGGGCGACCTTCGCGACGGTGCTCGGTTACATCGGCGGCCAGGCGTTCCACGAGCAGACGCTGCTCGCCACCGGCCTGGGGATGGTGCTCGCCATCGGTTTCGCCGGCATGGTCGAGCTCATCCTGTCCTGGCGGGAACGGGTGAACGATGCCCGAGCCATGGCCGGCGACGCCTCCTCCAGCGGCAGCGACCACCTGGCGGCCTGATCGGTCGAGCGGCTGGAGCCCTCGCCGCAGGCGACGTCGGCCGTCGGCGTGCGAGTCGCTGCCAACTGGCGGCCGAGCGGCCGCACCCGGTCGCTCAGGAGTCGCGCTTCGCCCGGGCGCGGCGCTTGCCCTCGTGCATCGCCTCCACCCGGCCCACGGGGATCGTGTGGCCCTCCTCGACGAGGTCTGCCGGGAGCGCCTGCGGGGACGGCATCCGCTCGGCCCACGGGTCGGCGTCGCGGAGCAGGCCGGGAGCGGTCTTCAGCGTGAAGTCGATCGGTGCCACGTCGTCGATGTCGTCCCACGCCACGGGGAACGACACCGGCACGCCGGGGCGGACGCGCGGGCTGTACGCCGCCACCACGGTGGCGCCGCCGACCCGGGTGGCGTCGACGAACACCTTGCCCTCCCGCTGGTCCTTGACGAACGCCGTCGTGGCGAGGGATGGATCGAGGCGCTCGGCCCGGGCGGCGACGGCGCGGGTGGCGGCCGCCGAGTCCTCGAGCGAGGCCCCGGCCTCGACGGGGACGAACACGTGCACGCCTTTGGCCCCGCTGGTCTTCACCACGCCCTCGAGGCCGACGTCGGCCAGAGCCTGGCGAACCAGGTGGGCGGCGGCGACCGCCGCGGGGAACCCGTCGCCCTCGGGCGGGTCTAGGTCGAGCACGAGATGGGTGACGTGGTCGAGTTGGTCGGCGGTCACGAGGGTCGGGTGGTACTCGACGGCGCGTTGG
>CAYUXB010000358.1:0-3278 GCA_964448525.1 uncultured Acidimicrobiaceae bacterium
CTGGTCTGCGGCATGTCGGTCGTCGCCGACGAGGAGTCGCTCCACCTCGACCACGCCGGGCATCGCTACTGGTTCTGCGGATCGGGCTGCCTGCGGGCGTTCGCCGCCGATCCCGCGGCCTACGTGCCCGCCGGCGGCTGAGCCATGGTCGCTCCCGACGACATCGGCGACGTCCCGGCCCTCGAGCGCCTGCTCGACGACGCCGACTACCTGGCGGACCTCGGCCTGGCCACCGCCCTGTTCTGCGCCGTGCGCCTGCCGCAACCGCTGCTGCTCGAAGGCGAGGCCGGCGTCGGCAAGACCGAGGCGGCCAAGGCGCTGGCCGCCGTCCTCGACACCCCGCTCGTGCGGTTGCAGTGCTACGAGGGCATCGATGCCGCCGAGGCGCTCTACGAGTGGAACTACCCTCGCCAGATCCTCGGCATCCGGGTGGCGGAGGCGAGCGACCAGCAGGTGAGCGAGCACGACCTTTTCGGGCCCGACTACCTGGTCGAACGGCCGCTGCTGCGGGCCATCCGCCACCCCGGGCCCCGCCCGGTCGTGCTGCTCGTCGACGAGATCGACCGGGCCGACGACGAGTTCGAGGCCTTCCTGCTGGAGATGCTGGCGGAGGCCGCGGTCACCATCCCCGAGCTGGGAACCGTGCGCGCAACGGTCCCGCCGATCGTGGTGCTGACGTCGAACCGCACCCGCGACCTGCACGACGCGCTCAAGCGACGCTGCCTCTACCACTGGATCGACTACCCCGACCTCGCCCGGTCGGTGGCCGTCATCCGCCGCCGGGTGCCGGCCGCATCGACGACGGTGGCTCAGCAGGTGGCCGGAGCCGTCGCCCGGCTGCGCTCGCTCGACGTCCAGAAGCCGCCGGGCCTGGCCGAGGCGATCAACTGGGTGGCGACCCTCGACCTGCTCGGCCTCGACCGGCTCGACGCGCCCGCCGCCGACGCCACCCTCGGCAGCGTCCTCAAGTACCGCGAGGACCTCGACCTCGCCCGCGAACGGGGCGTCGCCTGGGTCGTCGGCGGGTGACGGCGATGTCCGGGTCGACGCGGTGCCGGAGCCGACGCGAGCCAGGTCGGGGTCCGGCGCGCGGCGGACGATGACGACCTCGGGGCCGGGTCGCGACCGGTTGGCCCGGGTCGACCTGGCCGAGGTGGTGGCCGCCGTCGGCCAGCTCCTGCATGCCGCCGGGGTGCCGGTGACGCCCGAGCGCAGCGGTCGCCTGGCGTCGACCCTGGCCGTCGCCCGGCCGGCGACCGTCGACGAGCTGTACTGGGCGGGGCGGGTCACGCTCGTCAGCGACCCCGACGAGATCGCCGCCTACGACGCCGTGTTCGGCCAGCTCTTCCAGGGCCGGGCCGACGTGGCCGACTGGCGGGGGCAGGCGCCGTCGGTGCTCGCCGCCCCCAGCCGGCCCCACACCCCGGCGTCCGCCGAGCGCGAGCCCCGGACGACGGAGGGCCCGGACGCCGAGCCTGCGGCCACACCCCGGCTGGCATCGCCGGCGGGGGAGAGCCCGCGTGCGGACGAGGCGGCCGACGGCGACGGCGCCGACCTGCTGGCCGCCGCCAGCGCGGAGGAACGCCTGGGCCAGACCGACCTGGCAGACCTGACCCCCGACGAGCTCGCGTCCCTCCGCAGCCTGATGACCAAGCTGCCGTGGGCGACGCCCCGCCGCGCCAGCCGGCGAACGGCCCGCCACCCGCGGGGCCGCCGACTCGACCTGCGGGCCACATTGCGGCGGGCGCGCTCGACCGGGGGCGACCCGGTCCGGCAGGCGTTCCGGCAACGCACCGATCGCCCCCGGCACCTGGTGCTGATCGCGGACGTGTCCGGGTCGATGGAGCCCTACGCCCGCGCCTACCTCCACCTGCTGCACGGCGCGGTCCGGGCGGCGCGTGCCGATGCCTTCGTGTTCGCCACCCGCCTGACCTGGCTGAGCCGTGCGTTGACGACGTCGAACCCCGACCTGGCGTTGCGGCGGGCCACCGCGGCGGCGCCCGACTGGTCGGGCGGCACCCGCATCGGCGAGGCCCTGAAGTCGTTCGTCGACGACCACGGGCGACGGGGCATGGCCCGCGGCGCGGTGGTGGTGATCGTGTCGGACGGCTGGGAGACCGGCGACCCGACCGCCGTGGGCGAGCAGATGGCCCGCCTCGCCCGGCTGGCGCACCGCATCGTGTGGGTCAACCCCCGCCGTGCCGCCGCGGGCTACCAGCCGCTCGTCGGAGGGATGGCGGCCGCCCTTCCCCACGTCGACGCGTTCGTGAGCGGCCACTCGGTGGCGGCGCTCGACGAGGTGGTCGCCGCCATCGGCGAGCCGCCCCGCTGACCCCGAGGATTTTGCCCACGGATCTGGCCGCTTCAGCGACCAGATCCGGCGGGGAAATCGTGGAGGCACGACCGGCGGCGATGGTCGATCATGGCGGGGTGCACCCGACGCTCGCCCGCGCCCTGTGGCACCGCCTGGAGGCGATCAACGCCGTCACCTACTTCGCGCCCGAATGCCGCGAGGCGCCCGCCCGGCTCGGCCTCGCCGGGTTCTGGATGGGGTACTTCGCCTGCCGGGCCGCGCCTCTCGGGCCGGTCGGTCCCGGCGTGGTCGAGGCGACGTTCTACAACTTCCATCCGGGCCGGGTCCGCCGGGCCATCCCGGACGCCTGGGGACGCGCCACACCGGCCGCGATCCTCGACCTCCGGTCGGCCGCGGCCGCATCCGCCCTGCGCCGCCTCCTGCCCGACGGCGTGGCCGACGAGCTCGCCGACCGGGTCGTCCCGTGGCTCGCCGCGGTCGTCGAGGCCGCGGACCGCGCCGGCCTCCCGCTGTTCGCCGCCAACCGCGACGTGACGCTGCCCGCCGACCCGGTGGCCGGCCTGTGGCAGCTCGCGACCACCCTGCGCGAGCACCGCGGCGACGGCCATGTCGCCCTCCTCGCCGCGGCTGGGCTGGACGGCTGCGAGGTCCACGTGCTCGTCGCGGCGACCGAGGGCACCGACCCCGAGCTGTTCGTCACCAGCCGGGGGTGGTCGGCGGAGGACTGGGCCGCGGCGCGCGAGCGGCTGGCGGGCCGGGGACTCGTGGCGGACGACGGCACCGCGACGGAGGCGGGCGGGGTACTGCGGCATGACATCGAGCGGCGCACCGACGAGCTGGCGGCACGGCCCTACACCCGGCTGGCAGCCGACGAGCTCGACGCGTTGCTCGCCGCACTCGGCCCCGCGGCCACGCGCATCGCGGACGCGGGCGAGATCGCGTTCCCGAATCCGATGGGACTCCC
>CAYUXB010000359.1:0-3277 GCA_964448525.1 uncultured Acidimicrobiaceae bacterium
GCCTTGCCGCCCTCGGGGGTGGCCACCGAGTCGTAGTTGGCGACGGCCTCGCCGCCGGCTGCGGCGATCTCGTCGACGACCGCCTGAGCGGCGGTCGCGCCGCTGCCGGTGCCGTCGACCGAACCGCCGAGGTCGTTCACGACCACCAGTGCGCCGCGACGGGCGAGATCGAGTGCGTGCGACCGGCCCAGGCCACCGCCCGCGCCGGTGATGATCGCGACCTTGCCGTCGAATCCGAGATCTGCCATGAAGCCCAGCGTAGAGGGCTCGCGGCGGAGCCTCCGAATCGAACTTGGCCCCCCGGTGGGTGGGGCCGGTTGCTCAGATGCGGCGGTGCGAGCGGGCGTCGAGCCAGGAGCCCGCACCCAGGACGACGTACACGGCGCCGACCGTGGCGGACACCCAGGTGTAGCCGTTCGACACGGGTACGAGCAGGAAGCAGACCGCTGCGGCACCGAAGAAGAAGATCGCTCGACGGTCCATCTAGGCGCTCCCTGCCACTGGTACGCCGATCATGACATCACGTCGACGAGCATGTAGGTCAACCAGGAGATGGCGAACGCTCCCGGGATGGTGAGCACCCAGGCCCACACGACCCGGCTGGCGACTCCCCAGCGAACGGCCGAGAGCCGGCGCGCCGCGCCCACCCCGACGATGGCTCCGGTGATCGTGTGGGTGGTCGAGACCGGGATGCCCGCCGCCGAGGTCGCGAACAGGGTGAGCGCGGCGCCGGATTCGGCGGCGACGCCGCCCACCGGCTGCAGGCGGGTGATCTTCGAACCCATGGTCTTCACGATGCGCCAGCCGCCGGTGAGCGTGCCGAGGCCGATGGCGGTGTGCGCGGCGAGCACGACCCACAGCGGGGTGGACGCGTCGGGCGCGGCGTGGTTGCTGGCGATCAGCAGGGCGAGGATGACGCCCATCGTCTTCTGGGCGTCGTTGGCGCCGTGCCCGAGGCTGAACGCCGCGGCGGAGATGAGCTGGCCGGTGCGGAAGCCCCGGTTGAGCCGCTCCGTGTTGCGGGTGCGGTGGAACACCCAGAAGATGCCGAGCGTGATGATCAGGCCCATCGCGAGGCCGATCAGGGGCGAGAGCACGATGAAGATGCCGATCTTGCGCAGGCCGTCCGCGATCAGCACGCCGAAGCCCGCCTTGGCCACCGCGGCGCCGGCCATGCCGCCGACGAGCGCGTGCGACGAGCTGGTGGGCAGGCCGAACCAGAACGTGATCAGGTCCCAGATGATGGCGCCGACGAGACCGGAGAAGATCAGCCCGATCGACAGCACCTCCTGCGTGACGACGTCGTTGGCGATCGTGGCCGCCACCGCGTCGCCGAAGACCAGGAACGCGGCGAAGTTGAAGAACGCGGCCCACATCACGGCGACGCGCGGCGACAGCACCCGGGTCGAGACCACGGTGGCGATCGAGTTCGCGGCGTCGTGGAAGCCGTTGACGTAGTCGAAGCCGAGCGCGACCGCGATCACGAAGATGACGGAGAGTTCCATGGCAGATGTGGGTCAGTCGTCGTCGGTGCGCTCGACGGTCACGCGTGCTTCAGCACGATGGACTCCACCACGTCGGAGATGTCCTCCAGCGTGTTCAACGCGCCCTCCATCGCCTCGATGACGTCCTTCCACCGCAGGACTTCGAGGGCGTCGAACTCGCCGCCGAAGAGCCGGGCGAGGATGCGGCGGTGCACCGCGTCGCCCTCGCTCTCGAGGCGGTCGATGGCGTCGAGGTGAGGTTGCACGCCCTTCATCGACTCGAGCCGGGCCATCAGCTTCTGCGTCTCGTCGGCGCACTGCACCACGAGGTCGGCCTGTTCCTTGAGCTCGGGCAGGGCGGTGGTGATGCCGGTGATCTGCATGCGGTGCGAGACCTCGAGCATGTCGTCGACCACGTCGTCGAGCTCCTCGGCCAGCGCGTGGATGTCCTCGCGGTCGAACGGCGTGACGAAGGTGGTGTTCAGCCGCTGCAGGATCGTGTGCACGATCTCGTCGCCCCGGTGCTCGCACGCCGCCACCTTCTCGTGGAGCGCCGCGTTCGTGGGGTCGGCCAGCAGGTCGCGCAGCCGGCGGGCGCAGTCGGCCACGTTGGCGGCCGAGTCGTCGAACAGCGCGAAGAACGCGTCGTCGGTCGGGATGAGGCGGAACCGCACCGGTCAGGACCCGTCGGCCAGGTAGCGGATGCGTTCGGTGACGTGCACGGCGTGATCTCCCAGGCGTTCGTAGAACCTGGCGACGAGCGTGGTCTGCAACGCGTCGGCCAGGGCGATGTCGGCGGTCTCGAGCTCGGCGCTCAGACGATCGTGCAGGTCGTCGAGGCGGTCGTCGGCCTTGTCGAGGGCATCGGCCGCGTCGCGGTCGCGCTCCACCCACGCGTCGGCGGCGGCACGCCACAGCTCGACGCAGATCGTGCCCATCTCCTGCAGCAGGCCCCGGACCGTCGGCGTGAGGCGTGTCGCGAGCCCCGTGAGGGCCCGGTGGGCGATGTGCTCGGCCAGGTCGCCGCTGCGTTCGAGCTCGGGCACCACCCGGAGGACCGAGACGAGGTACCGCATGTCGCCCGCCATCGGCGTCTCGAGGAGCAGCTCGCGCTCGGCCACGTGCTCGAGGTCGACCTCGAGGAGGTCGACCAGCTGATCCTGCTCGGTGAGCTCGCGGGCCGCCTCGACATCGCCCGCCAGGAGCGCGTCGGTGGCGGCGGCCACAGCTTCGCTCACGAGCGCGAACAGCCGGATGACCTTGCCGTCGATCTCGTCGAGAACCTGGTGGAACCTGCGCTGCGGCTGCAGGTGGGACTCGGGCACTGTCGAACGGTACCGTCCGTTCACCGGCCGGTCACATCCCCGTCCCCCGACGCCTGATCTCTCGACCGGAAGCGCCGGCGACGCCTGGTCAGGTGGCTCGGGTGTCCGCCGCGTAGGCCTTGAGCCGCTTGTAGTCGACCTTGCCGTTCGGGGCCCGGCCGATGGTGTCGATGGCGAAGATGTGCTTGGGCGCCTTGTAGCCGGCCAGCTTCGAGCGCACGTGCGCCTTCAGCGCCTCCGGGTCGACCGACTCGCCGGGCGTGGTCTCGACGACAGCACCGACGACCTCGCCGAACTTCTCGTCGTCCACGGCCACCGCGACGGCGTCGCGCACCGCCGGGTGCGTCTTCAGCACCTCTTCGACCTCTTCGGGGAACACCTTCTCGCCCCCGGTGTTGATGACGACCGATCCGCGGCCGAGCAGGGTGAGGCTGCCGTCGGCCTCGACCATCGCGTAGTCGCCGGGGC
>CAYUXB010000360.1:0-3266 GCA_964448525.1 uncultured Acidimicrobiaceae bacterium
TCGACCACCTGGCCACCCGCATGCGCCGCAACGCCGAGTCGCTGCTGGTGCTGGCGGGCGTCGAACCCGCCCGCCAGTGGATGTCTCCCGTGCCGCTCACGGCCGTGGTCCGGGCGGCGCTCGGCGAGGTCGAGGACTACCAGCGCGTCCGCGTCCACGACATCAAGTCGACGACGGTGATGGGAACCGCCGCCGCCGACCTCGCCCACCTGCTGGCCGAGCTGGTCGAGAACGCGCTCGTGTTCTCGCCCGACGAGATGATGGTGGACCTGCTGGGCCGCGAGCGCGCGGACGGCGGCTACAGCCTGGCGGTGGTCGACCAGGGCCTCGGGATGGCGCCCGACGCCATCGCCGCCGCGAACCGGCGGCTCGCGGGGGCGGAGAGCTTCACGGTCGCCCCGTCGAAGTACCTCGGTCACTACGTGGCCGGGCGGCTGGCTGCCCGGCACGGGATCCGCGTCCAGCTCGCCATGTCACCCCGTGGTCCGGGGGTCGCCGCCACCGTCGACCTGCCGCCGAACCTGCTCGGCGGCGCTGCGCCCGCGGCGCAGCCGATCGGCCCCGGCCGAGGTCGTGGAGCGGTCGCGTCGTCAGCTACGATGAGCCGTCCCATAACGGGGGTGTAGCTCAGCTGGCTAGAGCGCTTCGGTCGCATCGAAGAGGCCGTGGGTTCGAATCCCATCACCTCCACCCATGTGATGTCGCGAGACATCCCGGACGGTCCGAACCCTCAATTGGGTTCGGGCCGGTGTGGTTTTCGGGGTTGGGGTCCGGGGCGGCGGGCGAGGGGCTGGTCGTCGCGGGTTGGGTCGACGGTGAGGTCGCGGAGCAGCTCGCCGCCCGTGTGGCGGATCATCGACATCCTGCTCCGTCAGCCCGTGGTGAGCGCCGCCCTCGTCGCCGCCGAGCTCGACGTCGCGGTCCAGAACGTCTACCGGTCGCTCCGTCCGCTGGTGGACGCCGGTGTGCTGGTGGAGTTCACCGACCGGAAGCGCAACCGGCTCTGGCGGGCACCTGAGGTGCTCGACGCCCTCGATCGCTTCGCCGCCCACGCCGGACGGCGGGACCGCAGCTCAGGGTAGAGATCTGTCTCGGACCCACCGGCATGCGTGCCTCCGGGGATCGGGGCCTCTATGCTGTCGAGGTCTGGAATCCCGCTTCGCGCGGTGGAGCGGCCTGGTCCGGTCGCTTCCGAGGAAGCCAGAGCTGGACACATCTCCCGGGGGCACCGAGGCAACCGGGGGCGGCGGCGCGAGGGCGTCGATTGACGTATGGATGAGGCCACCCGAGCCATGGAGGCCGCTGCATGGGCAGCGGTCGACGGCATCGCCACAACGGAGCAGCTGGCACTGCTCGAGTCCGACGCGCCCGGATGGAGGCGCGCCCTCGAGCGGATGCTCGACGACGCCGAGGACAACCTCGATGCCGCGCGGGCGATCGAGGGGCCCGAACGCGACCAGGTCCTCGCCGACCTGGAAGCCGAGCTCGACCGGATCGAGACCGCGTACGACCGCCTGACCGGCGCGTCGGACCCCACCGAAGCGGTGCTGGTCGCGCCCGATCCCGCCGGCGAGGTGCGCCTGCAGGCGTCGTGGTCGGCCAACGAGGTCGTCGTGTGGGCCGGTGGGCCCGACGCCCGGCCCGCTGCCCACGACGAGCTGTCCGACCGCCTGGAAGGCATCGGCGGTCCCGCGGTCGGCTGGAACCAGCACCGGGGTGTGCCGCTGGCGACGGGCGATCGGGCCGCGGCGCTGTCGATCCCCGTGGCCGACGCCCTCGGTTGGCTGGTCGCCGTCGGCGGTGGCCTCGGTGGCGACGGCGTGGGCTCGAGCGTCACCTGGCTCGGCCGGGTGGCCGTGGCCGCCGTGCGCATCGTGGCCCGCGGCGCGATCGTTCCCGCGGTGCGCACCAACCGGCGCTCCGACGGCCGCTCGCTCGACCTGAACGTCCGTTGGGTGCCCGCCGACGTCGACCGCGACGAGGTCGACGAGCTGGCTGCGGCGATGCCCGGGCCGGTGGTCGCCCTCGCCCGCTCCGACGCCCGGTCGGTGGTGCTCGAGGTGCTCCGGGCCGTCGTCGACGCGATCGCCTCCGACGCCGCCGCCCGGGTCGAGCTGCCGGCGCCCCCGCCGGTCGTCCGCTCCGGAGCGGACGTCGCCGAAGCGGTCATCACCCGCCTCGACGGTTCCCCGTTCGTCGCCCCGGTGGCCTCCGGCCTCGAGGTGTCCAAGCGGCTCGATCGCTGGGTGAAGCCGGTGACGGGGGCGGGTCGCTCCCGCCTCGTCGTGCAGCTCGACGCCCCGGACGCCGGCAACGCCTGGTTCCTCTCGGTGTTCGGGCCGGGTGCCGAGGGCGGTCTCCTGCCGGTGGAGCTGGCGCTCACCGACAGCCGCTCGACCAAGCCGATCGCCGACGACCTCGCCCGGCTCGAACGGCTCTACCCGGCCCTGCTGCGGGCCGGTGGCCAGCGGCGCGGCCAGGTGTACCTCAACCAGGCCGAGGCCTGGGAGCTGATGACGGTCACCGGTGCCAGCCTCGAGGCCGCCGGCTTCGAGGTGCGGGTACCGGCCCTGTCGCGGCGCACCGTGTCCCCGTCGCTGCGCCTGTTCACCGAGCCCTCCGGCGACACCGTCGTCGGCGCCCATCAGCTCAGCGACGTGCGCTGGTCGGCGGTGTTCGACGACGTCGAGCTCACCGCGGCAGAGATCAGCCGCCTCGCCACCGAGGCCCGGCCGCTCATCCGCTCGCGGGGCCGCTGGGTCGAGCTCGACCGGGCCGACCTCAAGGAGGCGGCCGCCGCCCTCGCCGAGCGGGCCGGCACCACCAAGCTCACCGGCGCCGAGATCCTGCGGCACGCGGTGGGGCTCGAGGGCTCGCCGCTCGCCGGCGGCCTGCGGGTCGAGGGGGCCGGCTGGGCCACCGATCTGCTGGAGCGGGCCGACGACGTCCCGACCGACCCGGTCACGAGCCCGGACGGCTTCGTGGGGACGCTGCGCAGCTACCAGGCCGAGGCGCTGGCCTGGCTCGGGTTCCTCGACGCGGTGGAGCTCGGCGGTTGCCTCGCCCTCGACATGGGCCTCGGCAAGACACCCACCGTGCTGGCCCACATCGGCCGCACGGCGGGCGACGGCGGCACCGCCCTCGTCGTGGCGCCGCCCGCGGTCGTCGGCAACTGGGCGGCCGAGGCGGCGCGCTTCACCCCGGACCTGAAGGTGGTCGTGCACCACGGCGCCACCCGATCCTCGGCACGCGAGCTGGAGACCGAG
>CAYUXB010000361.1:0-3259 GCA_964448525.1 uncultured Acidimicrobiaceae bacterium
TCTCCATGCCGGGGTTGGCGTCCTTGACCGACTTGAGGTGGCCGAGGTTGCCGTACAGCTTGTTGTCGGCGTTCTCCCGGATGCAGCAGGTGTTGAGCACCATGACGTCGGGCTGCTCGTCGTCGCCGGCGAGGCGCAGGCCGTCGGCCTCGAGCAGGCCGGCGATGCGCTCGGAGTCGTGCTCGTTCATCTGGCACCCGTAGGTGCGCACCACGTAGGTCTTGTCGGTCATCACCCTGGGCCGGGACGCGGGACGGGACCCCGCCAGGCTACGCCCCGGACCCGGCGGTCGGTCAGCCCGTGATCGGTCGGCGCCGCGGTCAGCCCGCGGGGGACGGGTACTCGGGCGGGATCTCCGACTCCGGTGGCTCCGTGATCTGGGTCACCGAGGTGTCCTCGTCGAACACGTCGATGTCGGGGCTGTACTCGTGGGGCAGATAGCGCTGGCCGCCATTGGCGTACCGGTACATCCCGGTGCCCTCGACCCCGGTCTCGTCGGGGCCCTGGGCGTCGGCGTCCCACCACAGCTCGACCATGTCGTCGATGCCCTCGTAGTCGCCGGCGTAGTCGTCGTCGTTCGCGTTCCAGAGCCCGAACCCGTAGTCGACCGACGGCTGCGTCACGGCCGAGGGCGTGGCGGGGAAGGCGAACAGCGCGTCCCGGAAGCTCTCGGTGGTGAGCTGCGGCCCCGCGTAGTGGAGGCCCGTGAAGAACAGCGTCACCTGCGGGTAGGTGAGGATGAGGCTGTCGTCCGCCGGGGGCGGGGTGCCGTGGTACCACTCGTGGAGGCGGTAGGCGGGCGTGATCTCGGCGGGCGCCGACGGCGGCAGGAAGCTGATCCCGAACGCGTGCGACCACTGCTCCTGGTCGAACGTCCGGGCGAAGGTCGTCGAGTCGGTGAACACGTACCCACCGATGACCCACTCGGGGTACCAGCCCTGCTTGGTCGCTTCGCTGGTGAACGCCGGCAGGGTGATCGGGTCGGCCCGCACCACCACGGTGGTGACACCGGCAGCCTTCATCTTGGTGACGATGCCGGTGGCCAGCTCGGCGGCTCGCCCCGGGTCGAGCGGGAAGGTGCCGTGCTCGACGATGTCGATGCCCTCGTCCGCGAAGGCCTCGACGTAGAGCTCGGCGCGCCGCTCGTCCGCATCGTTCTGGGACAGCTGCAGGTAGCCGAACACGCGGTCCTCGCCCTGGCTGCCCTCCCCCGCGAACTCGGCCGTGCCGCCCTTGAGCTTCGTCGCCACGTAGTTCACGACGTGCGCCTGGATCTGGCTCTGGCTGGGCTGGATGCCGAACGCCGTCGGCTCGGAGTCCGGGATGCCCGGACAGGCCAGGCAGACGATGCCCCGCTCGTGCAGCTCCTCGGTCCACGTCGAACCGAGCAACGGGCCACCGAGCACGGCGAACGGATCGAGCTCCGCGGCGCGCACGGCGTCGGCTCGGGCCGAGACCGGGTCCAGCATGCTGCCCGACGCCTGGACGAAGTCGATCTCCACCGTGCGGCCGTAGGTCTCGTAGTGCTCCTGGAAGATCTCGGCCAACCCCAGATAGGTCTCCCGGACCTCCTCGACCGAGTCGTCGATGCCGAGCGCCTGGCGGACGATGGCGAAGATCGGGTCGGCGTCGTTCGGCAGCCAGGCCACCACCCGGATCGTGTCGGAGGTGACGCCGTCGTCGGTCTCGCCGCCGACCACGTCGTTGACGGCCACGCACTCCGCCCGGAAGAAGAACGGGATGGCGACCATCCCGGACTCGGTGTCGCACGTCTCGGGGAACTCGACGTCGAGGCCGCCCTCCTGGGCCATGTTCCAGGTGACGACACCCTCGGGCAGCTCGCCGGCTGGTGCCGCGACGCCGCTGGTGGCACCCGGGCCTCCCACCGCGGTGCCGCTCTCCGCGTCCCCGCCGAGGAACGACACCCCGACCAGAGTGGCGATCACGGCCATGACGGCCGTGATCGGGCCGTAGCGGCGCACGAGCTGGCGTTCGCGGGCGGGCGGTCGGTTCACAGGCTGCACGGCAGGTCCTCGCTCGGAGCGCGATGCGGTCGCGGGTTCACGATGGGGTCGGCGCGCCGGCACCGACACCGGCGGCAGGGGTGAGGGGGCCCGAACGGTTGGCGGCACGGCTGTCGTCGCCGATGTAGGCCGCGACCACGGCGGGATCGGACAGCACCGCGTCGGGCGAGCCGGTGGCGAGGACCCGGCCCTGGTCCATCGCCACCACGCGGTCGGCGACGTCGCGCACGAGCGGCAGGTCGTGCTCGACGACCACGAGGCTGGCACCTGTCTCGTCGCGGATGCGACGGATCAGCGGGGCGAGTTGCTCGACCTCGCGCTGGGCGATGCCGGCAGCCGGCTCGTCGAGCAGCACCACCTGGGGCTGGTGGGCCAGCAGGCAGGCCAGGTCGACGACGCGACGGGTGCCGGTCGACAGCTCGCGCAGGAACAGGCAACGGTGGTCGCCGAGCCCCAGCAGCTCGACCAGCTCGTCGACGCGCCGGGCGACGGCGATCTCGCTGTCGATGGCGTTGGGAAGGTGGAACGCCGCGGACAGCGGGTCGCCCACCACCACCCACCGTTCGAGGGCGGCGGCGACCACCTCGTCGACGGTCAGCGAGGGGAACAGGCGGGCGTCCTGGAACGAACGGCCGAGGCCGCGGCGGGCCCGCTGCGACGCCGTGAGCCCGGTGACGTCGTCGCCGGCGAGCACCACCTGCCCGGCGCCGGCCGGGAGGGTGCCACCGAGCAGGTCGAACAGGGTCGACTTGCCGGCCCCGTTGGGACCGATGATGCCGACGATCTCCCCGGGGGCGACGTCGATCGACACGCCGTCGACGGCCCGGACGCCCCCGAACGACGCGCGGAGATCGACCGCCCGCAGCACGGCTGCGCCGGGCGCGGCGCCGACCGGCTCGCCCGCCGCGCCGGGTGCGTCCGGCGGGCCCGGCCCTCCCTCGGTCGGAGCGGACGCGTCGGCGCCGCCGGCCTGACCTCCCGCGGCGTTGCCGAGGAACACCGATCGCAGCAGGTCGGGACGGTCGAGCAGATCGGCGGCGGGGCCGGTGAACCGCACCTGACCGCGCTCGAGGAACACGGCTCTGTCAGCGATCTCGAGCGCCACGTTGACGGACTGCTCGACGATCAGCAGGGTCGTGCCCTCCTCGCGCAGGTGGTCGACGAAGCGCAGCAGCTCCCCCACCACCGCGGGCGCCAAGCCGAGCGACAGCTCGTCGATCATCAGCAGCCGGGGC
>CAYUXB010000362.1:0-3250 GCA_964448525.1 uncultured Acidimicrobiaceae bacterium
GGGGTCGTCGGGGCGATCAGCCCGTTCAACTTCCCGCTCAATCTGGTGGCCCACAAGGTGGCGCCCGCCATCGCCGCCGGTTGCCCGATGGTGCTCAAGCCGGCCAGCCAGACCCCGCTGTCGGCGATCGCCCTCGCGGACCTCCTGCTCGACGAATGCGGCCTGCCCGCCGGGTGGCTCAACGTCGTGACCGGCCCCGGTCGGGCCGTCGGCGACCCGCTGGTCGACCACGACGACGTGGCCATGATCACCTTCACCGGGTCACCCGAGGTCGGATGGGGGATCCGGGGCCGCGCGGCCCGCAAGAAGGTCAGCCTGGAGCTCGGCAACAACACCCCCGTGATCATCGAGGCCGACGGCGACTGGCGCACCGCCGCGGCCAAGTTGAAGGTCGCCGGGTTCTCGCACGCCGGGCAGTCGTGCATCTCGTCGCAACGGTTGTACGTGCACCGGTCGATCCACGACGAGTTCGTCGCTGCGCTCGTCGAGGAGGTGTCCTCTCTCGTGGTGGGCGCTCCTCTCGAGGAGGACACCGACATCTCCGCCCTCATCTCGACCGGCGACACCGAGCGGATCGAGTCGTGGATCGCCGAGGCCGTCGAGGGCGGGGCGACGTTGGCCACCGGCGGCAAGCCCGACGACCAGGGCGTGCTCGTGCCCACCGTGCTCACCGGTGTCACCGCGGACATGAAGGTGTGCGCCCAGGAGGTGTTCGGCCCGGTGGTCGCCGTCGCCGCCTATGACACGCTGGACGAGGCGATCGCGCTGGCCAACGACACCCGCTACGGCCTGCAGGCCGGCATCTTCACCGCTCGGGTCGACAGCGCGCTGGCGGCCGCCCGCCGGCTCGACTTCGGCGGCGTCGTCGTCAACGAGGTGCCGACGTGGCGGGCCGACCAGCAGCCCTACGGCGGGGTCCGCGACAGCGGCAACACCCGGGAGGGGCCGCGGCACGCGGTGCGGGAGATGACGGAGCCGCGCCTCGTCGTGCTCCAGGGGTAGCAACTGTCGCCCACCGATCGGCCGACCGGCCGACCGGCGATGTGGAACGATCGGGCCGCCGGCCGACCGGACCGTGTGCCTGTGCGAAGGAGGCCGAGTGCCAGCGTTCGATGCCGAGTACGAGCCGAGCCCCTGGGGGCCGATCGCCGAGGAGGTCGAGCGCTACGAGCGCACCGGCGGCGCCTCGCCGAGCGAGCTCGTGGGCGAGCGGTGGATCATCCTCTGGACGCTCGGGGCCCGGTCCGGCAAGGTCCGCAAGACCCCACTCGTGCGCGTCGCCGACGGCGACGGTCGGTACGCGGTGATCGGCTCGATGGGCGGCGCACCGACGCACCCCCAGTGGGTGCACAACGTGCGCGCCAACGCGGTCGCCCGCCTGCAGGACGGTGCCGCCCTCGGCGACTACTCGGTCCGCGAGGCTCTCGGCGACGAGAAGGCGAGCTGGTGGGCGCGGGCGACCGAGGTCTGGCCGCAGTACGACGACTACCAGGCGGCGACGGAGCGGGCCATCCCGCTGTTCGTGCTCGAGCCGGTGGGCTGAGCCCGGGCGCAGGCTGACGCCCCTTCCGGCGATCCTCTCGCGTCCTCTAGCGCCCCGTCTGGGACCCGCCGCCGGCCCGCGCGTCGGCCAGTCCGCGCTGCACGCCGGCCGTGAAGCTGGCGAGCAGGGTCTGCACGTCGGTCGCCTTGCTGGCCCCCGGTTCGAGCGCGGTACGACGTGTGGCTCCGGCGGGGGCAGACGCCGTCGCGGTGGGCGACCGGCGGTCACGGTGGTGCAACGAGATCACCGACGTGCGCGGCAGCTGCGCGCCTTTGACCCGCTTGGTGAGGGCGTCCGGCGGCGTGAGCGGCGACGCCCCCGCGGCCGCGGCCGAGGCCGAGGACGAGGACGAGGACGAGGTCGTGGCCGCTGGGCCCGGTGCGGCCGGGGTCGGCGACCGGTGGATCGGTGCCGTCGGTGCTGCCGGAGCTGCCGGTGCTGCCGGACCCGGGCGCGGCGGAGGGGTCGGGCGCGGCAGGGGGGCCCGGCGAGGAGCGCTGTCGGCAGCGCCACCGCGCCCCGTCGGTGGCTCGTCGGTGCGGCGCGGCGCGCCCGGCCCGCGATCCGCCCCGCCCATCGGTGTCGGCCGGCCGGACGTGGCGTAGTGGCCCAGGGCGGCGAGCAGGTCGGCGCCGAGCGGGGTGGGTGCGGGTCCCTCGGGGGCGACGGGCGCACGGCGGGCGAGGCCGCTCGGGGTCGGGGGCAACCCCGCCGACCGGCCGGGGTCGAGGCTCGGCCCTCCGGCGGCCGGCCGTTCGGCGTCGCGGCGGCGGATGTCCTGACCGCCGGGATCACGCCGGCCGGGACCGAGGGGGAGCGAACCCGGCCACAGCGGGCCGGTTCGACGCGCGTCGCCGGCAGCCGGTGCCGATGTCGTCCGCTGCCGGGGCCCGCCGTCGGCCCCGGGCGCGGGCGTCGGCCGGGCGTCGGCCCGCTCTGCCGGCGTCGTTGCACCACCCGTGACGCGCCCGGGGCGGCCGCTGGAGGTCGGCGATGGCGCCGCGCCGAGGGGCGACGCGGACGCCGTCCTCGCCGGCATCGGCCCGGGCGAGAAGACCGGCGGGTCCGGGATCTGGTCGGGGGACGGCCCGGCGGCGGGCGGTGCGGCCATCTGCGGGGAGGCCATCGCCGCAGGTGCGGCGATCGCCGGTGGAGGGGATGCCTCGGGTCGCGCGGGCGCGGCCCCGTGGACCCTGCGGGTTCCACCGGGCGGCGTGACCGGCGGGGCCAGCGCGGAGTCGGTCGTCATCAGCGCGGTGGGCAGCGTGATGGTGGCGGTGATGCCGTTGTCCGGCGAGGATTCCAGCTGGACACGGATGCCGTGGCGGGCGGCGAGGTTGCCGGCCACGTAGTGGCCGAGGTACTTGGAGGGGGCGATGGTGAAGCTCTCCGCGCCCGCCAGCCGCCGGTTCGCTGCGGCGATGTCGGCGCGCGACATGCCGAGGCCGCTGTCGATGATCGCCAGGATGTACCCGCCCTCCCCGTGGCTCCGACCGCGGATGTCGATCGGGACGTCGGGTGGGGAGAAGACGAGGGCGTTCTCGATGAGCTCGGCCATGAGGTGGGCGAGGTCGGCCGCGGCGGAGCCGAGGATGGTGGCGGGTTCGACGCCGCGGACGGTGACGCGCTGGTAGTCCTCGACCTCGCCGAGGGCGGCGCGGATGACGTCGGTGAGCCGGACGGGCGCGGTCCACTGGCGGGGCGGTT
>CAYUXB010000363.1:0-3226 GCA_964448525.1 uncultured Acidimicrobiaceae bacterium
ACCGCCTCGCTCTTCGACTCGTCGGGCGACGGCCTCGAGCACCGGCGGCTCGGCCCGCGGGCCATCCGGGGTTTCACCCGGGAGGTCGAGGTCGTCGACATGAGCGAGGGCGGGCTGCACACCTCCGCCAACTGACGCCACGTACGAGCGGGGCCCGGTCGGGGTAGGACACGACCGATGGTCCGACGCACCCTCCTCATCGTGCTGGCCGGCGGAAAGGGGTCACGCCTCGACGTGCTCACCGTCGGACGCGCCAAGCCGAGCCTGCCGGTCGGTGGCACCGCCCGCTTGATCGACGTGACGATGTCGAACGCGGCCAACAGCGGACTGCGCGACGTCTGGGTGGTGCAGCAGTACGAGCCGCACCTCCTGAACGACCACCTGGCGGGTGGCCGGCCCTGGGATCTCGATCGCAGTCGCGGCGGACTCCGGGTCATGCCACCGTACGAAGGTGCCGAGGGCGAGGGCTTCGCCTCCGGCAACGCCGACGCACTCGCCCGCCAGGCTCGGGTGATCGCCGCGTTCGACCCCGAGGTCGTGGTCGTGTGCTCCGCCGACCATCTCTTCACCCTCGACCTGGCCACCGTGGCCGCCTGCCACCGGGAGTCGGGGGCGGCGCTCACGATCGTCACCACGACGCTCGGTCGCAACCAGGACCCGACCCGCCACGCGCTCATCGACGTCGACGCCCGCGGCCACGTCACCGGCATCCACGACAAGCCGGACGACCCACCTCACCGCTGCGCGGCGACCGAGGTCTTCGCGTACGAGCCGGAGGCTCTGCTCGGCACGATCGAGCAGCTCCGGCGGGCTGACGATCCACTCGGCGACTACGGCGACAGCCTCGTCCCCGCGCTGATCGACACCGGCCGGGTGCGCGCGTTCGAGCACGAGGGCTACTGGCGCGACCTGGGCACTCCGGAGGCGTACCTCGACAGCCAGCTCGAGATGCTCCGGCCGCGCAGCCCTTTCCGGCTCGACGATCCGGCGTGGCCGATCATCAGCCCGTCGATCGCCCGCGCGCCCGCGCGGATCGAGGCGTCCGCCCACCTCGACGGCGCCTGGGTCAGCCCGGGAGCGGTGGTGCGGGGCACGGTGGTCGATTCGATCATCGGGCCGGGCACCGTCGTCGAGCGCGGCGCGGATGTGCGCCACAGCGTCCTCATGGCGGACGCGAAGATCGGCGCAGGTGCGTCGGTGGCCCGCACGGTCGTCGCCGACGGGGCCTGGGTCGGGGCCGGGGCGCGCGTCGGCGCGCCGAACGCGCGCCACCCCGTGCTCGTCGGGGCCGGCCGCCGGCTGGCCGGGCGGTCGGAGGTCCCGGCCGGTACCCACATCGACCCGGTGGACGACACGCCCTTCCTCGAGTGACACCCGGCTCGCGGCGGCGCGCAAATGGGGCCACCTGCGTCCATCCCGGTAACATCCTGCAGAACCATGCGCAACGAAGAACAAGAGACGTTCTCCGCGCTGGGCGTGTCTTCCGATCTGGTGGCCGTGCTCGACCGAGCAGGCTTGACCACCGCCTTTCCCGTCCAGCGCCTCTGCATCCCCGACGCCCTAGCCGGCCGCGACGTCTGCGGTAAGGCGAAGACGGGTTCGGGCAAGACGCTCGCGTTCGGCCTCCCACTGGTCGAGCGTGTCGCCCCCGCGTCCCCCAAACGACCGACCGGTCTCGTGCTGGTGCCCACCCGCGAGCTCGCGGTCCAGGTCACCGACGTTCTGCGTCCTCTGGTGGAGGCTCGCGACCTGCGCCTCGTGGCCGTGTACGGCGGTGCCCAGATGGCCAAGCAGATCGCGGCTCTCGAGGAGGGCGCCGAGATCGTGGTCGCCACCCCCGGCCGGCTCATCGACCTGATCGAGCGCAAGGTCGCCGACCTCTCCGACATCGGCCTCGTCGTGCTCGACGAGGCCGACCGGATGGCCGACATGGGCTTCATGCCCCAGGTCGAGTGGGTGCTGCGCCACATCAAGGGCAATCACCAGACCCTGCTGTTCTCGGCCACGCTCGACGGGGGCATCCAGGGCCTCGTCGATCGCTACCAGCACGACCCCGTGTTCCACGAGGTCGACTCACCGACGCAGACGGTCGACAAGATGGCGCACCGCTTTCTGCTGGTCCACGAGATGGACAAGCACCGCGTCGCCGCGGCGATCACGCGCTCGGCCTCCCGCTGCCTGATCTTCACCAACACCAAGCGCGCGGCTGATCGGCTCGCCCGCCAGCTCGAAGACGACGGCGTCGATGCCAAGGCCATCCACGGCGACCTGCGCCAGGAGGTCCGCGAGCGCGCGCTCAAGCGCTTCTCGAACGGCAAGCTCGCCGTGCTCGTCGCCACCGACGTGGCGGCCCGGGGCCTCGACATCGACGAGCTCGACATCGTCATCCAGGCCGACCCCCCGCCGGACCCGAAGACCTACCTCCACCGCTCCGGCCGCACGGCCCGGGCGGGTGCGGCGGGCCTGGCGGTCACGCTCGTGCTCTGGAACGAGGAGCTCGAGGTGCGCCGGCTCAAGCGCCGGCTCGGCCTCGATCAGCCGATCGTCGAGATGTTCTCGAACGACGAGCGCCTCTCCGACCTCGCCGCGTGGAACCCCGCGGCCGAGGGCGCGGCCTGACCCACGCGGTCCCCGGTCGCCACATCTAGATGGCGGGCCCTAGATCGCGGCGAACGCGAGGGCCCAGAGCAGCGCGGTGAGCGACAGGCCGTCGGTGAACTCGCCGCCGGCGATCAGGCCACGCACGTCGTCGACGGGCACCCAGTCGACGCGCTCGCTCTCGGCGACGTCGGAGGGCTCACCGACGTGGGTCGCCCCGGCGGCGAGGAAGGTGTGGAACATCTGGTCGGAGCTGCCGTTGCTCGGCGCGTAGACGCCGAGCTCGGTGAGCGGCCCGGGTCGCCAGCCGGTCTCCTCCAGCGTCTCGCGGCGGGCCGCCTCCTCCGGCGTCTCGCCGACCTCGATGCGACCCGCCGGGATCTCCCAGCCCCACGTGTCGGTGATGAACCGGTGGCGCCACAGCAACAGCACGCCGCGGTCGGGATCGTGGACCACCGTCCCCGATGCGGGCTGCGGGTACCGGACCACGTGGTGGTCGAAGCGCTCGACCCCGGGGATCTCGACGTCGACGAGCACGAGGCGCATCCACTCGGAGTCGTAGATCGATCGCTCGCCGTGGACGGTCCAACGCACCCAGACGAACCTAGCGCCCCGCCCAGGGCACTAG
>CAYUXB010000364.1:0-3224 GCA_964448525.1 uncultured Acidimicrobiaceae bacterium
CCAAGCTCGACGGCGACGCCCGCGGCGGCGCCGCCCTGTCGGTGAAGGAGGTCGTGGGCAAGCCCATCGCCTTCGCGTCGACCGGTGAGAAGGTCGAGGACTTCGATCTCTTCCACCCCGATCGCCTGGCCAGCCGCATCCTCGGCATGGGCGACGTGCTCACGCTCATCGAGAAGGCCGAGCAGGTCTACGAGAAGGAAGAGGCCGAGCAGACCGCGGCCAAGCTCCTCGAGGGCAAGTTCACCCTCGACGACTTCCTCGAGCAGCTGCAGCAGGTGCGCAAGATGGGCCCGCTGCAGAACCTCATGGGCATGATGCCTGGCATGCCCAAGGAGATGCGCAACGCGGAGATCGACGAGGGCCAGGTCAACCGGGTCGAGGCGATCATCCGCTCGATGACGCGCGCCGAGCGCACCGACCCGACGATGATCGACGGCTCCCGCCGCCTCCGCATCGCCAACGGCAGCGGCACCCAGACCGCGGACGTCAGCCAGCTCATCAAGCAGTTCCGCGAGATGCAGAAGCTGATGAAGCGCATGCCCGGCATCTCGGGCACCAAGAGCGCACGCAACAAGAAGGGCAAGAAGGGTCGCAAGGGGGGTGGCGGCCGCGTCACGCCGCCCGGTGGTGGGCGCACCACGCCCAAGCAACCTTTCACTCTGCCCGGTCTCCAGTAACCTGGTCACCGGCCCGCGGTTTGATCTGACCGGCGCGAACAGCGCATCATCTCAGGTCGCTCCGCTAGAGGTCGCGCCGCTCACGCAGCGAGTCGCGCGACCGGGTGACTCCCCGAACACGAAAGAAGACACGAGTGGCCGTCAAGCTCCGCCTCATGCGGATGGGCAAGAAGAAGCAGCCGACCTATCGCGTGGTCGCGGCCGATTCCCGGTCGCCCCGCAACGGGCGCTTCATCGAGATCGTGGGCGTCTACGACCCCCGTCCCGACCCCTCCGCCGTCCGCATCGACAACGACAAGGCGATCGGCTGGCTCCGCCAGGGCGCGCAGCCGACCGAGTCCGTGCGCAAGCTCCTCGAGATCTCGGGTGCCTGGGAGGAGTTCAGCGGCGAGCCGCGCACCCGCCCGGTGCTGACCCCGGCCGACGCCGAGCCTGCCGCCGCGCCGGCCGCCGAGGCTCCCAAGGCGGAGACCCCGAAGGCCGAGCCCGAGGCTGCCGAGGCGACGGCTGACGCTCCTGCCGAGGGGGCCGAGTGACCGACACCGAGTCCCCTGTCGAGGTCCCGACGGCGCACGCGGTGCTCGAGCACCTCGTGGGCTCACTGGTCGAGGATCGCGAAGCCGTGCGCATCGACCTGTCCGAGGGCCGTTCGCTGCCGCGCCTCACGGTCCGCGTGGGCCCCTCCGACATGGGTCGGGTGATCGGCAAGCGCGGGCGTGTCGCCCAGGCGATCCGCACCGTCGTTCGAGCCGCCGCCGCCCGCGACGGCAGCGACGTCGAGGTCGAGTTCGAGGACTGAGGCCGAGCCGTGGCGAGGACGTGGCCCGAGCGGCCCGTCGCCGCAGGCGACAAGAGCGGGATGCCCGTGAGGCCGAGCCGTGAGTGTGGCTGACGGTTCCGGCGGCGGGGCGACGCTCCTCGAGGTCGGCCGCATCACCAAGCCCCACGGCCTCCGGGGCGAGGTGGTGGTCAAGCTCCTCACTGATCGCTCCGGCCGACTCGACCCCGGGGCGGTGCTCTCGACACCCCGCGGCGACCTCGTGGTCCGGGCCGCGCGTCCGCACCAGGACCGTTGGATCGTGGCGTTCGAGGGTCGCACGACGCGCGAACAGGCCGACGAGCTCCGGGGCACGGTGCTCAGGGCCGAAGCGGCCGACGATCCTGACGAGCTGTGGGTGCACCAGCTCATCGGCGCCGCGGTGGTCACCACCGCCGGGGACACCGTCGGCCGCTGCACGGGCGTGATCGCCAACCCGGCCGCCGACCTGATCGAGCTGGACGGCGGCGCCCTCGTGCCGGTGGTGTTCGTGGTCGACCACAGCCCGGAGACCGTCGTGATCGACCCGCCCGACGGCCTGTTCGACCTGTAGGGGCCGGCGCGGTGCGCATCGACGTGTTCACGATCTTCCCCGACATGGTCGAGCACTTCGCCGACCAGAGCCTGGTCGGCAAAGCGCGGGCCGCGGGTTCGCTCGACATCAGGGTGCACGACCTGCGTGCCTTCGCTCGCGATCCGCACCGGTCGGTCGACGACTCGCCCTTCGGCGGGGGAGCGGGCATGGTGATGATGCCCGAACCGGTCTTCGCAGCGGTCGCCGCGGTCGACCCGCCCCGCCCGCTGTTCTACCTCGGCCCGGGCGGACGGCGGCTGGACCAGCCGGTAGCCCGCGAACTGGCGTCGCTGGACGGCTTCAGCCTGCTGTGCGGCCGGTACGAGGGCGTCGACGAGCGCGTCCGCGACCACCTGTGCGACGGCGAGCTGTCGATCGGCGACGTCGTGCTGTCGGGTGGCGAGGTGCCGGCGATGGCGGTGATCGAGGCGGTCGGGCGGCTCGTGCCCGGCGTGATGGGCAACGCCACCTCGGCCGACGACGAGTCGTTCAGCGACGGGCTGCTCGAGTACCCGCACTACACCCGGCCAGCCGACTTCCGGGGCTGGACGGTGCCTGATGTGCTGCGCAGCGGTGATCACGGTCGGGTGGCGCGCTGGCGACGGGCCCAGGCGCTGCGCCGCACCCTCGACCGTCGCCCGGACCTCATCGCCGATCGAGGGGGCATCGGGCCGGCCGACCGTAAGCTGTTGGCCGAGTTCGATCTGGACGACATCCCGCCGCCGTCTCCCCAGGACGGGTCCTGACCTCGCTTTGTGTCCGTCGGTGGGGCCCGGATACGATCTTCCGTCCGCCTCAATGATGCCTGCGCCGGAGCGACGCGCGATGAACCCCACCGACTTGGTCGATCAGACAACCCTGCGTAGCGACATCCCTGATTTCGCGCCCGGTGACACCCTCAAGGTGCACGTGCGCGTGGTCGAGGGCCAGAAGGAGCGAGTCCAGATCTTCCAGGGCGTGGTCATCGGACGCTCGGGCTCCGGCATCCGCGAGACGTTCAAGGTCCGCAAGGTGAGCTACGGGGTGGGCGTCGAGCGCACCTTCCCGCTGCACGCACCGACCATCGCCAAGATCGAGCGCATCGTCCGGGGCGACGTCCGTCGCGCCAAGCTCTACTACCTCCGCGACCGCATCGGTAAGGCCGCGAAGGTCAAGG
>CAYUXB010000365.1:0-3201 GCA_964448525.1 uncultured Acidimicrobiaceae bacterium
CGCTGCGTTCGGGACGCAGAGGTCGGGAGTTCAAATCTCCCCCACCCGACAACAAAACCGCAGGTCAGAGCGTTGGCCGTTGGCGAGTTAGCTAGAGGTTTACCCACGGATTTCCCACGTTCTACGTGGGAAATCGGCGTTTCGGCGCTCGTCGAGCTGCCGGATCCGTCCTCAAGCATGATGTCACTCCGCAGCGCTGCCCAGGCGAGTCGGCCACGAACTCGGCGGCGTCATCGGTGGTGAACCAGCGGCGGAGCTTCGGGCGATGGCACCACGTCTTCGAGCTCTGCCAGTAGCGACGGGCAGACGATCGTGCAGTACCGGCCGCGGAGGCCAGCGCGCACCACCTGCCCTGTCGCGCCGTTGGGTGAGATCAGTGCCGAGATGGCGACGTTGGGGTCGAGGACGACCCGCAGCGGAGCCTCGGTCAACCGAGGTTGGCCCGGTGCCGCTCGGCTCGCGCCGCTCGCAGTTCGTCGACGGCGAGCGCCATGGCCTCGTCGTCGCTCGGTTCGCCTTCCTGACGGGCCGCCACGTCATCGAGCAACGCGAGCCCGCGCAGGCCGAAGTAGCGGCGCAACGCGTCCTCGACGAGTCGTGCTTCGTCGACGCCCTCCTCGCGGGCGGCGCGCTCGACGGCCTGCCGGAGGCGGTCGTCCACGTCGATCGTCATCGGTGTGCGCACGGGTGCCAGCGTACGCCTTCCCTGTCTCGGCCCGCTTCGCCGGAGCGACCAGCTCGGGCAAGTACAGCGAGGACGACCAAGCGGCGTTTCCCTGCAAGTACGGGGCGAGGCCCTCGAGTCAGCTGCGTAAGGGATCGAGTCACTTAAGCACTGTGCTTATACTGGTGATGTGCTTATGCCGGTTCTGTCCGCCCTGCGCTCGGCAGGGATCGAGGTCCACCTTGCCGAGGCAGCGGCACGCGGTCAGGAGTCAGCGGATGCCCTGCTCGACGTGGCCAGCGGGGGCACCAAGGCGAGATTTGCCGTCGAAGAGAAGGCGCGGGCGCCGTACCCCAACGAGCTGTCGAGGTATGCAGCACGCCAAGGCGAGCTACGTGAGCTCGGGCACCCGGTGCTCGTCGCGCCTTTCGTGTCTCGTGCACTCGCCGACATGCTCATCGATGCGGGCTGGTCGTGGGCCGACACGCACGGCAACTTCGATCTCCGCGCCCCGGGCCTTCTCCTCCGACAGCGGCTCACGGTCGGTCCACCGAGGACCAAGCGACGAAGCCTGCCCCGGGGGGCCGGGGCACTCGGGATCATTCGAGCACTCGTTCGTTTCGGTGACGGCGAGCACGAGGACGTATCGGCGACTGGACTTGCCAACCGAGCGGGGGTCTCGCAGCCTCGGGCATCGCAGGTTCTCAAGCAGCTGTACGATCTCGGGCTCGTCACGAAGGCGACGCGTGGACGTTGGGTACCGCTCCGCGAGGAGCTGCTCGATCGGTTCCTCGCCGAGTACCGCGGGCCGGGGGGCAGCGAGCGGCACCTGTACAGCCTGGATGCGCCGCTCGATGTCGCTGTCCGCGCCGCGCTCCTGCGCTCCGAGCGACGCCAGATCGCAGTCTCAGCAGACGTTGCCCCGGATCTGGTCGTGTCCTGGCGTCGTCCGACGACCGTCATCCTGTACGTGCGCGGTGAGATCTCGCCTCGCGATCTCGAGGTGGTCGATGCCCAGGGCCGACACGACGCCAACGTCATCGTTCGCGCGCCGGCCGACCGTTCCGTATTCCGCGATCGCGATCTCCTGGTGACCGTGCGCGACGTCGAGGTCCCGCTGGCCGACGAGACACAGCTCATCTGGGACCTACAGGACCTCGGGGGCGCCGACCGCCTCGAAGCGGCTGGGATGATGCGTGAGTGGCTGCTGAACCGCCCCTGAGCCGCCTCGTCCTCGGAGCGGCTTCGGTCGCCGACGACCTCGGGCACGTCGCGCTCAGCGATCTTGCGGTCGCTCTCGCGTCCGAGGGCACCGGCTACCGGATCATCGGCGGGCACATGGTCACCGCGCTGGTGGCCCGCTGGCGTCTGGGCGCAGATCTCCATCGAGAGACCGGTGACACTGACCTTGGCGTGGCGCCGGTCGTCGTCCGGGATCACGATCTGATCGTTCGACTCCGCGACGCTGGCTACGACAGGATCGAGGGCAACCGATTCGCTCGGACCATGACCGACGTGCCGGTGGAGATCACCGGCGCGTCAGACCCGCCACGCCGGGCGATCATCGATGTCCTCGTACCCGCGTACACGAGCCGTGCTCGACAGAGCCGACGCATCAGCGACGATCTCGTGACGACCGAGGTGCTCGGACTCGCGACCGCGCTGAACCGGCCGCCGGTGATGCTCGACCTCGAGCTCCATCGACTCAACGGTGAACGGCTCGAGGCCAGCCTCGCGTTTCCCGATGAGGTCGGGGCCGTCATCTTGAAGGCGTTCGCAACCCGCGTGCGCACCAAGGACACCGACGTCGTCGATGTATGGCGGTGCCTGGAGGTCGCGCTCGCGGCTGGCGTCGTTCCCGACGCGTTCGGCGAGGGCGATGCTGCGGAAGCAGCGATGATCGTGCGCGCGCTGTTCGATCGCCGTGACGGCGCTGGTATGAACGCCCTGCAGAATCACCAGCAGCTCTCCGGAGTGAGGGTTGACGAGCGTTTCACCCGGCTACGGGCGCTGATCGAGCGGACACTCCCGTAGGGCTGAACAGTCCTGACGGCAGGATTGCAACCGGCCTTGATGGCCCACCGAAGACAGGGTGGGTGCTCGATCAGCTCGGCTCACGCCGGAGGCGGAACCGCCAGACGCCCGCACCCGAAGCTACGGGGTCGTTTCCCACGTTCTTCCCACGTGGGGGGCGCGACATGGCTGGTAAAGCGCACCACGCGGTGTCCTGTGGGCCGCGTGTTGCCTGGTGGGCGGCGTGGGGGCGCGTTCGGGACGCAGAGGTCGGGAGTTCAAATCTCCCCCACCCGACAACAAAACCGCAGGTCAGAGCGTTGGCCGTTGGCGAGTTAGCTAGAGGTTTACCCACGGATTTCCCACGTTCTACGTGGGAAATCGGCGTTTCGGCGCTCGTCGAGCTGCCGGATCCGTCCTCAAGCATGATGTCACTCCGCAGCGCTGCCCAGGCGAGTCGGCCACGAACTCGGCGGCGTCATCGGTGGTGAACCAGCGGCGGAGCTTCGGGCGATGGCACCACG
>CAYUXB010000366.1:0-3195 GCA_964448525.1 uncultured Acidimicrobiaceae bacterium
ACGGCGGCGGTGGCGGCGGCAACGGCGGCGGTGGCGGCGGGAACGGCGGCGGCGGCGGTGGCGGCGGCGGCGGCGGTGGCGGTGGCGGTGGCGGTGGCAAGGGTTCGAAGATGCGAGGAGACCCCCACATCCAGACCTTCGACGGCGTCTACTACGGCATGCAGGCCGTCGGTGAGTTCGTCGCGGCCCGCAGCGACGACGTCGAGGTGCAGATCCGGACCGCCCCGATGGGGGCCAGCACCACCATCTCCATCGGTACCGCGGTGGCCGTGGGCGTCGGTGGCCAGCAGATCGTGGTCGAGCAGGGCACCGTCCGCATCGACGGCGAGATCGACGAGCTCGCCAGCACCACGCTCGGCGTCGAGCTCGACGAAGCCGGCGTGTGGCTCGACGGCGGCGCCATCGTCATCGCCACCGATGCCGGCCCGATCATCCGCGTGCAGCGCCAGTGGGGCGAGTCACACGACCTGTGGATCGAGTTGCCCCTCGACGACGATGCGTCGTGGACCGGCCTCATGGGCGACACCGACGGCGACCAGGAGAACGACTTCCGCACCCGCGACGGCGACGTCCTCGCTCAGCCAGTCGAGTTCGACGCGATGTACGACACGTTCGCCGAGAGCTGGCGCGTCGACGACGACGAGTCGCTCTTCCACTACGGATCAGGCGAGAGCACCGACAGCTTCACCGACCGCTCGTTCCCCGAGGCTCCGTTCACGATCGACTCGATCCCCGAGCGCGAACGTCGCCAGGCAGAGATGCTGTGCCGGGCGGTCGGGATCGAGGACGAGGTGGCGCTCACCGAGTGCATCATCGACTTCGCCCTCACCGGCGAGATCGCGACCGTCCGCGGCGCTCGCACCTCCGACACGATCGAGGGCATCCGCACCGGTCGCATCGAGGTCCCCGCCGACACCTCGACGGCGCCGGACCCGTGGGACGAACCGGCACTGCTGGATTGGTCGACGAGGGCACACGACATCCGCGGCGACGACGAGCACAGCCGCTTCTCGTGCCCGGAGCACGGCACCGCGTTCCGCGTGTGGGGAACGGGCGAGTACACCGACGACTCGTCGATCTGCACCGCTGCTGTGCACGTCGGGATGATCACCTTCCAGGAGGGCGGCGAGGTGCTCATCGAGCACACGCCGGGGCGCGATTCCTACCGTGCGAGCACCCGCAACGGTGTCACCACCCGGTCGTGGGGGGAGTGGCCAGGGAGCTTCGTGTTCATCGGCGCCACCGGCCGACCGGTGACGGGCGAGATGCCATGAGCTGAGCGGGGTTCGGCGGCGTCCGCCGAACCCCGCGTCTGACCTCCCCAGGGGGTCTGGCTACCCTCGGCTCGACCATGACCGTCGGACCGTCCGGGGAACCAACACCAGCGCAGCAGGGCTTCGTCGGGCGACGAGCCGAGCTCGCCGACCTCGTGGGAGCGCTCCGGCGTGCTCCCGGCGACGGTCCGATCCGCCTGGTCAGCGGGCCGCCCGGGATCGGCAAGACGCGGCTGGCGAGCGAGTTGAGCGCCAGGGTCGAGGCCGAGGGCGTCCGTGTCGTCTGGGGGCACTGCTGGGATGAAGCCGGGGCCCCGCCCTACTGGCCGTGGACCCAGATCGTCCGAGAGCTCCTCGGCCAGGTGGGCGGCACCGACCTCTCCGCACTCGTGCTCGACGACCCCTCCTCGGCCGAGCGGATCGAGCTGTTCGACGCGGTGACGCAGCTGCTGTGCACCCGACTGGAGGTCGGTCCCCTGCTCATCGTGCTCGACGACCTCCACGACGCCGACGGCCCGACGCTGCTCCTCACCCGGTTCGTCGCCCGCCAGCTCCAGTCCGAGCGGCTCCTCATCGTCGGCACCCACCGTCCGGTCGCACCCGACTCGCCGGATGGCGTGGGCGAGCACCTCGCCGCGCTCGACCGGCTGGGCCACAGCATCCCGCTGCGAGGACTCGATCCGAGCGAGGTCGGGGCCATGATCGGCGACGACACCACCGCAGATCAGATCCACGCCGTCACGGGCGGGAACCCGCTCTACGTGGGCCAGGTCATCCGCTCGGGCGCGGCCCGAGATGCCGCGCTGTCGGGGACGGCACCCACCGGCGATGACGACATCGACGGGCTCCGACGGTCGATGCGCAACCGCATCGACGCCCTTGGCGACGCCAGCCGCCGCGCCGTCCGAGCCGCGGCGGTGCTCGGCAACCACCACGATCTCGACGAGCTGCGCCTGCTCGTCGATCACCACGATGCTGAACAGCACCGCGCCGACGCGGAGGCAGCGGGCCTCCTGGTGCGGTTGTCGTCGGGCCATGGCGACCTGGCCCATCCGTTGGTGGGCGAGGTGGCGCTGAGCGGGATGCAGCCAGCCGAGCGCTACGACCTCCACCGTCGCGCCGCCGCTCTCACGGCCGACCACCTCGAGCGCATCGCCGAACACGCCCACCACCTGCTCCAGGCCGGTCCCGACGCCCGCGCTGCCGCGATCGCAGCCTGCCGTCGCGGCGCCGAGGCGGCGTCGATGTCGCTGGCTCACGAGGACGCCTCCGCGCTCTACCGTCGAGCCCTCGCCAGCATCGGCGACCTGCCCGAGACCGACGGGGAGCGGCTCGACCTGCTCCTCCGACTCGGCGACACCCTGTGGCGCTCCACCCACCCTGAGGAAGCCGACGCGATCTATGAGCGCGCGTGGACGACCGCGACAGCCCTCGGCGACACTGCGTCCCTCGCGCTCGCGGCACTGCGCGGCGGCCTGCGGTACAACTTCACCGACGAGAGCAGCTCGCCCTGGACGGCGCGAACCCGGGCCGCACTCGACGCGCAACCGCCCGGCGAGACCGTGCTCCGTGCGCTCCTGCTCGCCGACCTGGCCACCCGTCACGTGATGCCCGCCGACCTGGCGACGGGACGCGCCCTCGCCGCGGACGCATTGGCGATGGCCCGCCGGTTGGGCGACCCCATCGCGATCGGGAGCGCTCTGCTCGCCCAGCAGGTGACCGAGCTCGGCCCGTCCACCCTGCAGCGGCGGATCGACGGCGCCTACGAGATCCTGGCCTGCGCCCGCGCCGCCGGCGACTACCGGCTGAAGATCCACGGCCGGTTCATGCTGATGGGCGCCCTCCTCGAACGCGGCGACATCCGCGCCCTCGACGCCGAGCTCCTCGCCCAGCACGACCTCGTCGACGACCTGGGCGAACC
>CAYUXB010000367.1:0-3165 GCA_964448525.1 uncultured Acidimicrobiaceae bacterium
TCGACCCCCACGGCTACATGCAGCTGCGCGACCGCACGAAGGACGTGATCAAGTCGGGCGGGGAGTGGATCAGCTCGGTCGAGCTCGAGAACGAGATCATGGCCCACCCGGCGGTGGCCGAGGCCGCGGTCATCGCCCTGCCGCACCCCAAGTGGAGCGAGCGACCGCTCGCCTGCGTGGTGCTGCGCGAGGGCTCCTCCGCGACGAAGGACGAGATCCTCGCGTTCCTCGACGGTCGCGTGGCCAAGTGGTGGCTGCCCGACGACGTCGCCTTCGTCGACGAGATCCCGAAGACGAGCGTCGGCAAGTTCTCGAAGAAGGATCTGCGGGAGAGGTTCGAGGACTACACACTGCCGACCGCCGCGGAGTAGGCCGGGATGCCCGGGCCGGCCCTCCGGGTCGGTCCGGGCCTGAAGCGGTGACGACTCGCCGCTCTGCGGGCCGGGTCCGTACGCTGGGCAGCGGTGCCCGCCTCCGCCTCCAAGCTCCGGTTCCTGCTCCGACCCTCGTGGCTGCTCTCCCACGTGCTGGTCGTCGCCCTCGTCGTGACGATGATCGGCCTCGGGTTCTGGCAGCTCAGGCGGCTCGACGAGAAGCGCGAACGCAACGTCCTGATCGAGTCGCGCATGGAACAGCCGGTCGTGCCGGTCGGGGATCTGCTCGCGCCGGGCGACGACGAGACCGCGGTGGCCGACGCCCGGTTCCGGCAGGTGACGGCGAGGGGCACCTACGACGACGACGCCACCGTCGTGGTCCGCAACCGCAGCCTGGGCGGCGCGGCCGGCGCCTGGCTGGTGACCCCGATCGAGCTCGACGACGGCACGCGGGTCGGCGTGCTGCGGGGCTTCGTGGGACTGTCCTCCTCCGGCGGTGAAGCGGTGGAGGCGCCTGCTCCCGCGGGAGAGGTGACGGTCGAGGGTCTCGTCGTCGATCCGGGCAGCTTCGACGGCACCGCGCCGAAGGACCTGGCTCCGCTGGTGGAGGCCGACGACACCGCTCCCGGGTTGGTGCTGCTCGAGTCGTCCACGCCGTCGGAGGCGACGGTCTCGGGCGAGGAGACGGCTACGCCCGATTCGATGTTGGTCGTGCCGCCGCCCGAGCTGTCGGAGGGCCCGCACCTCGGCTACGCCGCGCAGTGGTTCATCTTCTCGGCGATCGGCATCATCGGGTACCCGCTGGTCCTGCGACGGGTGGTGGCCCGCCGAGGGATGGAGGTCGACGACGACACCCCGCCGAGCGGTGACGTCGACGGCGCCACCCCGCGGGGCGACGTCGACGCCGCGACCGGTGCCGATCTGGACGCCGAGCTGAACGACCTGTTGCGCCAGGGCGGCTGACCGTGGGCGGGCATCCGCAGGACGAGGACCCGACGCGCTCCCGCATCATCGAGGCGGCCTACGCCTGCCTGGCGCGCAACGGCGTCGGCGACACCACGGTCGAGGGCATCGTCCGCGAGGCCGGCATGTCGCGAGCGACGGTGTACCGGGCCTTCCCCGGCGGTCGGGCCGAGCTGGTGTCGTGCGCGGTCGCCTACGCGGTCGTCGAGTTCTTCGACGGGCTGCGGTCCGACATCGGCGACGTCGCGGACGTCACCACGCTGCTGGAGGTCGGCCTCGTCGCCGCCCGTCGGCGCCTCGACGACCACGAGGTGCTGCAGCGTGCGCTCGAGGCCGAGGCCGGCCGCATCGTGCCGGAGCTGGCCGAGATCATGCCCGTCGTCGTGGAGCTCCTGGCGGTCGAGCTGGCCAGCCGCCTGCGGACGGAGCGGCTGCGTCCCGGCGTCGAGGTCGACGAGGCCGCCGACCTGCTGGCCCGGCTGGCCCTGTCCTTCATCGGCACCCCGGGCGGGTGGGACATGGACGATGCCGCGGCGGTGCGCCGCCTCGTCCGCGGCCAGCTCCTGGCCGGGGTCGTCGAACGCTGAGCGCCGGGCCAGCAGATCCCGGTGCCGCGCGGCCAGGTGGTGGACGATGAGACGGATTCGTGCCTAGTGTCTCAGCCGTGACGAGCGTGACCCTCCGCAGCGATGCGATCGGCGCGGCCGGCGGCGACGACCCGGTGCGCGCGGAAGAGTCCGGGCTCGCCGCGGGCGACGACCCGGCCGTGGCCACCGTCGCGAGCTGGGAGAACGGCTACCTCGGCGCCGACGACACCGAGCGTCACCTGGTCGCAGCGGCCCGCACGTGCATCGCCCGCTGGGGCCTGCGCAAGACCTCGCTCGACGACATCGCCCGCGAGGCCGGCGTCAGCCGGGCCACGGTGTATCGCGTCTTCCCCGGCGGCAAGGACCGCCTGATCGAGGTCGTCGTCAGCCACGAGGCCGGCCGCGTCTTCCACACGATGCACACCGAGCTGGCCGCCACCGACTCGCTCGAGGACCTCCTGGCCACCGGCATCGCCGCGACCCTGCGGCTGCTCGCGGAGGACGACGTCCTCGCTGCCGTCATCCGCCACGAGCCCGAGTTGGTGCTGCCCCACTTCGCGTTCCATCAGCTCGGGCACGTCCTCGACCTCGCCGTCGTGCTGTGCCGGCCCCACCTGGAGCGCTTCCTCGCGCCGTCGGAGGTGCGACCCGCCGCGGAGCTGCTCGCCCGCGTCGTGCTCACCTTCGGATTCCGTTCCTCCGACTGGGTCGACCCGAGCGACCCGGCGTCCATCCGCCGACTGGTGCGCACCTACCTCTTGCCCGCCCTGACGACCTGACCACGAGATCTCCTGGGAGACATCATGAGCACCAACGAAGAGCTGATCGGCCGCGCCGACGTCAACGACCTCGAAGCGATCCTCGCCGTGTCGAACCACGACGTCGACGAGGCGATCCACGCCGTGCAGGACAACGCCGACGCGATCTTCACGTGGGACTACGAGAAGGGGCAGCGCCCGGCGCTGAACCGCCTCTACGAGAAGGCCAAGACCTCGCAGTGGAACGGCGCCACCGACCTGCCGTGGGACACCGAGGTCGACCAGGAGGCCGTCGTCATGGCCAACGCCGCTGCCAACATGGGCGGTCTCGGCGGCGGCATCGACGAGAACACGATCGCGAACTCGCCCTTCGCCAAGTGGGGCGACAAGGAGTGGATCCAGGTCGGCATCGAGAGCCAGAACTGGACCCTCAGCCAGTTCATGCACGGTGAGCAGGGCGCCCTGATCTGCACGGCCAAGATC
>CAYUXB010000368.1:0-3162 GCA_964448525.1 uncultured Acidimicrobiaceae bacterium
CCTCGATGAAGTCGACGTCGGGCTTGTCCATCTGCCCGAGGAACTGCCGGGCGTAGGACGACAGCGACTCGACGTAGCGACGCTGGCCCTCGGCGTAGATGGTGTCGAAGGCCAGCGACGACTTGCCGGACCCCGAGAGGCCCGTGAACACGATCAGCTTGTCACGGGGCAGCTCGAGGCTGACGTTGCGAAGGTTGTGCTCCCGGGCACCACGGATCACCAGCGAGTCGGCCACGACGTCAAAGGCTACCGGGCGCGCGCAACCCGGGAACGCATGTTCGGGATGCGGGCAGCCCTCAGTGCTGGTGGCGGATGACGGAGCGGGCCACCGTGCCGGCCTGCATGTCCGCGAACGCCTCGTTGACCTGGTCGACCGTGATCTCCTTGGAGATGAGCTCCTCGAGCTTGAGGTCGCCCTTCTTCCAGAGGTCGAGCAGCTTCGGCACGTCGTTGTACACGTCGGCCGAGCCGTACCAGCAGCCCTTGATGGACTTGGCCGTGTAGAGGAACGTGAACGCCGCGTTCAGGTTGAGCATCACGTCGAGGCGGGGCACCCCGACCAGGATGACCTGCCCCCCCGGGCGGGTGGTGTTGATCGCCTGCTCGATGGTGGCGCCCAGCCCGATCACCTCGAAGGTGACGTCCGCACCACGGCCGCCCGCGTGTGCGGCGACGGCCGCGACCGGGTCGCCGTCGTCGGCCTTGACCGTGTGGGTGGCGCCGAACTCCTTGGCCATCTCGAGCTTCGAGTCGAACATGTCGACGGCGATGATCGTGGTGGCGCCGGCGATGCGGGCGCCCTGGATCACGTTGAGGCCCACCCCGCCGCAACCGATCACGGCCACGGTGTCGCCCGGGGAGATGTCGGCCGTGTTGACCGCGGCGCCGACGCCGGTGAGCACGCCGCAGCCGATCAGCGCAGCGATGTCGAGCGGCACATCGTCGGGGATCTTCACCGCCGAGATCTCCGGCACGATGGCGTACTCGCCGTACGTGCCGAGGGACGCCATCTGGTGGAGCGGCGCGCCCTCGCTGGTCAGACGGGTGGTGCCGTCGAGGAGCCCACCGGTCGACGCGGCCGCGGACTTGTCGCACAGGTACGGCTGGCCGCGGGTGCACATGAAGCACTCGCCGCAGGCGGGGACGAAGGACAGCACGACGTGGTCGCCGACGGCGAGCCGTGAGACCCCCTCGCCCACCTCCTCCACGATGCCGGCGCCCTCGTGACCGAGGACGATCGGTGTGGGAAGCGGGATCGTGCCGTTCTGGACGGAGAGGTCGGAGTGGCAGACGCCCGAGGCGGCGACCTTCACTCGAACCTCGCCCGGGCCGGGCGGCGCGATCTCGACGTCGTCTCGGGTCACGAGCGGTGCGTCGGTTCCGGTCAGGACGGCTGCCCTCATCTGACTTCCCTTCGTGGTCGGGGGGTACCGACCGCGACCCTACATTGACCGGAGGGTCAAGGCTCAGACGCCGGCTTCGCGCAGCTCCCGCTTGAGCTCGTTCACCTCGTCGCGCAGGCGGGCCGCATACTCGAAGCGCAGGTCGGCGGCGGCCTCGTGCATCTCCTCCTCCAACGTCTGGATGAGGCGACCGAGCTCGGTGGGCGGCAGGTCGGCGAGCTCGTCGCGCAGGCGGGCCGCAGCCCCGGGACGCCCGCGCCGGCGGCCGTCGCTCGGGGTGGGGGCACCCTCGGCCGGACGCAGGTGGGCGAGGATGTCGGTGACCGCCTTGCGGATGGTCTGTGGGTCGATGCCGTGCTCGGCGTTGTAGGCGATCTGCAGCTGACGGCGGCGCTGGGTCTCACCGATGGCGCGGGTCATCGAGTCGGTGACCGAGTCGGCGTACATCACCACCTGCCCGTCGACGTTGCGGGCGGCGCGGCCGATCGTCTGGATGAGCGAGGTCTCGCTGCGGAGGAAGCCTTCCTTGTCGGCGTCGAGGATGGCCACGAGCGACACCTCCGGGAGGTCGAGCCCCTCACGCAGCAGGTTGATGCCCACCAGCACGTCGAACTCGCCGAGACGAAGGGACCGCAGGATCTCGATGCGCTCGATCGTGTCGATGTTGGAGTGCAGGTAGCGGACGCGCAGCCCCTGTTCGAGCAGGTACTCGCTGAGGTCCTCCGCCATCTTCTTCGTGAGCGTCGTGACGAGTACCCGCTGGTCGCGGTCGATGCGCTGGCGGATCTCGGTGAGCAGGTCGTCGATCTGGCCCTTGGTGGGGCGCACCATGACCTCGGGATCGACCAGGCCGGTTGGCCGCACGATCTGCTCGACCACGTTGGACGACATCTCGAGCTCGTACGGCGACGGCGTCGCCGACAGGAACACCACCTGGTTGATGCGCTCGATCACCTCTTCGAAGCGCAGGGGCCGGTTGTCGGCCGCCGAGGGCAGCCGAAAGCCGTGATCGATCAGCTCGAGCTTGCGGCTGCGGTCGCCCTCGTACTGACCGTGGAGCTGCGGGACCGCGACGTGGCTCTCGTCGATGACGAGCAGGTAGTCGTCGGGGAAGAAGTCGAGCAGCGTGTTGGGCGCGACACCCGCGGCCCGACCGTCGATCGGCGCCGAGTAGTTCTCGATGCCGTTGCAGAAGCCGACCTCCTGCATCATCTCCAGGTCGTACTGGGTGCGCATGCGCAACCGCTGGGCCTCGAGCAGCTTGCCTTCGCGCTCGAAGTAGGCCAGCCGCTCGGCCAGTTCGGCCTCGATGCGGGTGATCGCCTTGCGCATGCGCTCCTCGCCCGCCACATAGTGGGTGGCGGGGTAGATGGCGAGCTCGTCGAGGGTCTGGACCTGCTCGCCGGTGAGCGGATCGACCATCGTGATGCGCTCGATCTCGTCGCCGAACAGCTCGATGCGCACCGCCGTCTCGTCGTACGCGGGATGCAGTTCGATCGTGTCGCCCCGCACCCGGAACGTGCCCCGGGTGAGGTTCATGTCGTTGCGGTCGTACCGCATGTCGACCAGCTTGCGCAGGACCGCCCGCTGGTCGATCTCGTCGCCCCGCTGCAGGTACAGCAGGTTCTCGCGGTACTCCTCGGGGGACCCCAGGCCGTAGATGCACGAGACCGACGCCACCACGATGACGTCACGCCGGGTGAGGAGCGCGGCGGTGGCCGAGTGCCGCAGGCGGTCGATCTCGTCGTTGACCGACGAG
>CAYUXB010000369.1:0-3161 GCA_964448525.1 uncultured Acidimicrobiaceae bacterium
CGGAGCGAACGGCGCCGACTCATCCGTCAGCAGGCGGGTCCACGCGGTCCAGGTGGAAGTCGGCGATCAGCGCCGCGTGGTCCGAGGGGCGGTCCGCGGCCCGCTCGACGTGGTCGATCCACGTGGTGTCGAGCCGCGCCGCCAGGTCGGGGTCGGCGGCGATCAGGTCGATCCGCATGCCGAGGTCGGTGGGGTAGCCGCGGCCGTGGTTCCACCAGGTGAACCGACGGGCGTCCGGCCCCCACCGGGCGACATCGACGTCCACCAGGCCGGCGTCGAGCAGCTCGGCGAGTGCCGCCCGTTCTGCGGGCGTGACGTAGACCGAGCCGGCGAACGCGTCCGGGTGGAAGACATCGCTGTCGGTGGCGGCGATGTTGACGTCGCCGGCGACGACGAGGTGGGCCTCGTCGCGCCACCGGCGGACCCGCCCGGCGAGAGCCGCGAGGAACCCGAGCTTGAAGCCGTAGTGCCAGTGCCCGACGGCGCGCCCGTGCGGCACGTAGATCGACACCACCCGCAGGGGCTGTGGGGCCTCGACCAGGCACGCGACCACGCGGGGGTCGCGGTCGAGGTGCTCGTCGCCGAGCTCGCCGGAGGCGACCACGTCGCTGATCGGATGGCGAGCGACCACCGCGACGCCGTTGTACCCGCCACCCCCGACGTGGACGGCGCGGTAGCCGTGCCGGGCGAAGGCCGCGGTGGCCGCGTCTGTCAGGTCGGGCGCCTTCGTCTCCTGCAGGCACAGCACGTCGGGCGCCGCCCTGGCGAGGAACCGCTCGACCGCGCCGAGCCGTGCCCGCAGCGAGTTCAGGTTCCACGTCGCCACCCGCAGACGCCCGGGTGCCGGACCGGGGGGCGACATCTCGGCGCGCCGCGCCAGCGCCGCCTTGCGGCGGTCGAGCCTCGCTGCCCGCCTCCTCGCCGTCGCGGAGCCGTGGTCGGTCATGCCTCCCTGGTACCCGGCTGGCGACGGTGCTCCTCCATCGGCGTCAGGCGAACTGACCGAGCGGGACGACGTCGGACTCGTCCCGATGTGAGGCAATCGGTTCCGTTCGTCCGCCTCGGCGGCCGCCCGGGGGTGGTGTGGGTTGACCCGGCGGTGCCGGGGGTACACCCGGTCCACATCGCGCGGGCGATCGAGCTGGAGGTAACGACGATGATCCGACGAGCTGCAGCCCTGACCATGGCCGCCCTGCTCGCCCTGGGCGGCGCCGCCTGCGGCGACGACGAGGACGGCGACGGGGGCACGACCGACGAGGAGATCCAGGAGGGCGAGGACACCGTCGACAGCCTCGACGACGAGATCCAGGAAGAGGTCGACGCCCAGGACGAAGGCACCAACGAGGACGGCGAGTAGTCGCCGGGGACGGCGGTAGCCGTCTTTGGAACCCCCCTCCCCCCCGGGGGGCGTACCGAGGCCGAGCCGGATCGCCGCCGATCCGGCTCGGCCTCTGTCGTCGCGGTGCCGTGTCCCGCGGCCGACCGCCGCGGTCGGGCGCCGCACCGATGAGTTTCGGCGGGCGACCGGGTCCACCAACGGACAGCAGCGATGCATCCGTCCACGTGGAGGTAGCGATGACGTCGACCGTGACACTGCCGGAGATCGTCGACCAGCAGACCTGGGAGCAGGCGCTGGCCCGACACCGCGCCGAGGAGAAGGAGGTGACGCGCCGCGTCGACGCCCTCGCCGCGGCCCGGCGCCGGCTGCCGATGGTCGAGCTGCCGGCCTACACGCTGCGCGGCGAGCGGGGCGAGGTTCCTCTCGTCGACCTGTTCGAGGGCCGCAGCCAGCTCGTGACCTACCACTTCATGTGGGACCCGGGGGCGACGGACCAGTGCGGCGGGTGCACGTTCTTCGCCAGCCACATCGGCACCCTCGAACCCCTCCACGCCCGCGACACGACCTTCGCCATCGTGACCGTGGGGGCGTGGGACGAGGCGCGCACCTACCGGGACCGGTTCGGGTGGACGATGCCCTGGTACTCCTCGGCCGACAGCCCGTTCGGGGCCGACGTGGGAGCCGGTCCCGGCGGCGGCTTCGGGATCAACGCCTTCGTCCGGGACGGCGACCGGGTCTTCCGGACGTACCACACCGCAGGTCGGGGCTCGGAGGTGTTCGTGAACACGTGGGCGCTCCTCGACGCGACCCCGTTCGGGCGCCAGGAGACCTGGCAGGACACCCCCGACGGCCGCCCCCAGACCGACCCGTACATGTGGTGGCCCGAACCGTCGGTGTACGAGCACGAGTACCGGGTGAACGCCGAGATCCGCGCGGCCCGCGCCGGCGACGACACGGGCTGAACCGCGGCCGGCCCGGCGCGGGATGGCAGGATTCCCCGGTGGCCGAACTGACCTTCTGGACCGGCACCATGGACGCGGGCAAGTCGACCCTCGCCCTGCAGACCAACCACAACCACACCGCCCGCGGGCTCATGGGACTGATCTTCACGTCCCACGACCGGGCCGGCGCGGCGATGGTCACGTCCCGCCTGGGGCTCACGCACCCGGCGCACGAGGTGAGCCCTGAGCTCGACTTCTGGCATCACGTCGTGGACGAGCTCCGGGCGGGCGCCCGCATCGACTACGTGATCTGCGACGAAGCACAGTTCTACACACCCACCCAGGTGGAGGAGCTGGCCCGGATCGTCGACGAGCTGCAGATCGACGTGTTCTGCTTCGGCATCCTGACCGACTTCCGCAGCCGCCTGTTCCCCGGGTCGGCCCGCCTCGTCGAGCTGGCCGACCGCACCGAGGTGCTGCAGGTCGAGTCCCTGTGCTGGTGCGGCAAGCGGGCCACCCACAACGCCCGCACCGTCGACGGCGCCATGGTGGTCGAGGGGGCGGTGATCGTGGTCGGCAACGTGGACGGCGCCGAGGCCCCGTCGCAGGAGGTGGTCTACGAGGTGCTCTGCCGCGACCACCATCGACGGCGCATCACCGCAGCCGTCGCCCCCAGCCTGTCCGTCGGCTGACGCTCACGGATCGTCATCGGACCCGGCGGGTCGCCGCCGGATGCTCACCGGGTCGCCGCCGCGTGGTCGCCGGTCTCGCCGCCCGATGGTCGCCGGTGGTCGGCGGGCGCGCCGGGTCGCCGCCCGGTTTGGCTGCGGTGAGGACGGGTAGCCCCAGGCCCGACCGATCGAGGAGGGACCATGCGGTTG
>CAYUXB010000370.1:0-3156 GCA_964448525.1 uncultured Acidimicrobiaceae bacterium
CCGGTACTGCGGGTCTTGGAGGCTCGCACCGGATCGTGAAGTAACGCTTACGCCGCTGCCGCGGCGGTTGCTGACACCGTTGCTAACGGTCCCGCTCCTGACCAGGACCAATCCCGAATCCCATACCTTCCGCTGGTTCAATACGTTTCCATGTGTCTCGGACTGAAGGGCTCCGCTGTCCAGCGGGGCCCTTCATCGTTCACGATTTCAGCCGGGCCGACCACGGCGGCGCTCCCACGTGCTGCGGGTCGCCACCAGGTGGTCACCTGCGGACGAACGGTTTCACTGTTGATATCATCCGGCGTGCCGTTTGATATCGGAGGAGGAACCGCAGATGACCCGCACGCTGGTCGACATCGATGACGAGGCGCTCCAGGCCGCCGCCGAACAACTGGGTACCGTCACCAAGGTCGACACGGTGAACCGCGCCCTCGCCGAGATCGCGGCCCGGCCTCGCCGGCTGGCCTTCCTGGAGACGCTGCGTACGGCCGACGACGACCTCGACGACGCCGAGATCATGCGCGGCGCATGGCGATAGGGCGGTACCTCGCCGACAAGTCCGCCTTCGAACAGCAACGCCACAGCGAGACAGCCGATGGACTGCTCAAGGCACTCGCCGCCGACGGCGCGCTGTGCATGACCGAGATCGTCGCCCTCGAACTGCTCTACTCCGCCCGCAACCGTGCCGACTACGACACCCGCTGGGACGGCCTCGAGACACTGCCCTGGCTCCACGTCACCGCAGACGTGTCCGCACGGGCACTCCAGATCCAACGCCAACTCGCCCGCCGCGGCACGCACCGCCGCCCCATCCCGGATCTCCTGGTCGCCGCAACCGCACTCGAACACGACGCCACCGTCCTCCACTACGACCGGGATTTCGATCTCATCGCCGAGGTCACCGACCTGTCGGCGAGATGGATCATCCTGCCCGGCACAGGCCACGGAGCAGCCGGCTGACGGAGGCGAAACACAGACGTCGCAGTTTCCTGGCACCGTTGCTGACAGCAACGGCTCCGACCAGGGCGTCGCCCATCCCATGCCTTCCGCTGTGGTCCGGGACGGTTCGCCGCCGTCCGGGACTGTCGCGTCGCGCGCGGCCTTGTCGCCGGCGCGACCCGGTCGGCACCAGACGTCACGACACCCACGAAGCGCGACCGCCCTCGGTCCCACGACGCGTCGCAGGCCGAGCGCGACAGGCTCGGGCCCGCCGCAGCTCCACCCGGGCGCCAACGCGCCGGTCCTCAGGTGGGCCGGACGTTGCCGAGCATGTCGACACAGCCCACGACCGCGCCCCCTTCGTCGAGCACCTCAAGCGACACGGGGGTCATGTGCTCCGGCGGTTCGGGGTCGCCGGGACACCTGGGGCCGATCGCCTCGCCCAGCCCGTCGACGAACACGACAGCGCCGCGCAGGTCGCCGCCGGGGATGGCGTGCAGCGTGCCCTCGCGCGTGACCTCAGGCGTGGTCACCCGGAGGCGAGCGCCCGCGGTGTCGAGCGCAGCCAAGACGAACGAGGGGACCCCGCCGTCCTCGCCGGGGCGCCCCCCGCCCGTACCCAGCGATGTCCCGACGCTGGACGAGCTACCGGTCGCGCAGGCGCGCTCCCTCGTCGACAGCTTGAGGCAGGCGTCGAGCGCTCCCGACCGGGCCTGCAGCAACCAGCCGACATCGCCGTCGGTTCCCGCGACCGCCCCCCGCTCGATCTCGACTGCGCCGTCGTCCGGATGCAGGCCCGGGCCTCCCGCCGCCTCCACCTCGTACGCCTCCCACTCCTCCGCCGACGCCTGGCGCACCGACGCCAGCATCTCGGCGAGCTGCTCGGCCGTCGGCACCGCGTCGGGCGGCCCGCCGCTGCCCACCATCAGCAGGTCGCCCCACGGCGCGTGTGCCAGCACGGTGCGAGATACGAACGGTGGGATGTACTCATCGCCCGGGTCGATGGACTCGACGGCCACGGCCGGCCGCCCGCCGACGGTCAACGGCGTGACGGTCGGGCCGCGGTGGTCGATGTGCACCAGGGCGCCTAGGGCGGCGAGATCGGCCGCCTGGCCCGGGTAGGCGACGAGCGTGAGCGGCGTGGGTTCAGCGGGCGGGCCCTGGGCCGGCTCGTCAGGGTCTGCCGCGGCGACCGTCACGCCGGGACCGACCTCGATCGTCGTCGGGCCGGCCCCCGTCTCCGGTGCCGGACCCGCTGGGCCGGACAGCCAACCGGCCCCGTACGCGGACTCGAGGCCGGGCACGCTGTCGCTGTCGGCAATCACGTAGGCGGACAGGCTGACGATCACCCCGGCGTCGACCGACCCGACGACCTCCAAGCCCGCCGGCGGATCGGGCACCTGCGGCGCCCGGGCATGGTCGTCGTCGGGCTCGACCCGCCGCGCGATGTCGACCAACGTGTCCCGGTCGGCGTCGGCCGCGCTGACCTGCACGGCCAGGTCGTCGCCCCGGACCAGCACGAGGTCGGCCCGCTCCTCCGGCTCGCCGAAGCCCTCGGCTCCGGCCGGCGAGTAGATGGCCGGCCGACCCTCGACCTCGAACTCGACGGCCTGCTCGCTGCCGTACCCCTCCGAGGCCTGGGAGAGGCCGCCCTGGTAGCCCTCGAAACCGGTGACCTCCACGATCACCGCCTCGTCGCTGTCCGCGCCAGCGCCTGGCGGGGTGAGCACCGTCAGTGGCTGGTCGGTCCCGACCGAGTCGCTGCCCCATTCCTGCATGTCCGTTCCCCGACCCGCGGTCTCCAGTGCGAAACCGGGCGGCACCGTCCCGACCACGAACGGCGACGCCTGGGCCGAGCCGGCGCGGTCGCTCGTCCCTGCCCCGTCAGTCTCGGTGTCACCGGCGCCGTTCCCGTCGCCGTCGCTGCAGGCGGCGGCCAGCGTGCAGACGACGGCCAGGACGATCCGTGCAGTTCTCCCCACGGCCGCCACGGTACGGCACGGCGCCGGCGCTGGGCATCAGCCAAGACCTGGCCGCCATGACGCACCGTTGGGGGTGCGCTCGCCGTAGCGGCAGGGCACGCCGAGGCCATGGCACAAGAACGCGGAGCCATGATTCGACGGTGTACCGGTTGCTGACGGACCGCACCTGACCTGCGCGTTTCCCGAATCCCACACCTTCCGCACCCGGATCCCGCGGTCCACGACCGTCCGGGAG
>CAYUXB010000371.1:0-3148 GCA_964448525.1 uncultured Acidimicrobiaceae bacterium
GCCTCGACCTCGTCCATCACGTAGAACGGCGAGGGCCGGCTGCGGAACACGGCGAACAGGTAGGCCAGCGCGGTGAGCGACCTCTCGCCACCTGAGAGCAGCGACAGCTTCTTGACGTTCTTGCCCGACGGCTTGGCCTCGATCTCGATGCCGGTGTTGAGCAGGTCGTCCGGGTCGGTCAGGCGCAGCCGGCCCACGCCGCCGGGGAAGAGCGTGGCGAAGAGCTGCTCGAAGTTCTCGCTGACGTCCGCGAAGGCGGCGGCGAACACCCGGACGATCTCCTGGTCGATCGCCCGGATGACCTTGTTGAGCTCGCGTCGGCTGCCCTTGATGTCGTCGAGCTGCTCGTTGAGGAACGCGTGCCGCTCGGTCAGGGCCTCGAACTCCTCGAGCGCCAGAGGGTTGACCGGCCCCATCACCCTGAGCTCACGCTCCAGGTCGCGCACCCGCACGGTCGGGGTCATCCCGTCCGCCAGCTCGGGCTGGGGCGTCGACACCGCGGCCTCGGGCTCGACGTCGAGCTGCGTGCGGCAGTGCTCGATCGCCTGCTCCAGCCGCAGCCGCACCTCGGCCTCGTCGAGCTCGATGCGCTGAATGCGCTCGCGCTTGTCGGCCAGCGACTTCTCCGCCGCAGCCCGCTCGCGCCGTTGTGTGTCGAGCTGGGCCGACAAGGCGCGTTGGGCATCGGTCTCCCGCTGGCGGCGGGCCTGCATGTCGGCGAGGTGCTCCTCGATGAGCGCCAGCCGGTCGCGCACGAAGGCCGACAGGCGGTCGAGCGCCCGCTCGGCCGTGTCGAGCTCGCCTCGGCGGACCTCGGCCTGGCGGCGGGCCTCGACCTGTCCCGCCAACCGCTGCTCGACCTCGGCGAGGCGGCGCTGCAGGAAGGTGTTGCGGTCGGCCAGCGCGGTGCGGCGCTTGTCGAGGTCGGTGCGCCGCGCGGCCACCTGGACCGCCTGCTGATCGAGGCGCTGCCGCGCCTGTGCCATCGCCCGGCCCCGCTCCCGCAGGGCCGCCTCTTCGGCCTCGAGCTGTGGCAGCTCGGCGGCGAGGTCGGCTGCACGGTCCCGGTCCCGCGCCAAGCGCTCCGCCGTCGCCCCCTGCTGCTCGGCCAGGAGGTCGAGCTCGGCGATCGTGTCGTCGCGGTCGCGCCCCGCCCGCTCGCGCGCCGCGGTGGCCGCGGCGCGGGTGCGCTGGTGCTGGTCCAACGCTTTGACGGCGGCTGATTCGGCCTGGCGTGCCCCCTCCAGCGCCGCTTTGGCGTCGCGGTAGGCGGCGAGCGCGGCGTCGGCGGCCGTGGCGGCGGCGGTCGACCGCTCGCGCGCTTCGTCGAGCGCCGCGCCGGTGGCACCGGTGGTCGTGGTCGACACGCGCCAGCCGCCGGCCCCGAACCGACCCCCACTGCGGGTGACGACGACGGTGTCGGGGTGGGCGAGCGCGGTGTCGACCGCGGTGGTCCAGCCACCCTCGACCGCGACCGCCCCGCCCAGCAGACCCTGCAGCAACGCTGCCACCTCGGGCCGTCGAGCCCGCACGTGGGTGAGCACCGGCTCGCCGACGGGTGGCGGCGTACGGGGGGTGGGGGCGACGCCCATGGCGAGCACCGCGCCGGGGACGTCGCCGTCCGCGAGCACCTGCAGCGCGCGCCGCCCGGATGCCACCGAGTCGACGACGACCGCGGCGAGGGCCTCGCCACAAGCCGCCTCGGCCGCGGCCTCCCAGCCAGGATCGATGTCGACCAGGTCGAGGAGGGTGCCGACCACACCCTCGACCGCGGAGAGCCGCTCGGCGCCGGCCCGCGACCGGGCCTCGTCGAGGGCCATCGCCAGCGCGTCGGTGCGAGCTGTCCACGTGTGGCGCTCGGCCTGGGCCGCATCGCGCCGCTGCTCGGCCGCCTGGGCGGCGGCATCGGCCTCGGCGCGAGCCTGACGGGCCGCGTCGACCGCAGCCGCGAGCTGCGCCTCGTCGGCCTGGCCCTCGAGCTGTCGGGTGGCGTCGGCAGCCTCGCTGTCGAGCCGTTCGAGCTTGCGTCGCAGATTGGCGACCCGGTTGCCGGCGCGCTCGGCGTCGGCGTCGGCGCGGTCGAGCACCTTGCGCAGCGTGCCGAGCTCACCTCGCACTTCCGATGCCCGGCCCGACGGCGAGGGCACCCCCTCGCCCCACTCTTGCTCGAAGGCCTGCCGGGCCTCGACGAGGGCCTCCTCCGCGTGCGCCAGCTCCTCGGCCGCGGGGGCGAGGGCCTCGGACTCGTCGGCGAGCCCCGCGATGTCGGCCTGCAGGCGGGCGGCGTCGGCTTCCAGACTGGCGACGACACCCTGGTCGACGGACGCAGCCCGCTCGCGGTCGACGCCACGCCGCCGCTCGGTCAACAGCGCGAGCTGGCCGCGGGCCTTCTCGCGCAGCCCCTGTACCTGCACGAGCGCGTCGCCGACTTCGGAGCCACCGAGCGTGGCCAGCTCGGCCTCCGCCGCCATCACGGTGACATCGAGGTCGGCCAGCGTGCGCTTCAGCAGCGTCTCCTCGTTGCGCAACTCGGCCCGGGCGGCGGTCGTGTCGCCGAGGCGACGCTTGAGGGTGGACAGCTCGCGACCGGCCACGAAGACCTGCAGGGCCCGCAGCTCGGCGATGAGGTCGCCGTGGCGGCGGGCGGCGTCGGCCTGCTTCTCCAACGGGCGGAGCTGGCGGCGCACCTCGCGCAGCAGGTCGTTGAGACGGGTGAGGTTGCCCTCGGTGGCGGTGAGGCGGCGCTCGGAGCGCTCCTTGCGCTTGCGGTGCTTGAGGACGCCGGCGGCCTCCTCGATGATCAGCCGCCGGTCCTCGGGACGGGCGTTGAGCACGGCGTCGATCTGGCCCTGGCCGACGATGACGTGCTGCTGGCGGCCGACGCCCGTGTCGCTGAACAGGTCCTGCACGTCGAGCAGCCGGCACGGCACGTTGTTGATGGCGTACTCGCTCTCGCCCGAGCGCCACAGCGTGCGGGTGACCGTGACCTCGCTGAACTCGATGGGCAGCAGGCCGGCACCGTTGTCGATGGTCAGGCTCACCTCCGCGCGACCGAGCGCCTGGCGCTTGGTCGTCCCGGCGAAGATGACGTCTTCCATCTTCTGGCTGCGCACCGCCGAGGGCGCCTGGGCGCCGAGCACCCAGCCGA
>CAYUXB010000372.1:0-1092 GCA_964448525.1 uncultured Acidimicrobiaceae bacterium
GTCCGAACTGATGTTCGTGGCAGAACGAATCGACGATGCTCCCGGAGCGGAGCCAGCACCCTCCCCGGTTCGGGCTGTGGCCTCGTCGGTGCCGTGTACCGCTGGCTTGACCGAGGCGTTGGATGGCCTCCTCGCCGTGCGGGCTGGCCGGCCACCCCCGCGCCGCCATCCACTTCCCCGACGGCGAACCCGACCTGGTCGATCACGCCCGCCAGCTCCGCTTCGACGACTGGCACCAGGTCGTCGACCACTGGCTCGCCGGCGCCGACCCCGACGGCCCCGAGCAGAACCGCCAGCGCGATCTCGACCTGCGCCGCTTCCGCATCCCCGCGGGGCTCGGTGGCGTCGGGCACCCCGACGGCTACCTCACCGCCGTCGCGACCGAGACCGTCAACGAAGCTCTCGCGCGCATCGAACGCGATCTGTTCGAGGCCGACTGGGCCGCGGCGCGCGAGGTGCACGGCGACGCGACCACCGTCGCGCATCTCGCCCGTACCCCCGCCCAACGGCGTCACGACGCCTCGTCGAGATGGCCATCCGCGCGACCACCGCACCCGCTCACGGCACACGCCCCGCGCCGCTGATCACCGTCATGGTCGACTTCCCCACCCTGGCCGGGCGGGTCTGCCAACTCGCCGGCACCGGCACCGTCATCGCCCCGGGCGACATCACCGCACTCCTCGGCCGCGACGACACATTGATCGAACGGGTCGTGTTCGACGGGCCCGACCGGGTCCGCGACATCTCCGATCTGGTGTTCACCGACGGCGACGCCCGTTACGTGATCACCCTCGCGGCGTAGCTGACGCCAGCACACGAACCGCCTCGGCGCGCACCTTGGCGTTGGGATCGTTGTCGGCCATGTCGGCGAGCCGTTGGCGGACGGCTGTGGGCAGCTGGCCGCACGAGGTCGGCTTGCAGGCGGTGCACCCGAGTGCGTGCACGGCATTGCGCCTCACCCGGGGGACGGGGTCGTCGAGCGTCGCCGCGATGGCTGGCAGGGCGCGCTCGTCGGGTACGTGGTCGAGCACCTGGATGCACCACCAGCGGACCTGCGGGTTGGGGTCCCCGAGCCCCTCGCGCAGAGCGTCG
>CAYUXB010000372.1:1192-3119 GCA_964448525.1 uncultured Acidimicrobiaceae bacterium
GGGCCTGCGCCAGCCACCAGTCGGCGGTCGCCGCCAGCGAGGTATCGAGGGGGGTCGGCTCGATGTCGAAGGTGGCCGTGAAGGCCGACGAGTCGACGACGAACGGGCGCTCGAACTGGTAGAGCAGCTCGCGGATCTCGCGCAGCTCCGGCGACACCGCGCCGAGCGCGCGCAGCATCCAGCCGGGCATCGGCGCCATCTTGGGCGGGGCGGCACCGGCTCGTTCCGCCATGCGGGTCAGGGCCTCGCGCTGGGTGATCGGTGGCGCCGTCGGCACGTGCCACGCCCGCCCCCACGCGCGTTCGTCGGTGCCGAGCACGGCGAGCGTGCGGGCGACATCGGGCATGTAGGTCCAGCTGTGCGGCTGGTCGGGATCGCCGATCGGGCGCACGGTCCGGCCGGCGAGCGCGGGCGGCACGAACCGCTCGCCGAGGTGCGAGTTGCGGACATCCGGACCGAAGAAGTCGGACGCCCGGGCCTCGGTGGCCCGCAGGCGGCCGGCGTCGTGGCGAGCGTTCGCGTCGGTCCACTGGGCGGCCCGCACCGGCCCCTTGACGTTCGTGGCGAGGAACGGATCGGTCTCCCGCATCGGGTGGTCGACCGGTCCGTAGCCGTAGAGGTTGCTCATGGAGACGAGAACGGCGCCCGTGGCCTCGGCGGCGGCCGTGATGCCGTCCCACAGCGGCGGCCAGTCGTCGAGCCACCGGTGGTACGGCGGGTTGGCGCAGTTGTAGAGCGCCGCCGCACCCGTGGCCAGGCCGCCGAGGACCTCTGCGTCGGTGGCGTCGGCAGCGACGAGCTCGACGCCGGGGTGTTGCGGGCCGGTGCCGGACCGGGTCACCACGCGCACCTCGTGACCGGCTTCGGCGAGGGTGACGGCGGTGGTGGCGCCGACCGGGCCGGCGCCGACGATGACATGGCGGGACATCGGTGTGCTCCTTCTTCGGGGACGGGTGCTCTGAAGCGAGAGCAGTGTTCTCGCTTCGACAGCACTCTCTCCCGCGCGCGCCGTGGTGTCAAGAGCAGTGCTCTCGTTTGTTGACAGCGCTCTCTCGTGCCGGCACGATGGCGCCGTGAACGCCCCGCGCACCGCCAGGGCCCGCGCCCGGGCCGAGCTCACCGCCACGATCAAGGACGTGGCGCGCCGCCACCTCGCTGCGGAGGGGACCGCCGGGCTCTCGCTCCGGGCCGTGGCGCGCGAGCTCGAGATGTCGTCCTCCGCGGTGTACCGCTACTTCGCCAGCCGCGACGAGTTGCTGACCGCCCTGATCACCGACGCCTACGACAGCCTCGGTGCGGCCGCCGAGCGGGCCGATGCCCGCCACCGTCCCGCCGACGACGTGACGGGTCGGTGGATGGCGTTGTGCCGGGCCGTGCGCCGCTGGGCCCGGGAGCACCCCCAGGAGTACGCCCTCGTGTACGGGTCCCCGATTCCCGGCTATGCCGCTCCCGACGACACGGTCGGCCCGGCGACGCGGGTGCCGGCGGTGTTGTCAGCCCTGGTGCGACAGGGCCTGTCCGAGGGAGCGCTCGTGCCCGCGACCGGCGCCGAGGCCGAGGTGGACGCCGCCCTGCAGCCCGACGTCGAGGCGCTCCGGTCGCAGATGTTCGCCGGCGTGCCCGACGACGTCGTGATCCGGTCCCTGACGGCGTGGTCAGGTCTCTTCGGCGTCGTCAGCTTCGAGCTGTTCGGGCACTACGACGGCGTCATCGACCACCGAGAGGCGTGGTTCGACGCCGCCTGCCGTCACCTCGCCCGCCTGGTCGGCTTCCGGGCTTGAGGTCGACCTCCGTCGGGCAGGGGTCGGCCTCGATGCCGACGTGGCCGGGGTCGACGACCACGTCGGCATCGGTCGCGGCCGTCGTGCGAGGCCCCGCTGTCAGCTCGGGAGCGAGCAGGTGCTGCCGCCGTCGATGGGGATCACGG
>CAYUXB010000373.1:0-3101 GCA_964448525.1 uncultured Acidimicrobiaceae bacterium
GGCCCGCACCGTGCCGAGCTCGGGAATCGTCACGGCCCAGTCGGAGAGCAGCTCGAGCAGGAAGGCCTCGAACTCGTCGTCGGCGCGGTCGATCTCGTCGATCAGCAGCACGGGCGGCGGGCTGCCCTCCGGCGTGTGCAGGGCGGCCAGCAGCGGTCGGCGCACCAGGAACCGCTCGTCGTACAGCTCGTCCTCCAGAGCCTCGGTGCCCGCCTGTTCGGCGCGACCGGCGGCCTCGGCCGCCCGGAGGTGCAGGAGCTGGCGGGCGTGGTCCCACTCGAACAACGCCTGGGCGGCGTCGATGCCCTCGTAGCACTGGAGGCGGACCAGCCGCCCGCCGGTCCACGCCGCGAGCGCCTTGGCGACCTCGGTCTTGCCCACCCCCGCGTCGCCCTCGAGGAACAGGGGGCGCTGCAGGCGCAGCATGAGGAACACCGCCGTGGCCAGGCCCTCGTCGGCCAGGTAGTCGTAAGCGCCGAGCCCGCTGGCGACGCTCGCCGGGTCGTGCGCCGCCACGGCGGCGTCGGAGACCGTGCTGGTCATGCCGGCCAGCCTACGATGCACCGACGGCGACCGGCCCCGAGCGGCCGGACAACCCGGTCACCCCCTCACCCCGTCACCACGGTCACCTGCTGTTCGCCGAAGGGGACGTCGGCGAGCGGCACGGCAGACACGGAGAACACGCCGGCGACCACCAGCGCGTCGCCTGCCACCGCGACGTCGCTGGTGGTCCCGCTGGACGCGGCGATCTCGGTCGCGCCCGTCGCCGGATCGATGGCGTAGACGTCCCGGCCGATGCCGAACAGGCGGTCTCCTTCGAGGACGAGCCCGGTGACGGCGGGCTGCCCAGGCGCATCCTCGCTGACGGGGACCGGCGAGGACCACACTTCGCTGCCGGCGCTGTCGTAGCCCCGCAGGTCGGAGCCGTCGAGGACGATGACCAGACCGTCGGCGTGCGCGACCTCGGCGCTGCCCACGGTCGGCACCTCCCAGCGGACGGCGCCCGTGGCGCTGTCGAGCACGACCACCTGGGAACCCTCCTCGGCGGCGGATGGGGAGGCATCGATCGCGAACGCTGCCGCCGAACCGTCGGCGAAGGGAGCCGCCGAGGCCACGACACGGCTGACGCCGATCCCGGCGAGCGCTTGCGAACGCCAGATCTCCTGACCCGTCGCCGGATCGAGGGCAACGATGTAGCCCGTGCCGAGCGACGTGTCGGTGATCCCCTCCGCGACGGCGGCGTAGAGCCGGACGCCGTCCGTGAACAGGTGGGTCGACAGGAGCTGGGCCGTCGTCCCGGCGGCGGCGTCGAAGGCGCGCCAGCGCTCCGCACCGGTCGCGAGATCGAGGCCGACGAGCGCACCGTCGCGCCCGTCACCCGAGGCCAGGGCCACGACGTCGCCGACGACGAGCAGCGGGCGGTCCGCGGTGATGTCGAGCGGGGCCTCCCACAGATCCTCGCCCTCGGCCGTGTAGGCGAAGACCGTGCCGGCCGATCCCGAACTGGAGCCGCCCACCAGGATGCCGCCGTCGGCGAGCGTCGGAGAGGTGACCACGCTCAGGTAGAGCTGGCGCGAGAAGACCTCGTCGCCGGTGGCGGGGTCGAGGCAGTAGACAAGGCTGTCGGAGGTCACCGAGCACACCTGGTCGCTGTCTGACACCAGCAGCTGACTGCCGCCGAACTGCTCGGCCTCCCAGCGGCTGGCGGCGCCCTGGTCGGCACTGCCGCTGCCCGACTGGCGCACCGCGACCGCAGCCGCGACCCCCACCACGATGAGCCCGACCATGACGAGCCGCACGGCGTTGCGCCGTGGGGACGACCCGTGCTTCGGGCCGGGACGGTCGGCCTCCTCGGCCGGGGCGGGGCGAGCGACGGCGAGCGGCCGGGCGGGCCACAGGGGATCGCGACCAGTGCCGTGACCCTGGTCGGCGTACCCATCGCCTCGAAACCGTTCCTCCGGCCAGGCCGGCTCACGCTGGTCGGCACGCTCGTCGCCACGGGCGGGCCAGCCGCCTTCGTAGGACCCGGACGCCGGACGGGACGATGGCAGTTGGACGAACGGCGGCTGCGTGAACTCGCGCCGGGCGTAGCCCGACCCCGCCGGCGGGGGGCGCTCCGGCGGGAGGTCATCGGCGGGTGGAGGCCAGGAACCGTCGTCGCTCACGGTTCAAGACCGTACGTGCCCCGCCCACCCCCGCGCGACGTGTAACCGCCCTTGCTCTACACCGTGGCGGGACCTTCGCTCCGCGCGGTCTCGACCGCCCGCCGGACGAGCACCTGAGCGAGGTGCCGCCGGTACTCCGATGACGCGTTGAGGTCGTCGGGCGGCTCGGTGTCCTCGTCCGCGCGGGCCGCGGCGTCCCTGGTCGCCGCCCCCGTGCGCAGGGCCGCTTCGACGCCGGCCGCCCGAAGCGGCACGGAGCCCATGTTCACCAGGGCGACGCCGGGATCGCTCCCGTTGCCCGCCACGGCGGCGACACCCACGATCGCCCAGTCCTGCGCCCGGCGGCTGAACTTCTCGAACGCCCAGCCCGCTCCGGGCATCGCCGGGACGCGGATCTCCGTGAGCACCTCGTCGGGCGCAAGGCTCGTCTCGAGGAAGCCGGTGAAGAAGTCGTCGACGGCGATCTCGCGCTCGCCACCCGGCCCGCGGGCGACGAGTGTCGCCCGCGATGCCAGCAACGCCGCCGGCAGGTCGGAGGCCGGATCGCCGTGCACCACCGAACCTCCGATCGTGCCCCTGTGTCGCACCTGGGGGTCGCCGATCTGCCCGGCGACGTGCGCCAGCAGCGGTGCCTGCTCCCCGAGCTCGACGGAGGTCGCCACGTCGTGGTGGCGGGTCAGCGCGCCGATGCGCACGATGTCGTCGTCGCCCGCCGAGACGTACGACAGCTCGGTGATGCGGCCGATGTCCACGAGCACGGTCGGTGCAGCGAGCCGCAGCTTCATCAGCGGGAGCAGCGAGTGGCCGCCGGCGAGCAACTTGGCCTCGTCGCCGTGCTCGGCGAGCAGGCTGATCGCCTCGTCGACGGACGAGGCGACCTGGTAGTCGAACGGTGCCGGGATCACGTTGTGGCCTCCCCCGCGCCCGCCGATCGAA
>CAYUXB010000374.1:0-3099 GCA_964448525.1 uncultured Acidimicrobiaceae bacterium
CCCTGGGAGATCTGGAACCGCGGCAAGCGCAGCATCGCGCTCGACCTCCAGCAGGAGCGCGCCCGAGAGATCGTTCTCGACCTGGCGGCCGAGGCCGACGTGTTCCTCACCAGCTACCTGCCTGCCACCCGGGCCAAGCTCGGGCTCGACATCGCGGATGTCCAGGCCCGCAACCCGCAGATCGTCTACGCCTGCGGCACCGGCTTCGGACCCGAGGGCGACGACGCCACCAAGGGCGGCTACGACGCCATCAGCTTCTGGGCCCGCTCCGGGGTGGCCAGCGCCGCCACGCCGCCGGGCTACGGCCGCCCGGCGAACCAGCCGTCGGGCGCCTTCGGCGACTCGATCAGTGGCATGGCCCTGGCCGGGGGCATCGCGGGCGCGCTGCTGCGCCGCGAGCGCACCGGCGTGGGCGGTGTGGTCGACGTGGCCCTGATGGGCACCGCCATGTGGTCGATGCAGATGGGCATCGTCGGTGCCGCCGTCATGGGCGTGACGCCACCGCAGGACGACACGAGCGTCGAGCCGCCGCCCCCGGCCTTCGTCCTCAACCCGCTGGTCAACACCTACCGGACGGCCGACGGGCGCTGGCTGTCGCTGTGCATGCTGCAGCTCGAGCAGTACTGGCGGGGCGTGCTCGAGGTCGTCGGCCGGGCCGACCTGATCGACGACCCGCGCTTCGCCGACGGCGCCCTCGCCGAGCACCACGACGACCTGGTCCGCGAGCTCGAGAAGGCGTTCGCCGGCCGGACGCTCGCGGACTGGCGGGTCGAGCTGGCGAAGCAGCGGGGCCAATGGGACGTGGTGCAGCACATCTCCGAGCTGCCCGACGACCCGCAGGCCCGCGCCAACGGCTTCGTGCAGACCGTCGCCTACCCCGGCGGCCACGAGCTGCCGCTGGTGGCCTCGCCGGTGCAGTTCGACCGCCGGCCGACCACGCTCGGCCCCGCGCCCGAGTTCGCCGCCGACACCGACGACGTGCTGAAGGGCCTGGGCCTCGACGACGAGGCGATCATCGACGCCAAGGTCTTCGGCGGGGTGGTCTAGCCGCCGGCCGCACGACCGGACACCGACGGGCACAATTGAGGATACTCTTGTGCCGTGGCCGACGGGTGACGTGCCCTCGGCGCCAGTAGGACGACGGCGGCCGGGCCGCCAGAGGGGGCCGAACCCATGCTGCAGGACGACGTCCAGGTCATATCGGTCGACGACCACGTGATCGAGCACCCGACGGTGTGGACCGATCGCCTACCCGCTCAGCACCAGGAGGCGGGGCCGAAGATCGTCGAGATGGACGGCGGGGCCCAGGTGTGGAGCTTCGAGAGCAAGATGATCCCCACCATCGGCCTGAACGCGGTGGCTGGGAAGGACCCGAAGGACTTCGGGATCGAACCGGTGCGCTACGACGAGATGCTGCCAGGCTGCTACGACGTCCAGGCCCGGTTGGCCGACATGGACACCGACGGCATCCACGCCCAGATGTGCTTCCCGTCGTTCCCGGGCTTCGCCGGCTCGACCTTCTTCGCCGCGGAGGACAAGGAGCTCGCCAACGCGTGCGTCGTCGCCTGGAACGACTTCATCCTCGACGAGTGGTGCGCGGCGGCGCCCGGCCGCTTCATCCCGATGGTCATGGTGCCGTACTGGGATGTCGAGGCGTCGGTGGCGGAGGTGCAGCGCACGGCGGCCAAGGGCGCCAAGGCGATCACCTTCACCGAGGCGCCCCACCGGCTCGGCCTGCCGTCGTTCCACAGCGACCACTGGGACCGGTTCTTCGCCGCCGCCCAGGACGCAGACCTGCCGCTGTGCATGCACTTCGGCACCGGGGGCGCCCCCGAGGTGGCCCCCGACGCCAACTTCGCGGTCGCGATCGCCCTGTTCGGCATGAACTCGCAGTTCACGACCATCGACCTGTTGCTGTCGCCGGTGTTCCACAAGTTCCCCCGGCTGCGCGTCGCGCTGTCCGAGGGCGGCATCGGCTGGATCCCCTACGTGCTCGAGCGGGCCGACTACACGTGGGAGCGCCATCGCTGGTACACGGGCGTGAACACCGAGGTGAAGCCGTCCGACCTGTTCCGCGACCACGTGTTCGGCTGCTTCATCGCCGACAACGCCGGGGTCGCGATGCGCGAGCTCGCGGGCGTCGACAACATCATGTTCGAGGGCGACTACCCGCACTCCGACAGCAACTGGCCCAACAGTCGGAAGTTCCTGGAAGAGGCTCTCGCTGACGTCCCCGACGACCAGGCGCGCAAAATCGCCGAGGACAACGCCCGGCGCGTGTTCAACTTCCCGCGCTCGTGAGCGACGGTCGTCCCGAACACAACGCCATCATCTCGGGCATAGGGATTTCGAGGATCGGGCGCCGTAGCGGAGTTCCCGGCCTCGATCTCACCCTCGAAGCCGGCCTCGCAGCTATCGCTGACGCGGGGCTTGAGCCTTCCGATATCGACGGCATCTCGTCGATGGGCGACACGCCCATCGACGAGGTGAGTCAAGCCCTTGGCATCGAACCCGGCTACACCGGTGGTGGCTTCGACACTGGGGGCCTGCTCTCGCCGGTGATGTCGGCGGTGGTGGCAGCCGGCTCGGGTCGAGCTCGCCATGTCCTGGTGTATCGCACGGTGCAGATGATGGGCGGAACTGTGCAGCCCTCCGGCGACGGGGCGCCAGCCCGCTCGTCGGCCATGGCCGACATCGAATGGATGCTGGCCAACCACGCCTATTCGGCGGCGAACTGGTTGGCGATGCACTGCCGGCGCCACATGCACCTCTACGGCACGACCAAAGAGCAGTTGGGTTGGCTGGCGGTGGCCAGTCGTCAAAAGGCGGCCCTGAATCCCCTCGCGGTGTACAGCGAGTCGATGACCCTCGACGACTATCTCGCCGCTCGCCCGGTCTCGGACCCCTTCGGTCTGTACGACTGCGATGTCCCGGTCGACGGGTCGATCGCCGTGGTCGTCTCCACGGCCGACCATGCACCAAACTGCCCCAACCCCCCGTTGCGAATCGCCTCTATGGGTGGCTCGGAGGGCACCGGCGGATGGTTCTCTCGGTCCGACTACCCGACGATGGCGGCGTCCGACGCCGCCGCCGAGATGT
>CAYUXB010000375.1:0-3089 GCA_964448525.1 uncultured Acidimicrobiaceae bacterium
CGACGCCCTCTACGACGGGCCGGCCAACGACTTCGTCATGCGGTTCCTCGGCCCGGTCACCCAGCTCGGGGCCGACCTGGTGCGGCCCCACGACCTGTCGCTCGACGTGACCGCCTCCGACGGTGCCGTGGCGGGCTCGGTCACGCGGCTCGTCCGGGTGGGCTTCGAGGTGCGCGTCGAGGTCACCGCGCCCGACCAGATCGTGCTGGTGACCCTCACCCGCACGCAGTTCCAGGCCCTGGGCCTGACGGTGGGCGACGCGGTGTGGGTGCGCGCCCTGGACGGCGCGCCGACGGTCACCGCCATCGGCCCGCACCGGGCTCTCGTGGATTCTGGCGCTTCTGAGTTGCGGTGACCGCAACCAGGATGCGCCGGAACGGATCAGCACCTCGTCTCGGAGGCCGACACGTCGCCGGGGGTGGCGGCCGGCGGGATGATGCGTCCCGCGGCCAGCGCCATGCCGAGCGCCACCGCCGCGACCGCGGCGAACGCCCAGCGCAGCCCGATCAGCTCGGCCAGCGCGCCCATGAGCAGCGGCTCGACCAGGAAACCGAGCCGTGCCGTCAGGGACACGGTCGCCGCCCCCACCCCGGGCGCGACGCCCGTTGTCTTGCCGGCGGCGGCGAACGCCAGGGGGAAGAACCCGCTCGCACCGAACCCGGCGACGACGAGCCCGACACCGAACACCGCCGGGTGATCGACCAGCACCCCGGCGAGCAATCCCACGGCCACGAGGCCCATGCCGGATCGGAGCACGGTGGCGCCGCTGAAGCGGTCGGTGGCGTGGTCGCCGACCGCCCGTCCGGCCAGCATGCCGGCCATGAAGGCGGCGAACCCGAGCGCGGCAGCCCCCGGGGCCTCGCCCAGCCGCTCGAGCCGGATGGCCGACCAGTCCGCCGGCGCGCCCTCGATGACGGCGCCGCCCACGGTCGCCGCGCCGAGGATGACGAGGGGGCCGAGCATCCGCGCCCGTACCCGTGGCCCCACCGAGCGGATGCCGGTGCCAGGAGTGGCGACGGCGGCATCGACGACAGGCGGAGCCGCGGTGGCCGCGGTGGAGGTTGCGGCGCTGTCGCTGTCGCCGTGGACCGGGTCGCCGGGGGCGTGGGGGCGGTTGGACGACTCGGCGGCCTCGCGGTCGTCGGCGACCAGGCCCGAGCGGGTGGCCAACACGCCGGCGGCGATCACCGTGCCCGCCGCCGCCAGTTGCCACGTGAGCGAGATGCCTGCCGCCGCGGCCATCGCCGCCAGGCCGGCGCCCGCCAGCGCGCCCAGGCTCCACGCCCCGTGCAGGCGGTGGAGCACCGACCGGCCGGTGCGCCGCTCGTAGGCGGCGCCGTTGGCGTTCATGGCGATGTCCATCGCCGCGTCCGCCGCGCCGATGAACGTGAGCGCCAGGAACAGCACGGCCGGCTCGGGCGCGGCGCCGGCGGTCCACAGCGAGGCGCCGAGGACCGTCGCCGCCGCCACGACGACCGGCCGGCTGCCGGTGCGGCCGACCACCCGCCCGGCGACCGGGCTGGCGACGAGCGCGCCGAGGGCCATGCCGACGAGGACGAGGCCGAGCCCGACGTCCGACAGGCCGAGGGCGGCCTGCCGCTCGGGCAGCCGGGGCAGGAAGCTCGGCCCGCCCAGCCCGTTGGCCACGAACGCGACCGCCACCGCGGAGACGCGGGGCGTCACGGGCACGGGTCGGGCTCGGGCACGTGTTCAGTGTGCCCGAGCCGACCCCGCCGGAAGGCTCAGCGCGGCACCTTCGACCAGGGGACGTCCTTGTCGACCCGAGGCTCGCCCGGGAGGCCGAGGACGCGCTCGCCCAGGATGTTGCGCTGGATCTCGGACGTGCCGCCCTCGATCGAGTTGGCTCGGGCCCGCAGGAACATCTTGCGCGACGACCCCGGCGGGCCGGTGAGCCCGAGGTTCTCGGCCCGCTTCATCTCGTAGCTGTAGTCGATCATGCCGTCGGCGCCGAGCAGGTCGACGCACAGCTCGTAGATCGCCATGTTGACCTCGGCGAACTTGAGCTTGGCGATCGAGCCCTCGGGGCCGGGGTTGCCGGCCTTGCGGTTCTGGCTGGCACGCACGTTGGTGAGGCGGAGCGCCTCGGCCTCGATCCACAGCCGCATGAGCTGGTCGCGCACGGCGGGGCTCTTGTGCGCGACCTCCTCCTGCCAGATGCGGACGGCCTCGGCGATGGCGCCGGAGCCACGCGGGGGAGCGCCGCCACCGCCGCCGATGGTGGTGCGCTCGTTCATGAGCGTGGTCATCGACACGCGCCAGCCCTCGCCGATGTCGCCGATGCGGTCGGCGTCGGGCACCCGCACCTCGGTGAGGTAGACCTCGTTGAACTCGGCCTCGCCGGTGATCTGGCGCAGCGGCCGCACCTCGACGCCGGGGGCGTGCATGTCGATGCCGAAGTAGGTCATGCCCTTGTGCTTGGGGGCTTCGGGGTCGGTGCGGGCGACGAGCATGCCGCGGTCCGCGATGTGGGCGAGGGTGTTCCACACCTTCTGGCCGGTGATGACCCACTCGTCGCCGTCGCGCACCGCCTTGCAGGCGAGGCCGGCGAGGTCGGAGCCGGCGCCCGGCTCGCTGAACAGCTGGCACCAGGCGTCCTCGCCGGTGAAGGCGCGGCGGAGCAGCCGGTTGCGCAGCTCGTCGCTGCCGTTGGTGACCATCGTCGGGCCGGCCATGGTCAGGCCGAAGAAGTGCCGCGAGCCGGGCGGCTTGGCGCCTGCGCCGTAGAGCTTGCGGTCGACGTCGCGCTGGTGGATCGGCTTGATGCCGAGCCCGCCGAAGCCCTCGGGGAAGTGCACCCAGGCCAGGCCCAGGTCGTACTGGCGCCCACGGAACTCGACCTGGTCGGTGGTGGCGGGATCGAGCTCGGAGAGAAGCTTGTCGACGCGCTCGGCGACGAGAGACGTGGGATCTGTCATGCCGCCGACACTAGGTGGCCGCACCCTCACTTGACCAGCGGTCAGGGCGGGGTGGGTTCGTGCTGTCCGCCTGTTGCCGCGCCAACCGATTGATGACCGCCTGGGCCGAGAGAACCAGCTCGTCTCTCTCCGGCAGCACGACAGACGCGTCCC
>CAYUXB010000376.1:0-3087 GCA_964448525.1 uncultured Acidimicrobiaceae bacterium
CCACAGGTCGCCGGCGAAGGTGAGCACGTTGGTCTTGTGGACGAGCGTGAGGTGCTTGCGCGGGCGGGATTCCGCCAGGCCGAACGCGTAGCGGACGGCCCGCTCGACGCCCATGCGGGTGTTGACCGAGCCCTGCGTCGCCACCTCGTGGGGCGTGCCCTTGCGCAGGACACCGCCCTCGCCGACGTACTGGCCCTCGGTGTTCTCGCGGATGACGATCATGTCGATGCCCGCCTCGGCATCCAGGAACGGCCGCTGGTTGATGTAGAGGTCGAGCTCGAAGCGCATCTTCAGCAGGAGGCCACGCTCGATCACGCCCGGCGGCACCTCGGGCGTGCCCACCGCGCCGACGAGCAGGGCGTCGAGGCCGCGCCATTCGTCGAGGACGCTGTCGGGCAGGATCGTCCCGTCGCGCAGGTACCGGGCGCCGCTCAGGTCGTAGTCGACGGTGTCGAGCTCGACACCGGCGGCACGGACGACCTTGAGGGCCTCGGCGGTGACCTCCGGGCCGATGCCGTCGCCGCCGATGACTCCGATCTTGTGGCTCACTGCTGCTCCATCGTTCCTGGTGAAGGGGTCGGTCACGGCAGCGCGACCGGCCCGAGAAAGGAGAAACCGCCCACCGAGGTGGACGGTCGTCAGCGGACATCGGGGGTGCCGACGTCCGCTAGAGGATGATGATTACCGGGGTGAAAGGGCGGTTCATCGGTGCCAAGTGTCCATCGCCGCCCTCGGCGGCGTCAACTGAGCTCGGGCGCCACGGGCGGGGAACCAGTCGTGAAGGTCGGAACTCGTGGCCTGTCGCACTAATCTCAGTCCCTTATGGCACAGACCCACCACCTGTCCCAGGCAGCGTTCGATCGCCTCAAGGCCGAACACGACGACCTGACGACGCGCGGCCGGGTCGAGATCGCCCGCAAGATCGAATCGGCCCGCGAGCTGGGCGACCTGTCGGAGAACGGCGACTACCACGCCGCGAAGGAAGAGCAGGGCAAGATGGAGGGCCGCATCGCCCACCTCGCCCAGATGATCGAGAACTCCGAGATCGTCGAGGCCGCCGACGGCGACGTCGTGGCGCACGGCTCGGTCGTCGCCATCCGCTACGAGGGCGACGACGAGGTCGAGCGCTACCTGCTGGGCTCCATCGAGGAGCGCCACGACGACCTCGACGTGATCAGCCCCTCCTCCCCTCTGGGCGAGGCGCTGCTCGGCTCGGCTCCCGGCGACGCGGTGACGTTCGTGGCACCCACCGGCGCCGAGCTCAAGGTCGAGGTCGTCGAGGTCGGCTGAGCCCCGGCCTCTCCGGGCTGCTGCCGCTGTCCACCCGTGCTGCGCCGGCGGTTCCCGTCGCCGGGGAGCACCTCACGACCTTCGGCCGAGACGCTCGCCGAGCGCGCCGAACAGGCCGGCGACCGCGTAGGCGCGTGCGGCTCTCCGTGCGCGGCAAGGATCGCCGGACGTTCTCGCCGCCCGGGCGACGCTGTCGACGCCGATCGTCAGCATCGAACCGGCGGAGCCGATCGACAGGATCGAACCCGCCGAACCGATCGACAGGATCGAGCCCGCGGACCCGATCGACAGGATCGAACCGGCGGACCCGATCGAGAGAATCGAGCCGGCCGACAGCAGGCTCGCCGCCGAGGCCACCGAGAACGCTGATCCGGCGGACAGCACGGACCCGACGGACCGCCACGACAGCGTGGACGATCGGGACGACGACGAACGGGACGACGGGCGCGGCGGCGACTCCACGCCGCGGAACCTACCGCGCCCGTTGGTCACCCTCCTGTCCGGCACCGCCCAGCGATCGACGCCCACGGGTGAGGCCTACGGGCCCGTCCCGACGAACAGGGCGACCGCGTCGATCGGGAACATGACGGTCTCACGGTCGTCCATGTAGGCCTCGCTCAGCCGCCGTTGCGCCTCGACGTCGCCCGTGACGAAGGCCTGCTCGAGCAGCACGGCCGGGTCGTCCGGCGGCCGCGGCACCGGCACGTCTCCCCACGACGCCACCTCGACCAGGTCCTCCCGTAGGCGGGCGTCGGTCACGTCACCGTTCACGGCGACGGTCAGCCTCACCGCCACCTGGTCGCCCTCCTTCAGGAGGCGGTGCTCGCCGGGTGCTGTCGACATCGGCGGCAGCCGCGCCGGCATCCCGGCCTTCTCGAGCGCCAGCGCAACGCCGGGGGCGAGCAACATCGACCCGTACGAGGACGACTCCACGGACACGACGCCGGGGCCGAGCGGCCCCAGGTCGTCGAGGTACGCCACCGCGTCGGGCACGACCGCCGCGAGCGGATCGGCGTAGTCCGGCTCGGGGGACTCGGCTCGGGCGGCCTGCACCGACGTGACCGCGGCGCCGGCCACCAGCGCCACCGCGACCCCGGCGGTGAGCCGGCGCACACCGGCGGCGTCGATGTGCGGGCGCAGTGCCAACCACCCGCTCCAGGCCACGATGACGCCCGTGAGCATGCCGAGCACGCTGGTCCAGTGCAGCCGGTAGGAGAAGGCCACCCCGGTGGTTCGCTGGATCGCCACCCCGCCGAACGCGGTGGCCGCCGCTGCGGTGAGGAGGAACCGGTGGGCATCGCGGGAACCGTGCCGCCACAGGAACACGACGGCCACGGCCACGGGCGCCAGCAGCACCGGCAACGGGAACGGGCCGTACAGGGCGACGGGCTCTTCCAACCCTGCGATCGATCGCAGGCCGGTCATCCAGGCCGGCGGCAGCGCGAACTGCTCGCTCAGGATGCGGATCGTGCCGCCGAGCGATTGGCTCGGCTCGTCGTTGTGGCGGAAGTAGAAGAGCGCCTTGCCGAGGTTGCCGAAGTCGCCCGTGGCCTGCTCGATGACCGGTGGCAGCCACAGCAACACCAGGACGCCCGCGGTGACGGCGATGGTGCGTCCCAGCCCGGCGCCGGATCGCCCGACCGCGCCGCCTCGCCCGCTGTCGCCGACGTCGCCCGGGGCGGGCGTCTCGGGATCCGCGGGGACCGGGACGGCGGTGTCGGAGTCCGCGCTGTCGGGGACGGCGTTGTCCGGGACGGCGGTGTCCGGGACGGTGCTGTCCGGGACGGCGGTGTCCGG
>CAYUXB010000377.1:0-3060 GCA_964448525.1 uncultured Acidimicrobiaceae bacterium
CCCGCTTGCGCCGTGGCCGCGGGCGCGCGCAGCACCGCGGTGGTGGCCGACGCCGGCGAGGCCGTCGGTGCAGCAGGGTCGGTCGCGCCCGCCGGCACGGTGACCGGATCCGCAGGAGCCGGGGTGCCGGCAGCCGTCGCCTGTGCCGTCGGGGCCGGGGCAGGGACCGCCGTCACGGTGCCCGCGGGAGCGGAGCCGCCGCCCGACCGGGACAGGATCGGCAGCGAGGGCGCGAACGCCAGCAGCCGGGAGCGGGCCGTGCGCTCGCAGTTGACGCCCTCGGGCACCTCGCCGCCGCTGTAGTAGCGCAGCGCCGCCAGGAAGTCGCTGCAGCGCAGCATGTCGCGCCGCTCGCTGGGGGCGAAGCCGATGGCGATGTTGACCGCCGCCATGTCGAGCTCGTCGGCCGCCACGTTGATGTTGCGGGCCACCGTCCAGTACCAGGCGGCGATGGCGGGGCTGACCATGCCGTTGATGGCGAGGTCCGGGTCGTCGAGCAGGTCGACCTCGAGGAACTCGCCCGCGGCCCGGTAGTTGAAGTCACCGGTGAGCTGGATGAAGCCCCGGCCCCGGTAGGTCTCCTCGTTGCCGGCCTCGACCGCGTCGAAGCGGAACCCGCTCTCGCTGCGGAGCGTCGCCAGGAAGGCCGCCTTGCGGCCGGGGGTGCTGATGCCGGCCTGGGCCATCGCGGCGTTGAGCGCCGGCAGACCCTCCACGACCTTGGGCTCGTCCGGGATCGTGCCGTAGATCTGGCGCAGCTCGTCGAGGGTCACGAGGTCGCGGCCGTTCCAGTCGCCGACGACGGGCAGCGCGTCGGGCCCGCCTTCGAGCGGCACGTTGCGCACGCCCAGCGGATCGTCCGCGGTCGGCAGCGGCAGGTCGAACACCGCGGCGTCGCGGCGCAGCAGGCCGATCGTGTCGCGGCCGTCTCCGTCCCAGTCGCCCGCCAGAGGGAACGTCTCGGGGCTCGGGATTCCCACCGTCGTCGGTTCGAGCGGCTCGGCGCCGTCGTCGAGGCGCAGCAGCACCGCATCGCCCTGGTGGTAGACGCCGAGGGAGTCGCGGCCGTCGCCGTCCCAGTCCCCGACCACCGGCAGGGCGTCGAGCCTGCCCGGCGTGCCGAGGGCGACGGGCGCCGACTCCACGCCGACGTCGACCAGCACCACGAAGTGGGCCTCGGCCTGGCGGTAGAGCCCGACGGTGTCGCGGCCGTCGCCGTCGAAGTCGCCGGAGACCGGCCACACATCCGTGCGCCCGGGCTCGCCGAACTCGAGCGGGGTGAGGGGAGCACCCTCGTCGTCGCGCAGGTGGAAGGTGGCGTCCGAGCGCTGGTAGAGACCGACGGAGTCGCGGCCGTCACCGTCCCAGTCGCCCGCCACCGGCACCACGTCGGTCGCACCCGGCGTGCCGAACGGGAACGCCGGCAGCGGCGAGCCCGCCTCGGAGCGCTGGCCGAAGGCGCCGGTCGACGCCTGATACCAGCCGACGCCGTCGACACCACCGTCGACCTGGGCCTGCGCCCACCGTGACAGGTACGGGTGGGGGTCGACCGCGCAGGGCTCGGCGCTCGAGAGCTGGCCGCACACGTTGATCTGGAAGTGGACGTGCGGGGGCGTCGTGCGGGCGTTGCCCGTGCGCCCGACGCGGGCGATCATCTGTCCACGGGCCACCCGCTGGCCCTCGGCCACCAGGTTCTGCGAGTTGTGCGCGTAGTAGTAGGCCACGCCGGAGTCGCCGAGGAGCCACACGGTGAGACCGCCCAGCCCGTCATCGGTGTCGTCGACCTTGGCGATGGTGCCGGCCTCGACGGCGACGGCGGGCACGCCCTCGTCGGCCATGAGGTCGTTGCCCTTGTGCTTGCGGCTGCAGCCGTCGCGGCAGGCGTGCCAGCTGTCGGCGAAGCTCACCTCGTGCGGGAGGGGCACGGGGAACACGTTGTCGGCCGGGGGCTCGACGGGTTCCGGCTCGGGCGACGACGTCCCCTGGGCACCCGCGCCCGTGGCGACGCCGCCGAGGATCAGCGCGCCGACCGCCAGGGCCGCGCCCCACCGTCGTCCGCTCACCGGCTCCACGCCCCGTTGCTGTGGACTGCTCGCACTCGCTGTCCCTCCCAGGAATCGCCCGCGCCTCGATCGTCCCATCATCGCCGCCAACCACACCGGCAGGACGGCAGGAACGCAACGCGTTCCATGGAGACTATGGCGACTGGTCACCTCCCGGGGGGACAACGCAACCGGCGTTCACCGGGGCGCTACCACCACTCGATGCTGAACGCAGCTCACTGTACGTGGTATCCCCCGTCGGCGGAAGGCCCAAAGCTCCCGTCCGCGCCCGCCACCGGCGCTACCGTGCGCGGGGCATGGCCAAGCGTGAGGTCGAGATCGTCGAGGCAGCGGGCCGCGAGGTGCGGGTCACCAGCCCCCACAAGGTGTTCTTCCCCCAGCGCGGCGAGACGAAGCTCGACCTCGTGCGCTACTACCTCGCCGTCGAGGGACCGATCATGGCCGCGATGAGCGGGCGGGCCACGCTGATGCAGCGCTTCCCGGAAGGTGCCGGCGGTTCGTCCTTCTTCCAGAAGCGGGTGCCGGACAACGCGCCCGACTGGTTGGTGACCGCCAGGGTCAGCACCGTCAACGGCACCACGTCCCAGGCGCTCGTCGCCGAGGACGTCGCCCACCTCATCTGGGCGGTCAACCTGGGCTGCCTCGGCTTCCACGTCTGGCCCTACCGGGTCGACACCGGCGACGAGGACCACGTCGACGAGCTGCGCATCGACCTCGACCCGCAGCCGGGCACGGGATTCGCCGACGCGGTGGTGGCCGCCGGCGAGCTGCGCGCCCTGCTCACCGAACAGGGCATCACCTCGTACCCCAAGACGACCGCCAGCCGGGGCGTGCACGTGTACGCCCGGCTCGAACCCCGGTGGAACTCCTACGAGGTGCGCGCCGCCGCCGTGGCGGTCGCCCGCGAGCTCGAGCGGCGCCGGCCCGACATCCTCACCGCCGCGTGGTGGAAGGAGGAGCGGGGCACCCGCATCTTCGTCGACTACAACCAGAACGC
>CAYUXB010000378.1:0-3007 GCA_964448525.1 uncultured Acidimicrobiaceae bacterium
GGCGCCGTCGGACTCGCGGCCGGCGAGGCGCAGCATGCCCTCGCGCAGGGCGGCGACCAGGATCGGCACGGGCTCCGACGGGCGCAGGCCCAGCTTGAAGCCGCGCACCTTGAACGTCTCGAACTCCTCGGTGACCTTCTCGCCCGCCAGCGCCTTGCGCAGGAAGCGGACGATGTCGCGGGTGCGCTGGTAGGGCTGGTCGAAGGGGATGCCGTTCCAGCCTTCGACGATGACGTTCGACGAGGTGCCCACCCCGAGCACGAAGCGACCGGGCGCCGCCTGGGCCAGCGACGCGACGGACTGGGCGAACACGCCCGGCCCGCGGGTGAACGCGGGCACGATCGCCGTGCCCAGGCGCAGCGACGGAGCCCACACCGAGGCCAGCGCGAGGGGGGTGAAGGCGTCGGCGCCGTTGGCCTCCGCCGACCACACGTCGGTGTAGCCGAGGTCGGCCAGCTCGACGATCCAGTCACGCTGCTCGTGCAGGGGAACGCCGTCGAAGGGGATGGTCATGCCGTAGCGCTGCATGACCGGATGCTGTCACACCGCAGCGGCCGGATCCTGACCCGGGGTCACGACGCCGGCGGTGGGACGGCGCCGTCGGGTGAGTCCGCCCGCTGCGCCCGCATCATCTGCTCGATGACCTCCGGGGGCAGCATCCGCACGATCGTCGACTGGCTGGCGGTGGCCAGGAGGGTGCCGTCCTGCGCCCAGAGGTGCACGACCCCGTGGCCGAATCCGTTCGCCACCGCGTGGATGCGGATGTCGAGCAGCACCCACTCCGTCGGCACCAGCCGGTACACGCGCAGCGTGTTGTCGAGGCTGTTGCCCCCGCCCGTGCGGCCCAGGGCCTGGCCGATGCCGAAGGGCACGTAGTCGCCGAGGATGGCCAGGCTGGCGCCCGACTGCGGGTCGAGAAGATCGGGCATCCGGGCCCACAGCAGCGACCGGCCGCCCGGGGCGGGGTTGCCCTCGATCTCCTCCCACGAACGAGCCGATGCGAGGCGGACGTCGATGCGGTCCTGGATCGACTCCGTGCCGGCGAAGCGCGGGCCCCGCACCTCGCAGTCGTCCGGGCCCGGCACGGTCGGCATCTCGACCCACACCTGCTCGACGTCGAGGTCGCGGCTGCCGAGTGCAGCGTTCACGGTCAGGATCTCGGTGTCGGCCACGTGCCCGACGACGCGGCCCTGGGTGATGCTGCGTCCCTGGGCGGCGAGCGTGACGTCGACGTCCAGCACGGAGGGCGGGTGGGCGTAGGACAGGTACTGCGCCGTCGCCCACACGACCGGGCGGCCGCTCGTCGCCTCGAGGGCGGCGATCGCCGCGCCGAGCGCGCAGCCGCCGAAGAGGAACGGGCCGACGGTGGAGATGGCCGGGGTGACAGGAAGCACCCAGCGCAGGGGGTTGTGGGTGGGCTCGAGTCCGAGCCAGGTGCGGGCGTCCATCGACCGGACTCTAAGTGGCTCAGCGGACAGATCACGTCATCGCGGCGTGCGGTCGCCGTGCTGCCGGTCGGCCCCACCGGCGACTCGGCAGGAACGTGTTCTCGTGCGCCAGACTGCCCGACCATGACCGACACGCCATGGCTGGGTGATGCCTGTTCCCTCGTCGACGCCTTCCGCTCCGGCGACCGCAAGCCGCTCGACGAGCTCGACGCGGTGCTGGAAGCGATCGACGCGAGCGAGCTGAACGCAGTGCACTTCGTCGACGCCGAGGGCGCGCGGGCCGCGGCAACCGGCGCGGACGTGTCCCAGCCCTTCGGCGGCGTGCCGATCGGCGTCAAGGAGCTCGAACCGGTCGCCGGGTGGCCGGCGACGGAGGGCAGCCTCGTGTTCGCCGACCGGATCGGCGACCACACCACCACCATGGTCGAGCGGCTGGAGGCCGCCGGCGTCGTGAAGGTCGGCCAGACCACGGCCAGCGAGTTCGGTGGGCTCAACGTCAGCATCACCCGGCTGCACGGTGTGACCCACAACCCCTGGATGCCGGGCCGCACGGCGGGCGGGTCCTCGGGCGGTTCGGCCGCCGCGGTGGCCGGCGGCCTGCTCCCGATCGCCACGGGGGGCGACGGCGGTGGTTCCATCCGCATCCCCGCAGGGTTCTGCGGCCTCGTCGGCATGAAGGGCACCGCGGGGCGCATCCCCCGCGGGCCACGCACCGGGATCGCTCCGCTCACCGTGGTCATCGGCTGCCTGGCCCGCTCGGTGCGCGACGTCGCCCGTTGGTACGACGTGTGCTCGGGCTACGACGCCCGCGACCCTTACAGCCTGCCCCGCATCGACGGGTGGGAGCGCGACCTCGGCACCCGTGAGCTGCGGGGCCTGACCGCCGTGATCGCGCCGGACCTCGGCAACGCTGTCGTCCATTCCGACGTCGAGGCCAAGGTGCGCGAGGCGGGTGAGGCGCTCGCCCGCGACGCCGGCCTGCGCCTCCTCGACGTGCCCGTGCACCTCCCCGGCCTGGGCTTCGAGTGGGCGATGTCGAACCTCGCCCAGCTGCGGCGCGAGCTCGGCGACCACTGGCCGGGCTGCAAGGACGACATGACGGTCGAGATGGCCTTCGGCATGGAGATGGCCGACCAGATGTTCAACCTCGAGCTTGCCGCCACCTGCGAACGGCAGCGCACCGAGGCCAACGAACGCATGGCCGAGGTGTTCGACCAGGTGGACCTCGTGATCTGCGCCACGAACCCGGACACGGCCTTTCCGGCCGAGGTCTCGCTCAACACCCGGGTCGGCGACCGGACCGTCGGCCCCGAGAACAACGGAGCGCTCACGATCCCCGCCAACATCGTGGGCAACCCGGCCATCTCGATCCCGGCAGGCACGGTGGACGGGCTTCCCGTCGGCATGCAGGTCATCGCCCGCCACCACGACGATGCCCTGCTGCTCGATCTGGCCCGGGTCGTCGAGCGGGAACGCCCGTGGCCCCTCGTGGCCCCGGCGACCGCGAGCTGAACCGGCGGCGCCGCCGGCACGCCTGCGGTCGTCCGGGCTCCGTCGCC
>CAYUXB010000379.1:0-2989 GCA_964448525.1 uncultured Acidimicrobiaceae bacterium
AGTCGTTGCGTCCAGGGGTCAGGCGTCGGTGATCATGTCGGCCCACGCGGCCTGGTGGCGGCCGGTGTCCCGTGCGCCCTGGAAGCCGCCGTCCACGGCGAGAACCTCACCCGCGACGTAGCTCAGGCGCGGGCTGCCGAGGGTCACGAGCGCCCACGCCTGCTCGTCGCTCCGCGCGTAGCGCCCGATCGGCCCGACGGCCTGGTCGACGACCTCCTTCGTGGCGAAGTCGTGGAACGCCGGCATCATCGCGGTGTCGGTGGGACCGGGGTTGATGCAGTTGATCCGGATGCCGCGCTCGGCCAGGTCGGGGTACCACCAGCCCACCCAGGCGTCGACCACCCACTTCGAGAACAGGTAGCCGCTCCACGACCACGATTCCTCGTGCGCCTGCAGCCAGGCGACCGCCTCGTCGAACCCGTCGGTGGCCAGCAGCGGCCCGATCGTGTCCATCTGGTCCTGCCAGCCCACGGCGGCCGACGACGAGATGGCGGTGATCGACGATCCCGACGGCATCGACAGCGCGAGACGCTGCGCCAGGTGGCGGGCGCCCACGAAGTTGACGAGCATCGTGTCGAGCTCGGAGAACGGTGGGCCGGGCAGCCCGGCGCAGCTGAACAGCGCGTCGACCGGGTGGTCGATCGTCGCGACCGCGTCGTCGATCGCGCCGCGGTCGCGCAGGTCGACCTCGACGAAGCGGCGAACCGCCACCTCGGTCGGCCTGATGTCGAGCGCGGTGACGCGGGCGCCGAGGTCGACGAGCAGCCGCGCGGTCGCCGCGCCCATCCCTGAAGCGGCGCCGGTCACGACGACCGTCTTGTCGCTGTAGCCGAGTACGTCGTCCATGTGTCCTCCGTGTGGTCGAGCCGGAAAGAGGGGCGGCGGGCGTCGCCGGGACCGCGCCCCGAGCCCCGCGCTCAACGACCTGTCGGCCAGGTGAGCTGCAGGTCGGGGACGAAGCGCAGCGGCGGTTGGTACGCGACCCGGTAGCCGGGGGCGAGCGTGTAGTCGGGGATGCGCCGGTGCCACTCGCGCAGGGCGATGCGCAGCTCGCGCCGCGCCAGATGCGAGCCGAGGCACCGGTGGATCCCCCCGCCGAAGGCGAGGTGGCGGTTGACGTCGCGGTCGAAGCGCACCTCGAGCGGGTCCGGGTACAGCTCGGGGTCGACGTTGGCTGCGGCGAGGTTGACCAGGACGAGGTGGCCGGCGGCGACCGGGTGCTCGCCGACGGGGTGGTCCTCGCGAGCCCAGCGGATGACGGCGGGCACCGGCGACTCCCAGCGGAGCAGCTCCTCCACGGCGTCGGGGGTGAGCGCCGGGTCGTCGACCAGCCGGCGCCGGTGTTCGTCGTTCTGAGCGAGGTACGCCCAGAAGCAGGTCAGCGAGTCGGTCACGGTGTCGAGCCCGGCGGTGAGCAGCACGAAGCAGATGTCGAGCATCTCGTCGCGGGTGAGCGCCTGTCCGCCCGCCTCGGCGGTGGTGAGCAGCGACAGGATGTCGTCGCTCGGCGCGGCGGCACGCTCGTCGAGCACCGCGTCGAAGTAGGCGTAGACCTGCCCGGCGGTCTCGCGCTGGATGCGGGTGCGCTCCTCGGGGGCCGACTCGGCGGTGCCGGGGCGCAGGATGCCGTCGCGCAGCACGACCAGGGTGTCGAGCTCGTCCCAGTCGAGCCCCATCATCCCGAGGAACACCGACGACGGGAAGAGCTCGGCGAACTCCTCGGTGAAGTTGCACGAGCCCCGGTCGACGAACCGGTCGATGAAGTGGTTGACCCGCATCGTGATGTCGTGGTCGAGCCGGTCGATCTGGCGCGGCGCGAAGAGGGGATCGAGCAGCCGGCGGTAGCGGACGTGATCGGGCGGGTCGACCGCGAGCGGGATGAGCGGGCGAATGTTGCCCTGGTCGACCAGGTCGGCCGACGAGAACACGGCCGGGTTCTTCAGCGTCTCCTCGACGAGGGTGCGGCTGCAGGCGATCACCATGTCGCCGAGGGGGATGGCGCCCGCCTGCGCGAGCTCGTGGTTGTCGGGCTGCGGGGCGGGCGCGTCGGGCGCCACCTCGGGCCGGAGGTTGACGAAGTCGACCCTCGTGACGGGGCGCTCGGCCCGTGCCGGTGACGTCGCGCTCATCGTCGACTCCCTATCGTCGTCTGCGGACGGCGCCGCCGGCGCACGTCTCCCCGAGTGATCAATCCAGTCCCACACCACGTCCACCCCACTTAAGATGGTGCGCACTATCCTAACCGGTGCGCCCGCGGGCGATCAGGAACGGAACCGGTGCCGAGCGCAACTCCCCAGCCCCCGTCGGTGGCCAAGCAGGCGAAGGCGACGCGCCGGTCGCGGGGCGAGCCCCGTCGCCTGCTGCTCGACGCGGCCCGCGATCTGTTCGCCCGCCAGGACTACCGCAGCACGACCACCCGCGAGGTCGCCGAGGCGGCCGGCGTCGCCGAGCACCTGCTGTTCCGCAACTTCGGGTCGAAGGCGGCGCTGTTCCGCGAGGCGCTGGTCGTGCCCTTCACGACCTTCATCGACGACTTCGGCGAGACCTGGCGGTCGACCATGCCCGGGGATACCGACGAGGTGACGATGGCTCGGCAGTTCCTCGGTCAGCTCTACGACCTCTTCGTCGACAACCGCGGGCTCGTGATGACGCTCTGGGCGTCCGAGGCGATGAGCGAGGACGAGCTGGCCGAGGCCGGCCTCGCCGAGGTCGACCGCGCCCTCGCCCTGCTCGGCCAGATCGGCGCCGAGGGCATGGACATCCTCGGCACCCAGGCGAACCACCCCGACCTGGTCGCTCGGTCGACGGTGGCGATGGTCGCCGGGATGGCGGCCTTCGGGGCGACCTCGTTCGGCGCCGATCGACCCCCGCGCGACGTCATCGTCGACGAGCTGACGCAGGCGATCCTCCACGGCGTCCTGCACCGTCCGCACTGACCGGCGATGGGCCCGTCGCGTCACCGGGCCGGGGACGCGACCGACTTCACCTC
>CAYUXB010000380.1:0-2902 GCA_964448525.1 uncultured Acidimicrobiaceae bacterium
CACCGACTCGGCGTCGAGGTGGTTGGTGGGCTCGTCGAGCAGCAGGAGGTCGGGGCGCGAGAGCAGCAGGCGGCACAGAGCGACGCGCCGTCGCTCGCCACCCGACAGCTTCGTGACATCCGCGTCGCCGGGCGGCAGGCGCAGGGCGTCCATGGCGATCTCGGTGGTGCGGGACAGGTCCCAGGCGCCGGCGGCCTCGATCTTGGCCTCGAGGTCGGCCTGCCGGGCACCGAGCTTCTCGTAGTCGGCCTCCGGGTCGGCCCAGCCGGCCATGACCTCGTCGTACTCGGTGAGCAGGGCGGCGACCTGGCCGACGCCGTCCATCACGTTGCCGTGCACGTCCTTGTCGGGGTCGAGCTGGGGCTCCTGTTCGAGCATGCCGACGCTGAACCCGGGGGTGAGGCGCGCCTCGCCCGTGTACCCGTCGTCCACGCCCGCCATGACGCGCAGCAGCGACGACTTGCCGGCCCCGTTCGCACCCAGGACGCCGATCTTGGCGCCCGGGTAGAAGGACAGGGAGACGTCCTTCAGGACCTCCTTGTCCGGCGGGTGGAACCGGCTGACCTTGCGCATCGTGAAGATGAACTGCGCGCTCATGGCCGGGACCGTATCGGTTCCCCGGTCGACCTCCGAACTGCGGATCGGAACGCGAACCGGCAGGCGCCGCTCGTCGGCGGCTCCCTGCTGCTCAGCGGAGCCGCAGGCCCGGCACTCGGCGGAAGTCGGCCCGGTTGCGCGTCAGGAGGCTGAGGTCGTGGACGAGCGCCGTGCCGGCGATCAGGGCGTCCGGCAAGCGAAGGCTGCAGTCCCGTCGGATGGCCGCGGCCCGCTCTGCGACCCGTCGGTCGACCGGCATCTCGCGGAGGGGCGCCAGCAAGCGCCGAGCGGCAGGGTGCTGCTCGCTCGGGCCTGCGAGGAGCTCGGCACGTGTGACCACGGAGTACGCGAGCTTCGCCTGGCGCGCGGGCAGGCGCTCGACCCCCTGCAGGTGGTCGATGCAGACATCGGTGTCGATCAGGAGATCAGCCACGGTCCCACTCGTCGCGGGAGGGCACCTCGACCCCCGGAACCGCCCCGAAGGTCGCATCGAGTTCCGCCTCGACGTCGAGTGGCGCCTCCACGTACCGCTCGACGGCCTCGCGCACCACCTCGGCCATGGTCTTGCCCTCGGCCTCGGCCCGCTCGTCCACCCGGGCGCGCAGGTCGCGACTGAGGTAGATCTGGGTGCGGGTCATCGACATACAGCGCGATCATACAGCGCTCGCCCGCCGAGGCAGGGGCGTGCGGCAGGTGTGGGGGACGTTCAGGCCGCGCGGACCGTCAGCAGGTCGTCGAGGGGAACGACCACGTCGACGTCGTCGACGACGAACCAGGCGCTGTCCTTGACACACGACAGCAAGGTGCCTCGCCACAGCGCGGAGGCCGTCCGCACCACGACGCTGGCGCCGAGCAGCGGCCGGAGCACGCTGTCGGTGACCACGGGACGGTCGATCACGATCGGGCTCATGGCTGCCTCCTTGCGATTGGAGGGGCGTGGGTCTGGTCTACATCCGACGCGTCAGCGGGTGGTGGATGCCGGCGTGACCGATGCCACTGGCCGTACAGCACCAGGTGAGGCCGCGGTAACGGCGGCGAAACACCAGGGCAACATCGTGCGACCACGATGCACGGGTGTCGCTGGAGGAGATGTCCGGATTCGTCGTCGGGGTGACGGCCGATCGCCGCGCCGGCGAGCAGATCGCCATGCTGGAGCGGCGGGGTGCCACCGTGGTGCACGGCCCGGCCATCCGCACGCACCCCGTCACGGTCGACGGCGCCTTCGCCGACGCGATCGAGGATCTGATCGCCCGCCCGCCGGACGTCACCGTCCTGAGCACGGGCATCGGCGTGCGGGGCGTGGTGGAGGCGGCCGAGGTGTTGGGGCGCGCCGAGGCGCTGATCGCGGCGCTCGGGAGGTCACGGGTGTTCGTGCGCGGGCCGAAGGCCCACGGTGCGGCCGTGACGGTGGGCCTCCCGGTGGAGTGGAGCACCTCCAACGGGGTGTCGAGCGAGATCCTCGACGAGTTGGGTCGCGGCGGCATCGCCGGGGTGCGCATCGGGCTGCAGCTCGACGGCGCCCGTGTCCAGCCGCTGGCCGATGCCCTGGTCGAGATGGGCGCCGACGTCGTGCCCATCCCGGTCTACCGCTGGTCGCTGCCGGACGACACCGGGCCCGCGGTCCGCCTCGCCCAGGCCATCGCGGACCGGCGGATCGACGCCGTCACCTTCACGGCCCGGCCCCAGATCGAGAGCCTCTGTGAGATCGCCGACAACGAAGGCCTCCTCGGCGCCCTACGACGCGGGTTCGACAAGGGGGTGGTGGTCGCCTGTGTCGGGCCGGTGTGCGGCAAGGCGGCGGTCGACGCCGGCTTCGGCGAGCCGGTGGTCCCGGTCCGCCCCCGGCTCGGGTCGATGGTGATGACGCTGGCGGAGGCCCTGGCCGGCCGAGCGGTCCGCTTCCGCCTCGGGTCGGACGTCGTGCACATGCAGGGCCGGCTGGTGACGCTCGCAGGGGAGACGGTCCAGCTGAGCGGGCGCGAGCGGGCGCTGCTCGCTGCCCTCGCTCGACGCCCCGGCGTCGTGGTGTCGAAGAGCGAGCTGCTGTCGGTGGTGTGGCCCGACGGCGAGGCCGACGAGCACGCGGTCGAGGTCACGGTCGCCCGCCTGCGCCGCCGGCTCGGGGTGAACGGCCACCTGCTCGAGACGGTCTTCCGCCGCGGCTACCGCCTCGCCGCGTAGAGGTTGCGTTGCGCCGGGGCGCGGTGGTGCCCCAAGGATTTTCCCGACAGATCTGGTCGCTCCAGCGACCAGATCTGTCGGCGAAATCGTGGCTGTTCGTTGCCCTGATCTGGCGCCCGACGGG
>CAYUXB010000381.1:0-2893 GCA_964448525.1 uncultured Acidimicrobiaceae bacterium
CGACAGCAGCGGCGGGTTGACCTCGAAGTACGGGTTCTCGGTGGTGGCCCCCACCAGCACGAGCAGGCCGCTCTCGACCGAGGGCAACAGTGCGTCCTGCTGGGACTTGTTGAACCGGTGGACCTCGTCGAGGAACAGGATCGTGCCCTGCCCCCGCTCCCCCAGTCGCTGGCTCGCCTTGGCGACGATCTCGCGGACGTCCTTGACGCTGGCGGACACGGCGGAGAGCTGCTCGTACGCCTTGGCGGTATGCCGGGCGATGACCTGGGCGAGCGTTGTCTTGCCCGTCCCGGGCGGCCCCCAGAAGATGGCGGAGGACAACCGGTCGGACTCCACAAGCACCCGCAACGGCTTGCCGGGGCCGACCAGTTCGTCCTGGCCGACGATGTCATCGAGGCGCATCGGCCGCAGCCGGGCCGCGAGCGGAGCCTGCTGCGCGAGCTGCTCCTCGGCCGCGGCCGCGAACAGGTCGCCTCCCCCGGTCGCCGACGATGGTGCCATCGCGGCGAGGCTACCGACCCGGTGGTCATGCCGGTGCCGCCCCGGTGCTCGGGCGTGCGGTGTCCCGGGCGGCGTCCGATGCGGGCCCCCCGGGTTGGCGTCGTCGCGGTTCTGTGCGCCGATCTGGTTGCTCCGCAACCGATCCTGAGCACGGAACCCGGTCCGGAGAGCGGCGGCCGGGCGATGTGGGGGTGGCGAGCGGACGCCGGTGCGAGAGAATGACGGGGTGTCCGAGGTGCGGCGCTCCGCGAAGTTGACCAGCGACGAGGTCGCGCTCGTGTTGCGGCGAGCTGCCGAGCTCGACGCGGCGGACGCCGACAACGCCCTGGCGGTCGGCTACGAAACCGCCGCGGTCGAGGAGGCCGCCCGCGAGGTGGGCCTCTCCCCCGCCGCCGTGCGCCAGGCCGTGGCCGAGCTGCGGGTCGGTGCGCTCCCTGCGCAGGAGCCGGCGAAGAAGCGGGGACGGAAGGCCGCCTCCCGGATCGTGTGCCAGCAGCGACTCGTGGACACACCGCCGGAGGCCGTCCTCGCCGCGGTCGACCGGTTCATGCGCACGCAGATGCTCGAGCTGCGCCGGCGCGCCGGAGACCGCTCGCTGTACCGCCAGCGCAGCGACCTGGTGGCCAGCCTGCGGCGCAACCTCGACTTCGGCGGGGCGATCAAGCTCGAAGGTCTCCGCACCATCGACGTCGTGGTCACCCCCGCCGACGACCGCACGCTGGTGCGCATCGAGGCCGACCTCGCCGCCAGCCGCGCCAACGCTGTGGCGGGCGGCGCCGCAGTCGGCTCCGCCGTCGCCGTGACAACCGGTGTCGTGGGGGCCGTGCTCGCCGAGCCGGTCCTCCTCGTCGGTGCGCTGCCCGCCGGTGCGGTGGTCGGGAGCAGCGGGATCCGCATGGCCGGGTCGCGCTGGCGCCGGCGTCGCGACGATGTGGCCGAGGTGCTGGCGTCGCTCCTCGACCAGCTCTGAGCAGGGCGCCGAGGCACCGCTGTCAGGACGCGGCGTCGGTCGCCCGATCAGTCGACTTGCCGGTCGGCACCGAGTTCGGGTCCGATGTCGAGGTCAGACCCGATGTCGGAGTCGTCGGGGTCGTCGTCGATGACGACGTTGCGGGTGGCGAACAGCGCCACGGCCAACTCCACGACCTGGTCGCTCCCGATCACCAGGTCGCAGCCGGGCTCCGCTGAGATCGGCTCCCGACAGGTCGCAGTCGCGGAGCACCACGTCGACGAGCTCGAGGTCGGGCAGGGTGACACCGGTCAGGCGGCACCCTGCCAGCACCCCGCCGCGCAGCGACAGCCCGGCGATCGTTTGTCCGAGCAGGACCCCGCTGTCGCAGGCGACGCCTTCGTGGGTCTCGTGATCGTCGAGGTCGGCGAGATCGAGCGGCTCGGTCTCGACCGGGATGCGGGGCGATGCTGTCGGGCCGCGCGGAGGCGGTGCAGATCCCCGGGCCCGGCGCGCGGCCATGATCGGACGGCCTTCAGGTCTTGCGGGGCAGGAGGCGGAGGCCGAGCTCGTCGAGGTAGCCCGGGTCGATCGGGGTCGGGGCGTTGGTCAGCGGGTCGGCCCCGGACTGCGTCTTGGGGAAGGCGATGACCTCGCGGATGTTCTCCTCGCCCACGAGCAGGGCGACGAGGCGGTCGATGCCGAAGGCGAAGCCGGCGTGCGGCGGGGCGCCGTACCGGAAGGCGTCGAGCAGGAAGCCGAACTTCGCCTGCGCCTCCTCCTCGCCGATGCCCAGCAGGCCGAAGATGGTGGACTGCACGTCGGAGCGGTGGATCCGCACCGAGCCGGAGCCGAGCTCCCACCCGTTCAGCACCAGGTCGTAGGCCTGTGACCGCACCTTGAGCAGGTCGGCCGGGTCGTCGGAGGTGAGCAGGTCGACGTCGTCGGCGTGCGGCATCGTGAACGGGTGGTGCGCCGGGACGGGGCTGCCGTCCTCCCCCAGCCCCTCGAACAGCGGGAAGTCGACGACCCACAGGAAGTTGAAGCCGCCCGCGGTGACCGGCGGGCGCCCCAGCTCGAGCCGCAACAGCCCGAGCACGTGGCGGACGACGTGGCGGCTGTCGGCCACCAGGAGCAGCAGGTCGCCGGCCTCGCCCTCCAGGTTCGAGCGGATGCCGGCCAGCTCGTCGTCGGACAGGAACTTGGCGACCGGGCTGTCGAGCGCGTCGTCCTGCACCCGCATCCACACGAGGCCCTTGGCCCCCCAGCGCTTGGCCTTGTCGGTCAGGTCGTCGAGCTTCTTGCGCGACAGCTCGGCCCCGCCCGGCACCCGGATGCCCTTGACGGTCTGCCCGGTGAACGCCTTGAACCCGGTCGACGCGAACACGTCGGTGAGCTCGACCAGCTCCATGCCGAAGCGCACGTCGGGCTTGTCGGAGCCGT
>CAYUXB010000382.1:0-2887 GCA_964448525.1 uncultured Acidimicrobiaceae bacterium
CGCTTCGTGTAGAGGTCGACGAAGTCGAGCTGCTTGCCGACCGTCTTCAGCGCCTCGGCGAACTTGGCGTTGAACAGCTCGTCGAGCGTGCGCTGGTCGGACGCCCGGGCGCAGCCGATCGACTGGGCCACCTTGATGACGTCGTCGGAGGTCTTGTTGACCTTGACGAAGAACGTGGTCTTGATGTCGGCCCGGATGTTGTCGCGGCAGATCAGGCCCTCGGTGCCGCGGCGGTCGATGTCGATGGTCTTGACCGAGATGTCCATCACCTCGGCCTTGTGGATGATCGGCATCACGACCTGGCCGGTGAAGGTGACCTTCACCGAGCGCATCGTGCTCACGATGAGCGCCTTGCCCTGCTCCACCTTGCGGTACAGGCGCGACACCATGAGGAGCGCGCCCACACCCAACAGGACGAGGACCGCGACCACCACGACGATGCCGGTGATCAGAACAGAAGACATCTAGTGCTCTCCCTGGCTGGCTGTCGTTTCAGGAGAGGCCGTCTGCGCCGGCCTCGAGCGCCTCGACCGGGCACACGAGGAAGACCTCGGCCGCCGGGTCGTAGTCGAAGATCAACGCCTGCTCGCCGCGGGCGAGCGTCGTTGGGTGCTGCCCGTCCGCCGCGGGCGGCACCCGCACCTGGACGAGCACGGTGGCGCCGGAGGGGTCGGCGGCCTCGGCCTGGCCGAAGCTGTCGCTGACCCGCTCGGTGCGGATCGTGCAGAGGCGGCCGACGAAGGCCCGGTTGCTCTCGGCCTCCGTCGTCGCGAACAGGCGCCCGAGGGGCCGGGCGGCCACCGACGCGGCCAGCGAACCGGCGACGAGCGCGACGGCCACGACGACCACGCCGCCGAGCAGACGGACGGCAGCGGGAACGTCGAGGCTGTCGGCCGCGGCCGTGGCGACGAGCGCCACCAGCCACCCGAACACGACGACCAGGCTGGCCGCGAGCGTGACCGGCACGCCGGCGAGGCCGAGAGCCTGCCACCAGCCGGCCAGCAGACCGCCACCGTCGGCGGCGGCATCGCCATCGCCATCGCCGCCGACATCGCCGCCGCCGTCACCGACGTCGAGATCACCGACGTCGAGGTCACTGACATCGACCTCGCCGACATCGAGATCGGCGTCCGCGCCGATGCCCAGCTCGCCGAACAGATCGACGTCGAGCGCCCCCAGCACCACGGCGATCCAGTAGGCCAGGACGGGCGCGAGCAGCAGCGTGAAGACCACCGCTGGAAAGCCGAATGCCGCCTCGAAGAACCCGCCCATGCCGGGCGCCGACACTACTTGCAACCGGACCACCACCAATCGCGGCCGGCCCAGCTGTCACCGACCTGTCACGGGCCCGGTGCAGAGGGCGGCGGCACACCGCGCAGCGCGGCCGTGCCCGACACGTTGGGGTCGCCGGGAACGCACCAGCGCCAGGGGTGCTCGGCGCCTGCGCTGAGGCCGATGCGCGTCGTCTGGTGCGGGTGTGCCGGAGGGGCAGTGCCGTCGTCGGCCAGCCACACGCCCCGATCGGCGCTCACCAGGTCGGCGCCGTCGAACCCGCCGTCGAGGCCGAACGCCTGGCACAGCTTGGCGGGGCCGCTGCACAGGTCGCGCTCGCGCCGCGCTTGCGGCCGGGCCGCGCGCATGGCGTCGACGCCGGCGACCGGGGCCAGGGCCCGCAGCAGCACCGCCACGCCCTCGCCCTCGTCGCCGCACACGACGTTGGCGCACCAGTGCATGCCGTAGGTGAAGTAGACGTACAGGCCGCCGGCCGGACCGAACATGGTTCGAATGCGGGGCGTCATCCCGCGGTAGGCGTGGCTGCCGGGATCGGCCGCACCGCAGTACGCCTCGACCTCCACGATGCGACCGACCCGCAGGCCGCCTGCGGCGTCGTCAGCGGCACCGGCGGGTATCTCGTCCCGGCGGACGAGCAGCTTGTTGAGGAGCTCCGGCGCCACCGAACGCGGATCGCGCCGCAGGAACGAGCGATCGATCACGCGGTCGGTCACTGGGTCCGCCGACCCACCGTCGCCCCCCACCGCGCTCATCCGGCAGCGCCGACGACGCCGATGCGCTCGACGTCTGCGTCCAGGCGGCGGCCGAACCGCTCGATCTGGGTGGCCACCGGATCGGGGCCGGCGCCGCCCGGCGTGGTGCGTCGGGTCACCGGCCGGCCGGGTTCGAGCAGGGCGGCACCGTCGACGCCGAGATCCGGGTGGGCCTCGACCAACTCGGCCAGTGGCACGCGCCGCTCCATGCTGTCGCGCACGAGCCCGCCGACGAGGGCGTGGGCGTCCCGGAACGGCAGGCCGCGCTCGACGAGGAGCTCGGCCAGGTCGGTGGCCGCCGCGTAGGGCGAGTCTGCCGCCTGCTGCATGCGATCGACATCGAAGCCGAGCGTGCCGTACAGACCCGTCATCGCCGTGAGGGCGAGCGCCATCTGATCGACGGCGTCGAAGAGCGGCTCCTTGTCTTCCTGGAGGTCGCGGTTGTAGCTGAGCGGCAAACCCTTCAGGGTCGCGAGGATGCCTGTCAGGTCGCCGATCACGCGGCCCGCCTTGCCTCGCGCCAGCTCGGCGATGTCGGGGTTCTTCTTCTGGGGGAGCATCGAGGAGCCCGTCGAGTAGGCGTCGTCCAGCCGGGCGAAGCCGAACTCGTCGGTCGACCAGAGGATGACCTCCTCACCCATGCGGGACAGGTGGATGGCCAGCATGCTCAGCGCGAAGAGCGCCTCGGCCACGAAGTCGCGGTCGCTCACCGCGTCGAGGCTGTTCTCGAAGCGGGCGGCGAAGCCGAGGTCCTCGGCGGTGCCGTCGGGATCGAGCGGCAGCGAGGACCCGGCCAGCGCACCGGCGCCGAGCGGCGACACGTCGAGCCGGCGACGACAGTC
>CAYUXB010000383.1:0-2885 GCA_964448525.1 uncultured Acidimicrobiaceae bacterium
CACGCCGACCGACCGGGGCCGCGCCCTCGCGGCGTACGCGGCGGCCGTCGACGAGGAGCAGGCGGCCCTGGCCGACCTGGTCCACCGCGAGGTCGGAAAGCCCCTCGCCGAGGCCCGGGCCGAGGTGGCCCGGGCGGCCGAGGTGATCCACCACTTCGCCGCCGAGGCCGAGCGCATGTGGGTGCAGCAGATGCCCGGCCCCACGCTCGCCACCGGGAGCTGGGTGCGCCCGGCCCCGGTCGGCGTGGTCGCCGCGATCACCCCCTGGAACTTCCCGGTGGCGCTGGTGGTCTGGAAGCTCGCGCCGGCCCTGGCGGCCGGCTGCGCGGTGGTGGTGAAGCCCGCCATCGAGGCCCCCCTCGCCGCCTGGGCGCTGTGCGACATCGCCGAGCGGTCCGGGCTCCCGGCGGGGCTCGTGAGCTGCCTGACCGGCGACGGGCCGCTCGTGGGCGAGGCCCTCGCCACCCACCCGCGGGTGGCCAAGGTGGCCTTCACCGGCTCGCGGCGGGTCGCCGAGCAGATCGCCGGCTGGGCCGCCCCGCGCCTGAAGGCGCTCTCGCTGGAGCTGGGCGGCCACGGCGCGCTGGTGGTCCTGCCGGACGCCGACCTCGACCTGGCCGCCGAGGTCGCGGTGGCGCAGGGCTACGTCAACTCCGGCCAGGCCTGCTACGCGGTGAACCGCGTCCTGGTGCCGCCCGCCCTCGCGGGAGACCTGCTCGAGCGGATGCGCGCGCGCATCGCCGGCCTGGAGCTCGGGCCGATGTGCACCGACCGCGGCCTGGCGCGCCACCGCGCGCTGCTCGAGGACGCCCGCGCCCACGGCGCGCGCGTCGAGGGCGGCGAGGAGGTCGGCCCCGGCCGGCTGGCGCCGGCGCTGGTGACCGGCGCCGGGCCGGGGGTGCGCCTGGTCGACGAGGAGCCCTTCACCCCGATCGTCGCCGTGCTCGAGGTGCCCGACACGGCCGCGGCGATCGCCGAGGCCAACCGCCCCGACTACGGCCTGGTGAACTACGTCTGCGGCGCCGACATGCGCGGCGCCCTCGAGACCGCCCAGGCGCTGCGCTCGGGCACGGTGGCCGTCAACGGCTGGCGGGTGGTCGTGCCCTACGCGCCCTACGCCGGCTGGCGCGGATCCGGGGTCGGCTGCGAGCTGGGACGGCCCGGCCTCGAGGCCTTCGTCCGCTGGCAGCACCTGCGCGTGCTCCTCTAGCCCCCGGCGCGGTGGACCCGGCGGGCGAAGACCATCTGCTCGATCTTGGGCCGGGCGCCGGCGGTGCCGCTGTCGCCGACGCCCCCCACCACCAGGTGGGCGTCCTGGTAGAGCGGCCCCTCGTCGACCAGCACCCGTACGGCGCGCAGGCGCGGCAGGATCGCCTCGGCCGGGCCGAAGACCGCCGCCCCGAGCGCGTACGGGGTGTCGTTGGCGAGCGCCAGGGCGTCCTCGGCGTCCTCGGCGACCACCAGGCCGCGCAGCGGGGCGAAGCCCTCCTCGCGCCACAGCGCCACGTCGAGCGCGGACCGGGGCAGGCGGACGATCGTCGGGGTGAAGAAGGGGCCGCGCTCGCCCTCCCCGACGACCGGCTCGGCCCCCCGCGCGCGGGCCTCGGCGAGCGCGGCGCGCGCCCAGGAGCGCGCCCGTCCCTCGCCGAGCGGGCCGACGTCGGTGGACGGGTCGTCGGGGTCGCCCAGCCGCAGGGCGCCGACCGCCGCCGCGAGGCGCGGCCGGAAGGCCCCCCAGACGGCCCGCTCCACGATGATCCGCTTGGCCGCCATGCAGAGCTGGCCGGAGTTGGCGAAGCCGGCGAGGGCGGCCGCCGCGGCCGCGGCGTCGAGGTCGGCCCCCGCCAGCACGATCATCGCGTCGTTGCCCGAGCCCTCCGCGATGTAGGGCCGCAGGGCCGCGCCGCGCCCGTAGGCGCGCCCCAGCCCGGCCAGCTGGCGCTTGCAGGTCGCGGTGGAGGCGTGGGCGACCACCGCGTGGACGCCCGGGTCCCAGACGAGCGCCTCGGCCTCGGGGCCGGGGAGGTCCACCGCGACGATCGCGCCGTCCGGCCAGGGCGCGGCCAGCGCCCCGAGCACCAGGCCGGTGGTGCGGCGCACCCGGGAGGAGGGCCGGGACACCACCGCGTTGCCGGCGACGAGGGCCGAGGCGGCCACCACCGTCGGGACCCAGACCGGCGAGTTGGCCGCGTGCCAGCCGAGCACCACCCCGTAGGGGGCCCACTCCAGCGTCGTGGCGCCGGAGCGGGCGGGCACGGGCCGCGGCCGGATCGCCTCGGCGAGCTGCGGCAGGGCGTCCAGGAGCCCGAGCGCCGACTCCATCTCGCGCCGCGCGAAGCGGCGCGGCTGGCCGGCCTCGGACACGGCGGCGTCGACCACCGCGTCGGCGACGGCGGCGAGCGCGTCGCGTGAGCGGGCGCAGCGCGCGAGGCGCTCGTCGAGCGGGAGCGCGGCGACCGCCGGCTGCGCGGCCCCGGCGCGGCGCGCCGGCTCGGAGGGTGCGGTGAGCTCCACGGGGGCGCACCCTAGCGAGACCCCCCTGCTGCCCCCGGGCCTGCTCGTCGAGGGCTCGCCGGCCCGGATCCGCGACGCCTTCGCCGCCCTCTGCGCCCTCCAGCCGGTGCGGATGACGGCGGACGGGCTGGTCTGCGCGCCGCGCTGCGCGCCCGAGGCGGCCGCGGCGGCGCTGGCGGCCTGCCCGCTGCCGGTGCGCGCGCTCGGCGAGGTCCCGGGCTGGCCCGACCCACCGGCGGCGATGCTGGCCGGCTGGTACCGGCGCTCGCCGGCCCACGCCCCGGCGCCCGACGGCGTGCGCGAGCTCGTCCAGGCGCTGGGCGAGGGCTTCGGGCCCGGCGACCACCCCACCACCCGGATGTGCCTGGAGG
>CAYUXB010000384.1:0-2850 GCA_964448525.1 uncultured Acidimicrobiaceae bacterium
GTCACGCCGGAATCCTCCGCCACGTCGGCACCCCTTCTCGCTCCCGAGCCCGCCGTCATGCCGAGGTCTGCGGTTCGAGGTCGCCGAGGTAGGCGTGGCGCATCTCGTCGCTGGCCATGACCTCGGCGGTCGGCCCGCTCGTGAGCAGACGGCCGAAGTCGAGCAGGTAGGACCGGGTGGTGAACGACGACACCAGCTCGATGTCGTGTTCGACGAGGAGGATCGCGAAGCCGCGCTCGGCCTGGATGCGTCGCAGGGTCTGGGCCAGCGCCGCGGTCTCGGTGCGGTCGAGCCCCGACGAGGGCTCGTCGAGCAGCAGGACCTTCGGGTTGGTCATCAACGCCCGACCCACCTCCACGAGGCGGCCCTGCCCGAGGCTCAGGCGCTCGATCGGCTCGTCAGCCAGGTCGTCGAGCCCGAGGAGGTCGAGCACCTCGTCGCAACGGGCGACCTCGGCCGCCTCGGGCCGAAGGCCGCAGAGGTCGCGCCAGAAACGGTGCCGCCGGCGCTGCGCCCGGTCGGCGACGACGAGGTGATCTCGGGCCGTGGAGTCGGGGAACAGCTCGATGCGCTGGAACGTGCGCCCGATCCCGCGGCGGGCCCGCTGGTGCACGGGCAGCGAGGTGACGTCGTCGCCGTCGAGCTCGACCCGACCACCGTCGGTCTCGAGGTTCCCGAGGATGCAGTTGAACAACGTCGTCTTCCCGGCGCCGTTCGGTCCGATCAGTCCGACCCGCTCGCCGTGGGCGACCTCGATGTCGACGCCGTCGAGGGCGGCGATGCCGGCGAAGCGCTTGGCGATCTCCCGGGTGCGCAGCACGGCGCTCATGAGAGCGACCCCTCCAGCTCGACGGTCGGTGACGGGGGTTCCGGCGTCGACGCCTCGGCGCCGGGTGGGCCGGCGGGCGGCGATGCGTTCGTGCCGGCGCGCCGGGCCCGGCGCTCCTGCTGCTGCCGACGGATGTGGTCGATGACGCCCTCCGGGTGACGGGCGTACTGGATCGCACCGAGGCCGAACAGGATGTAGAGCCAGCTCGAGGCGACCGGGAAGATGTCGGGGACCCGGTCGGGCGACCGGAGGATCCACTCGAACACCGTGCCCTGCAGGACGAGCCGGTCGAACAGCGAGAACGCTGCGGCCGCCGCCACGGCGCCGCCGGGGGTGCGCACCCCGAACGTGACCACCAGCACCAGCCAGAACAGCGAGCCGAACGGCGTGAAGTTGTTGGCGTAGTTGACGTTCTCCTGGTGGATGGCGACCAGCGCCCCACCGAAGGCGGCGACGAACGCCGCGACCGCGAACACCACCATCCGGCTGCGAACCGGCGAGATGCCGATCGACTGGGCCGCGACCTCGGACCCCCGCAGCGCCCGCAGCGTACGCCCGGTCGTGCTGCGTGCGAACAGCGCGACCCCGGTGGCCACGATCGCCAGCGACACGACCGCCAGCCCGAGGAAGGCGGTGTCGCTGGCGAAGTCCCAGGGCCCGAGCACCGGACGGGGGACGACCTTCGCGGCCTGCGAGGAGCCGCCGACCCACGAGAACTTCACCATGACCGCGTCGAAGAAGTAGGCGAACGCCAGCGTGGCGATGGCGACCCAGATGCCACCGAGCCGCCGGATCGGCAGCGCGAGCATCGCTCCGACCCCAGCGGCGATGACACCGCCCACCAGCGCCGCGCTGAGGGACGGATAGCCCCGCAGCTCGGCCAGTTGGTAGACGGTGAACCCACCGATGGCGGCGAAGGCGCCCTGGCACAGCGAGATGTGCCCGCCGATCCCGGTGATGACGGTGATCGACAGGAACACGATCGCCAGCACCACCGCCTGGGTGACGAGGAAGATCCAGACCGAGCTGCCCTCGCCGAGCAGCACCCAGGCGACCGCGCCCAGCGCCACCGCACCGATCGCCCACGAGATCGCGGTGCGGCGCGAGTCGCGCTCGACCCTGGCCTGGGAGACGGGCGGCGGATCGACGCCTGAGAGCGGGTCGGCGGCCTCGGCCCGGCGCCGCAGGCTCGGGACGAAGACCAGCACGCCGAACAGCACGAGGAAGGGGATCGCCGGGGTGATGTTCTCCTGGATCGGCGCCAGCCAGGTCCAGGAGTCGCTCCAGCGAGGGACGAACGTGGTGAACAGCGCGATGAGCACGCCGAGGCCAAGGCCGCCCGCCAACGCGCCGGGCAGGCTCACGAGGCGACCCACCGCCGCGGCGGCGACCGCCACCACCACGATGTTGAAGAACTCCTCGGGAGCGAGCGTGTTGAACCGCGGGGCGATGAGCACACCGGCGAGGCCGGCGAAGAACGACGACAGCGCCCAGGCGAACGCCGACACGCGGTCGGCGGCGATGCCGTTGAGCTCGGTCATGCGCGGGCTCTCGACGACCGCCCGCATCCGAAGGCCGACGGCCGAGTAGCGGAACAGCGCGGCGAGCGCCGCCATCGCGGCGACCGCGACGCCCATCGCCACGAGCTCGTTCCGGCTGAACGCGTACACGCCGAAGGGGTCGTAGAACACGCTGTTGCCGTCGGGGACGACGCCTTCGGGCGTCTTGCCGGTGACCGTGCGGAAGTCGGTGACGAGGTTGACGATGCTCGGCAGCGCCACCGCCACGCCGAGGGCGACGACGAGCTTCGACACGGCCGGCGCGGTGCGCAGGTGGCGGAAGATCAGCCACTCCAGCGCGAAGCCGAGGAGCGGGGCGAGGACGATGACCGACACGAGCAGGGAGGGCACGATGCCCCACTCCCACTCCGTGTGGGTCTTGAAGTAGACGACGGCGGAGGCGTACGCCTGCGCGCCGAACGCCAGGTTGAACACCCCGGACGTCTTGTAGGCGAGGACGAA
>CAYUXB010000385.1:0-2844 GCA_964448525.1 uncultured Acidimicrobiaceae bacterium
CGCCATCCAGGACCCGAACCCCGTCGTGTTCATCGAGAACCGGCTGATGTACGGGATGAAGGGTCCTCAACCGCCGGCCGATCACCTCGTGCCGATCGGGCGCTCCGCCGTGGTGCGGGCCGGCACCGACGTGACGGTGGTGTCGGTGTCGCGGATGGTCCACGAGGCGCTCGCCGCCGCGGCCGCGCTGGCGGACGAGGGCATCTCGGTCGAGGTGATCGACCTGCGGACCGTCGCCCCGCTCGACACCGCGCCGATCCTGACCTCGGTCGCCAAGACCAGCCGCCTCCTGATCGCCCACGAGGCCGTCGTCTCGTTCGGCATCGGCGCGGAGATCGCGGCGGTGGTCGGCCGCGAGGCGTTCTGGCACCTCGACGCCCCGATCGAGCGCATCGGCGCCGGCCCGACCCCGCCGCCGTACGCCCCGCCGCTCGAGAAGGCCTGGCTGCCGGATCGCGACGACATCGCCTCCGCCATCCGCCGTCTCGTGGCGGTCTGATGGCAGACATGGCGTGGTCCAGCTGCTGAATTGACAGCATCAAGGGTGCCTAACAATGCTTCCGCTCCATGCGCTCCCGCCCCTGGTCGACCGCCCTCGCTCTGCTCCTGCCACTCGCGCTGGTCGCGGCGTGCGGAGGTGACGACGACGGCGACGACGCCGACACCGCGGCCGCGTCCGAGAGTGATGCGGCCGGGGTGGCCGACGGCGATTTCCCGGTCACCATCGAGCACATCTACGGCACCACGGAGATCCCGGAGGCGCCCGAGCGGGTCGTGACGGCCGGCTTCAACGACGCCGACTACGCCCTCGCCTTCGGTGTCGTCCCGGTCGGGGTCCGCGACTTCATCGGCACGTTCGACGAGGACGCCCGGCCCTGGGCGCAGGAGGCCCTCGCGGGGGCGACGCCGGTGAAGGTGTCCGACAGCGACGGCGTCCTCAACTACGAGGAGATCGCCGGTGCCCGACCCGACCTGATCCTCGCCTACTCGTACCTCGAGGAGGACGAGTACGAGACGTTGTCGCAGATCGCCCCGACGGTCGTGGAGCCCAACGTCGGCAGCCTGTGGGAGGCCCACACCCGTGATGTCGGCCGGGCGCTCGGCCAGCCCGAGCGGGCCGAGCAGATCGTGACCGAGGTCGCGGCGCACTTCGAGACCACGCGCGCCGCGCACCCCGAGTTCGAGGGCGTCACGCTCGCGATCCAGTTCGGGGTCGACCCCGAGGGCTACTACCTGCTCGAGCCCGGCGATCCCCGCATCGGGCTGTTCACCTCGCTCGGGTTCACGATGCCGGAGACGACGGGCGAGATCAGCCGCGAGCAGGTGGACCTGCTCGACCAGGAGCTGCTGGTCCTGATCGGCGACGAGGACGCCTACGAGTCGGACGAGCTGCTCCAGGGGCTCGATGCCGTCCAGGAGGGCCGCGTCGTGTACGTCGGGGACTTCGACTCGGACTTCGCCGGTGCGCTCGGCTTCGACAGCCCGCTCAGCTTGCCGTATGCCGTCGACGTCGTCGCGCCGCTGCTGGCGGAGGCTCTCGCGGAGTAGCCGTGGCCGGCGTGGGGTGGCGGCGCCGGTCAGGTGCCGGCGGGTTGGAACAGCTCGACGACGTTGCCGGAGGGATCCTCCAACAGGATCTGCGATCCGCCGGGACCGGTGACCACGTCGTTGCGGAACGTCAGTCCCGCGTCGCGCAGGCTCTCGACCTCCGCGGCGAGGTCGCTCACGACGAGGTGGATGCGGTTCCACCCACCGGGCCCCGGCGTGGCGCCGTCGGGCATCGGCCGCCCGGCGGAGCTGGTGGGCCCGCTGAGCAGCAGTCGCAGGTGGCCACGGGTGACGTCCGCGAAGGCGGGGGCGACGTCGGTGTGCACCTCGAAGCCCAGGTGCTTGGTGTAGAACGCGATCGCGGCGTCGACGTCGTCGACCATGTAGCGCACGTTCACCATGTCGTTCAGCTCGGTCATGGTTGCTCCTCCTGGGTCGTCGGTGCGGTGTCGTCGGGTTGGGCCGCGAGCGCGGCGAGCAGGAACCCGATGCGGGTCTCCAGGTCTGCCGCGGTCGCGCGGAAGGCGGGGTAGCACGCCTCGTCGTCGTTGGCGCCGTCCGCGTGGCCGGCGCTCGGGTCGGGGATGCTCCAGTGAATGGTCTCCGGCTCGCCGGGGAACTCGGGGCAGACCTCGCGCACCCGGTCGCACAGGCTGATCACCCGGTCGAAGCGCTCCTCCGCGAACTCGCTCAGATGCTTCGAGCGCCAGCCGGTCAGGTCGAGGCCGTGCTCGTCGCGCATCACCCGCACGGCGTTGGGGTGCAGGGGCTTGGGCCGGCTGCCGGCGCTGAACGCCACGACCCGGCCGCCGGACCGGGCCACCGCCAGCGCCTCGGCCATCTGGGAGCGGGCGCTGTTGCCCGTGCACAGGAACAGCACGCGAGGCTTCGCCGCCCCCGGTGGGCGGGTGCGCGGGGGCACAGGTGCGAGACGCAGCCCAGCGTGGAGCACGCCACCGGTGGCGGAGAGCATCTCGCCGACGCGGGCGAGGTCGACGGTGTAGTACGCGTCGCGGCCGTCGGCGGAGCTGCGCCGCCCGGCGACCAGGCGGCCGTCGCGGAGCTTGCCCAGGTGGTAGGAGACGAGGTTCTGCGGTTGATCGACCAGTCGGGTCAGCTCGCGCACCGTCCGATCGCTGCGCGCGAGCTCGCCCAGCAACCGCCACCGAAGCGGATGTGCGGCGAGCTGGAGGAACGCCGTGGGGGCGAGCTTCCGGTCGATCGCGGGCGTGACCACAGCTCTGGTGTACATCGAACAGCCTTGATGCATCAACCCCATTTGTTGGATTTGCGCCG
>CAYUXB010000386.1:0-2821 GCA_964448525.1 uncultured Acidimicrobiaceae bacterium
TCCAAGTACCTCGGCCACTACGTGGCCGGCAACCTCGCCGCCCGCCACGGCATCCACGTCCACCTCGACAACTCCCCCGGCAACGGCATCACCGCCACGATCGACCTGCCACCCACGCTGCTCACGTCCGACTCGGCGCTCCCCCACGCCGACGAGCCGCATGCTGCTCGGGAGGTCTGGCCCCCGGCGCCCGCCGGCGACCTTCCCGCGCCCACCGCCCCGTTGCCCGGTGGGCGGTCCGTCGGTCAGCCCGCCTCCCTGCCTCCCGCCGGGGGCGGCTACGGCCACCTGCCGCCGCAGGAGCCGGCTCGTCCCGTGGCGTTCCCCCGGGCCGACTTCGGGGACACGGGCCGGGTGCCCGCCTACCGCGACGACGCAGCCGGACCATGGCCCGACCCGGCGCCGGGCGCCGACACCGGCGCCGAACCCCCGTGGTTCAGCACGCCGGCCCCCGTCGCCGACGCCGGTCCGGCCCAGCTCAGCGGCCTGGCACGACGCGTGCCCACCAGCGAGGCCGAAGCCGAGTCGCGCCGCACGCCGAGCGGTCTCGTCAAGCGCACACCTCGGGTGGTCGACACGGGCGAGATCCAGGCCGTCGGCCGCGGGCCGGACCAGGACCTCCTCTCCTCACTCAGCCGATTCGCCAACCCCGGCCAGCAGGTCACCGGCACCGCGCCCGTCACGCCGGACCGCCAGGGTCCCGCGCCGCAGGGCGGCTTCCCCTCCGCTCCCGGCGCACAGCCTCTGCCGGCCCGGCGTCAGCCGTCGCCCGACCCGGCGCGGCAGGCACCCCTCCCGTCACGGGACGACTCACCGTTCTCGGCCCCGCGCCCCGCGGCCAGCGCGGGCATCGGCGGACTGGCAGCCGGGCTCAGCGGTCTGTCGCCCTTCCAGGGTTCGCCGTCGAGCTCTCGCGGGGGCCAGGGGGCCGGACAGGCTGCGGGTCCCGAGACCTCCGGTGGCCTCACCCGGCGGGTGCGCGGGGCGCAACTCCCGACGACCAGCCCGGTGCAGCTGCGTCGGGCGTCCAAGCCGGCCGACCCGGGACCCGCCCCCGCGCCCACGGCGCCCGGCGGGTCGCCCTTCGCCGCCGCCACTCCGCCGGATGCCGGTTTCGCGTCCCCGCCCCCGGCGCCCGCCGCGCCCGCGAACACCCCGGGAAAGCAGTCGGCCGACGCCGTCTACAGCTTCCTGTCGAGCTTCACCGCCGGCGTCCAGCGCGGCCTCGACGATGCGCGCCCGGAGCAGCGACCACCAGCCTGAAACGACGCGTTCGCACCGCCTCCGCGCGGGCGGGTCGACAGCGGCGGCCCGTACCCGCATCAACACGAACCGTATCTGTTCATCGATGTCGCGCGCCCTCCGTGGCATGACCTCTGGATTTTTGCAAGGATGCTTCGGCACTGATGGCCGGGGATCAGGCGAAACCTCCGCGCTGCGCCGCTGCGACGAGCGCACGTGACGGTGACACAGCACCCTCCGTCCGTCGGGTGTTGAACGTGTCCGCCACCGCTCGGAGAGACCAACGTGCGTCGGGTTCCCATTCGCATGAAGCTGGCCGGCGCTCTGGCGGTGCCGCTGAGCGCCCTCGTCGTCGTCACCATGCTCGAGGTGCGGAACGCGGCGGATGAAGCGTCGCAGATCAACGACCAGACCGCCCTCGCCGAGATCTCCCTCGGCCCCACCGGCATCCTGAGCGCCCTCGAGTGGGAGCGGAACGCCGTGAGCGTCGCCATGGTCGGGATGCAGGACGCCTTCAGCCTCCCGGTCGAGGACCCCGTCGAGGCGGCCGAGGTGACCGACGAGGCTATCGAGGAGTTCCGAGCCGAGGTCGACCGGCAGGACCAGCAGATCGTCGATGCCTACGCACCGGCGTTCGCGGCGCTCGACGGTCTCGACGAACTGCGCGCCGTGGAGGCCGCCACGCAGCCGGCCGACCGCGTGATCCTCAACATCGACAACGTGTCCGGGCTCTTCGACGACTACACGGCGATTCGCGATCAGCTCGTCGAGGCCAACCGCCGCGTGGCTGTCGCCATCGACGATCCGGTGCTGCGCCAGGGTGCCGAGCTCGTCGATCTCAACAGCAACCAGACCGACATCGTCGCCATTCTCGTGCGCGACCTGTTGGTGGCGCAGGTCGGCGGCGACCGGGACGGGGTGAACACACCCCCGGAGATCGCGCTCATCTCCCGCAAGCTGGGCCACCTCCAGTCCAACCGGGCGACGATGAGGTCGGTCGCCACCGGCGCGTACTCGCCATTGGTCGAGGAGCTGATGGCCTCCGAGGAGGTGCAGCGGTTCCCCGAGGTGGTGGCCGAGGCCGTGGAGACCGGCGCGGTCGACATCACGGCGCTGACGACCTACGCGATGAGCGAGGATCCGGACGAGCTGGCCTACACGGTGTTCGGGGAGCAGGTGGAGGACCTGATCCGCGACAGGGCGAGCGACCTCCGCGCCGCGGCCGAGGCCCGCCAGCGCTGGTTCCTGGTGCTGGCGCTCGCCGCCGTCATCGTGGCCAGCTTGGCTGCGTGGCTCGTGTCCCGGTCGATCACCCGACCCCTGCGTTCGCTCACCCGCGAGGCGAAGGACATGGCCGAACGGCGCCTGCCCGACGCCGTGCTCGACATCCTGGAGACCCCGCTCGGCGAGGACGTCAGGATGCCGTCGATCGCCCCGGTGCGCACGTCCACCCGCGACGAGGTGGCCGACGTGGCCGACGCGCTCAACACGGTGCAGGACACCGCGCTCGACCTGGCGGTCGAGCAGGCCGTGCTGCGGCGCAACATCGCCGACAGCTTCGTCAACCTCGGTCGCCGCA
>CAYUXB010000387.1:0-2821 GCA_964448525.1 uncultured Acidimicrobiaceae bacterium
GCCATGTGCTCGACGAAGCGCGTCTTGCCGCACCCGGTCGGGCCCTTGAGCATCACCGGCAGGCGCGCGTTGTAGGCCGACTCGAAGAGCTCGACCTCGTTGCCGAGCGGGAGGTAGTACGGCTCCTTGGCGAGCCGGAAATCCTCGACGCGCTGACTTTCGACCGCCATTCGCACTCCTTGTAGCGCTTGTACCTAAGCGATTCGAAGAAGTGTACCGAAACACCCCTTCGCGACGCCTCAGTCGGTCGGCGGCGCCCCCGGGATCTCGTCGTCCGGGCTGAGCGCCCACATGGAGGGCAGGTCCACCTCGAAGCTGCCGTCGGGCTCGGCGCGCTCGGCGTGCCACTGCTTGAACTGGGGGATCGAGAAGCCCACCACCTGGCGGCTCTGGGGCTCGACGCGCACCAGCAGGCCGCGCTCGGGGTCGTGCACGGTGACCGCCGGGACGGGGGGCCCGTAGGAGCAGTGGTAGGTGTCCGAGGCCTCGTCGTAGTGGGTGATCGACTCGGACGCGATCTTCGTCGCGTTCTCCTCGGCGAAGGAGGGCTTGTCGGGCCGGCCGGGGGGCGGCGGGGGCGATGTGCTCATGGCTGCGGGGTTCTCCTCTGCGTCGGGACGAGCCCGGTCCGGTCCATTAGACTCGCCCGTCGAGACCACGGGACGACAGGCGGAAGGACACACTCAATGCGCGCGGTTGACGCGACTCTCGCCTGCCTCAAGCGGGCAGGTGTGGACGCCATCTTCGGTCTGCCGGGCGGACCGGTGATCCCCCTGTTCGACGCGCTCCACGACGATCCGGACATCCGCACCTTCCTGGTGCGGCACGAGCAGGGTGCCGGCCACATGGCCGAAGGCTACGCGAAGGTCACCGGCCGGGCCGGCGTCTGCACGGCCACCTCGGGGCCGGGCGCCACGAACCTGGTCACCCCGATCGCCGACGCCTACATGGACTCGGTGCCGCTGGTGGCCATCACCGGCCAGGTCGGCTCCGACCGGGTCGGCACCGACGCGTTCCAGGAGGCCGACATCGTCGGCATCATGGCCCCGATCGTGAAGCACTCGTACCTGGTCAACGACGCCGACGACCTGACGCGCGCGCTCACCGAGGCGCTCCACATCGCCCAGTCCGGCCGGCCCGGGCCGGTGCTGGTCGACGTCTGCGTCGACCAGTGGGCCCGCCAGGTCGAGGACTTCACCGACCCGCTGCCGCCGATGCCGGGCTACCGCCCGCCCGAGGGGGCGGGGCACCCGCGCCAGGTGGCCGCCGCCGCGCGCGCCCTCGCGGCCGCCGAGCGGCCGGTCGTCTACGCCGGCGGCGGGATCATCTCCGGCGAGGCCTCGGCGGAGCTCACGCGCCTGTCCGAGATCACGGGGATCCCGGTCAACACCACCCTGATGGGCCTCGGCGGCTTCCCCGGCACCCACCCCCTCTTCGTGGGCATGCCCGGCATGCACGGGATCGCGGCCTCCACCTACGCCTTCCAGGCGGCCGACGTGATCCTCGCGGTCGGCGTCCGCTTCGACGAGCGGGTGCTGTCGACCGTCATGAGCGAGTGGGCGCCCAACGCCAAGATCATCCACATCGACGTCGACCCGGCCGAGATCTCCAAGAACCGCTCGGCCCACATCGGCATCGCCGGCCAGGCCGCCCCCACCCTGGCCGCCCTCGCCGAGGCGTACGCCGCCCTGCCCGAGGCCCACGACCCGGCCCGGCGCGCGGCCTGGGTGGAGCAGATCGCCGCGTGGAAGCGCCAGCACCCGTACCGGATCGAGGAGGGCGGCGACGCGATCCAGCCCCAGCGGGTGGTGCAGTCGGTCTACCGGATCACCCGCGGCGACGCGATCGTGTGCACGGACGTCGGCCAGCACCAGATGTGGGCCGCGCAGCACTACGCCTTCGACCGCCCGCGGCGCTGGATCACCTCGGGTGGCCTCGGCACGATGGGCTTCGGGCTGCCGGCCGCCCTGGGCGCCCAGGTCGCGATGCCGGACGACCTCGTCGTGGTGATCAGCGGCGACGGCTCGTTCGAGATGACCCTCCAGGAGCTCTCGACCGCCCAGATGTACAACCTGCCGGTGAAGGTCGTGATCCTGAACAACGGCTACCTGGGCATGGTGCGCCAGTGGCAGGAGCTGTTCTGGGAGGGGCGCTACGCGGGCTCCAGCTTCGCGCCCTTCCAGCCCAGCTTCGCCGGCATCGCCGCCGCGTACGGGATCCACGCCTCCACCGTCCACGCCGCCGAGGACCTCGACGACGCGCTGGCGGAGGCCTTCGCGACCGACGGACCGGCCCTCGTGGACGTCCACGTCAACCCGATGGCGAAGGTCTTCCCGATGGTCCCCTCGGGCAAGGGCCCCGACGCCATCATGGTCGGTGAGTCCTAGTAGAACTCGGCGATGCGCACGCCCGAGCGGATCTGCTCGGCGTCGAAGTCCATCTCCTCCTCCTGGGGCGCGGGGACCCGGGTGGGCAGGTTGACCTCGAACTCGCCGTCCTCGGTCTGGTGCGAGGCGTAGTAGGCGGAGAAGTTCGCGATCGAGAAGCCGAGCACCTCGTTGGTGTCCGGGTCGAAGTAGACGGTCAGGCCCTCGGTGTTGGTGACGGCCGAGGCGTTGTCATGGCCGCGGTAGATCTGGCGGTAGGTGTCGCTGGCGGCGTCGTAGTTGGGATCGGATGAGGACAGCTCGGGTCTCCTTGGCACGGGTCCGGGACGCGGGGCGATGGTACCAAGGGCGCCCCGGTGTGGGACGGTCGTCCCGCGCGCGTGAAGGGCGCGCGCTACAGGCCGAGAAGCCCACAATTTGCAGGAAAAAGAACC
>CAYUXB010000388.1:0-2811 GCA_964448525.1 uncultured Acidimicrobiaceae bacterium
TGTTGCGCCGCAGCACGGCCTGCTCGACCGCCAGGTCGAGCGCGGTGTCCTGCACGGTGTTGAGCGCGTCGGAGACGTCGGCCACCTCGTCGCGGGTCCTGACCTCAACCGCGGGCATCGAGGGCACCTGCACGTCTTCTCCGAGAGGGGTCTCGAGGATGTCGATGACGGCCTCGGGGAGGCGCTGCTCGGCCATGTCCTTGGCCTGGCGGGTGAGCGACCGCAGGGGCCTCGTGATCGAGCGCGACACGAGCCACGTCACGAGGGTCGCGACGATCAGCGCCAAGGCGGCCAGCACGACGAACCAGCGCTGGCGCGCCTGGGCTGCCGATTCGAGTTCGTCGCCCCGTTCCACCAGCGTGTCGGTGACGCCCTGCCGGAACACGGTGTAGCCGAAGGTCTCGGGGTCGTCGCCCGCCGAGTGGAGGACGACGTCGTCCAGGTTCGCCGCTCCCGTGCTGATCGCCTCGTCCACCACCTCGGGGAACCGCTGCACGGACTCGTCGGCGAACAGCATGTCGACGAACTCGGCGTAGCTCCCCGTCCCCTTGGTGACGATGTGCCGCTCGTTGTCGCGCAGCCGGCCGACACCGCTCGCGATCGCCCTGATCTCCTGGGGTGAGTTCACGCCGTCGGGCTGCGAGCCCCCGAGCTCGGCGAGGATCAGGTCGCGCACGAGGATCGCCAGGATGTTCGTCTGCTGGGCGCTCAGGTCGACCAGCTCGGCACCGCGGCGCAGCTCCGGGTCGTCCACTGCGAGCGCGACCCGCTTGTTGGCATCGAAGAAGGGGTCCATGACCGCGGAGTAGCCGTCGAAGTTCACCGACACCACGTCGATGTTCATCATCGAACGGCTCGCGTCGGGGACGGCGTCCACCTCGTCGCGCAGCGCGCCGAGGGAGGACATCTGATCGAGCGCCGAGCTGTACGCCGCCTCGATCGCGCCGCCGCGGCCCTCGACCTCGGATCGGAACTGATCGATCGCCTGATCGGTGGCGAGGCGCGCCGCCGCGTTGTCCTCGACCGGCAGCGCGAAGGCGCCCTCGGCGCCGAGCAGGTACACCGCGGCCGCGTTGCGCTCGTTCTCGAGGTGGCTCAGCAGGCTCACCGGCCCGATCGACGCCTCGGCCAACGTGACCTGCTCGCGTACCCGTTGGGCGTCCTGCGACGACTGCACGACCTCCAGGGTCGTGACGACCACGAGAGCGAGGAGGGGCACCGCGAGCGCGCCGGCGAGCTTCATGCGGATCGGGACGCGGCGCACGATGGGCCTCCGTTGTGGAACTAGGGCGGTTCACCGCCTGTGGGAGCCCGGGTGGATGTGTCGCAGGATCGCCGAAGGCGCGCGCCCTAGGGCGGCGCTTCCCGACGATTCGCGTGACCCCCAGCGATCACAAGCGTTGCAGCATCATGGCAAACGAACCGGCGCCCGTCACGTGAGCCTGCCGGGTGGGAACGCAATACTCGTCACACCGGTCTGCGGTGGCCACGCTGGGTCGACCGAGGCCACCGATGGTCACCCTCGGGGCGGTCCGGCCTCGTCGTCGTCCGGGGGCGAGCCCTCCAGGCCCCGCTGCACACCGGCGGTGAACGTCGACAGGAAGGTGAACAGGGAGTCGTCCGGCGACAGCGGATCGGGCCGGGGACGAGGGGGCTCGGAGGCGGCCTGCCCGCCGTCGGAGGAACCGGGCCCGCGACGGATCGACACCGGTTTGGCGGTGGGGAGCTGGGCGCCACGCACGCGGCGGGCGAGGCCGGAGCCGGTGACGCCGCCGTCTGCGGGTGCGCTGTCGCCGATCCCTTCGGACCGGGTGCCGTTGCCCGGTGCCTCGACGGGTGCGGGGGGCGGGGCCGAGGGCGGGGGGAGCGGCGCCCGGGGCGCAGCCGGCGGTGCCGGAGGGGCAGGTGCGGCGGACGGTGCGGCGTCGGGCCGCGCATAGCGGCTGAGCATGTCGAGCAGATCGTCGTCGGTGGGACGGCCGACGGCGCGCACCTCGCCGGTGTCGATGATCCGCGGCGAGCGCTTCACCAGGCCGCTCGAGGTGCGGCGGGCGAGACTTCCCGCGCCGGCTGGGGTCCCGTCAGGTGTGGACGCCGGTGGGTCGCCCCACGGCGGGAGGCTCGACGTTCCGTTCACCGGGTCGGGGTCGGGCGGGGGCGGAGGCGAGGACATCCACGCCGGCGGCTGCGGGAAGCCGTTCGGTCCGAGGGGTGCGGTCGGCAGGATCGGTCCGTTCGGCCCGGCGGGCGGCGGCGGCCCGTTCCCCGTCGGCTGCCCGGCCGAGGGCAGAGCGGTCGACGGGGCTGCGGCGTCGGCCTCCGGCTCGGGGGGCCAGACGGCCCGGGCGGCGTGCGGTTCATCGGCCTGGGCGATCGCCGCGTCGGTCGTCAGGAGCGTCGGCGGGAGGTCGATGGTGGCGGTGATGCCGTTGCCGGGGGAGTTCTCCAGGTGCACGCGGATGCCGTGGCGGGCGGCGAGGTTGCCGGCCACGTAGTGGCCCAGGTACTTCGACGGCGCGATCGTGAACGACTCGTCCCCGGCGAGCCGGCGGTTGGCCGCGGCGACGTCGGCGGGGGGCATGCCGAGGCCGCTGTCGATGATGGCGAGCGTGTAACCGTCCGGGCGGTTGCGGCCTCGCACGTCGACCGAGGCGTCGGGCGGCGAGAAGACCAGGGCGTTCTCGATGAGCTCGGCCATGAGGTGGGCGAGGTCGGCCGCCGCGGAGCCGAGCACGGTGGCGGGTTCGACGCCGCGCACGGTGACGCGCTGGTAGTCCTCGACCTCGCCGAGGGCGGCGCGGATGACGTCGG